>JAAYZF010000321.1 GCA_012514975.1 bacterium
ACGCCGAGGTCAATCTGTTACACAATTCATTGGAGAAAACCTGCGCGCTGGCGATACTATCCTCTGTTGACATTCGGAGTGTCATTTTCCTACAATCTCCGTTGTTATCGCTGCACACCCCAACGTCGGGGTGTCCTGCGTCAGGAGAGTGACATGACTACTGGGAATTTCGCAAACGCGCCTTTTCTCTGCCCCGTCTGCCATCAAGGACTGCGGTTCGGCCCTGACATGATCTCGTGCTCTGCCGGCCACACGTTCGCGTGTGCCGCTGGCCGCATTCCCGTGCTGCTTTCCGAAGGTGACTTCAGCGAAGTGTATGACAGACAAGTCCAGTATTTCACGGATGAAAGCTCGCACTATGCTTCTGATTACCATCTTGATCCGTGGATGAAGAAATATGTTGACTTGGCGCTGGGGCACTTCGGGCCGCCTGCGCCGGGCGCGACAGTGCTCGATGTCGGTTGCGGATCGGGGTACATGACGATTGAACTTGCGCGGGCAGGCTACAATGTCATCGCCGCTGATCTCACACCCCAGAGCGTGCTCGAGCTTTCCCGGAAGGCTGAGGCGCTGGGTGTGGGCACCCGGGTCTGCCCCGTCATCTGCTCCGCGCTTGACTTGCCGATAGCGGACAACTGCATCGACGCGGTTGTCGGCAACGCCATCATCGAGCATCTGCCGGATGATCATCGGTTTGTCAGCGAGCTGGCCCGCGTGGCCAAACACTCGGCAAAAGGCCTTCTCGTTGCTCCCGTGAAACTGAAGCATGTATGGCCCATGTTCTGGCCCATAAACTACTGGCATGACCGGAAAATCGGCCACCTCCGCCGTTATGACAAAGCCAGCTACCTCTCTCTGCTCGCCGCAAACGGCTTCACGGCAGACCAGGTCAGTTACTCAGGCCATCTGGTGAAAGTCGCCGGCGTTCTGCTTCAGACTCTGTTCCACACACACCGCTGGGACGAGCGGCTCGAGGAGTTGGATGCCGCAAAGGCCCACCGGGCGTACGGAAGCAGCAACGTGATCGTCACGTTCCACAAGGCGTAAAGCTTCAGCACAGCGCGCGGAACGCGTTGAGCGCGGTTTCGATGTGCCCGGCCGTGTGCGCAGCGGTGACGCTGACGCGCAGCATTTCCCTGCCGGGTGGGACGGCGGGCGGGAGCACCGCGGCGGCAAAGACTCCTGCCTCGAACAAGGCGCGCCATGCGCTGAACACCGCGTCACGCGAGCCGAGCCGCACAGGGATGATCGGCGTGGACGAACTCCCCGTGTCGAAGCCCGCATCAGCCAGCCCGGCGCGCATGGCCGCGGCATTGCGCATCAGTTTTCCGCGCCGTTCGGGCTCGGTCCGTACGATATCCAGCGCAGCGCGCACTGCCGCGACGACCGGCGGGGGGAGCGCGGCGGAGAATATCATTGACCGCGCGGAATGGCGGATGTGATTGATGACATGCGTTGGGCCTGCCACGACACCGCCTATGGCGGCAAAAGCCTTGGAGAACGTTCCCATCACCAGGTCAACTTCGCCCAGGCAGCCGAAATGCTCGGCAGTGCCCGCACCGGTCTGCCCGAGCACGCCGAGCCCGTGCGCATCATCGAGCAGGACGCGTGCGCCGTGCCGCCGGGCGAGGGCGATCACGCGCGGCACATCGGCCATGTCGCCGTCCATGCTGTAGACGCCTTCGACGGCAACGAGCACGCCGCGCGCCCTGGCTGCCTGCGCTGAAAGGACGCGTTCAAGATCCTCGCAGTCATTGTGCCTGAACCGCGTCATTTCGCCATTCGAGAGGCGGCAGCCGTCAAGGATTGACGCATGGTCGAGCTTGTCGGTGATGACAGTGTCTTCTTTTCCCACGAGCGCCTGGATGATGCCGAGGTTGGTCTGCATGCCCGTTGTAAAGACGAGGGCCTGCTCCTTTCCGAGGAACGAGGCGAACGCGGCTTCGAGCTCCTCGTGCAGGGCCATTGTGCCCGCAAGCAGACGGGAGGCGCCACACCCGGCGCCGAAACACTCGACTGCCCTGACGGCGGCATCCTTGACACGCGGATCGGTTGACAGGCCAAGGTAATCGTTCGCGGCAAGCATGACCAGCCTGCGGCCGCCAATGGTCACTTCAGGCCCCTGCGCGGATTCGAGGGGATGGAAGAACGGATAGTGCGGGATTTTCCTCAACTGGTCGATCGGGGCGAGGGCAGAGCACTTTGCGAACACATCCGGCACATTGGCACGTGGCTGGTTCATTGGTTTATGGTACCCGAATGGAGCGGATTGTGTCAAGTGTGCCTGATTCGCCTCATGAGATTCGGATAGAAGGGATGCGCGCGTCTGGCTGACACGTTGGCGCGGCGCGTGGCCACGACTGAGTCGCGGCCTACCACGCGAGCAAGCTGACGCGTGTCCGCCGCGGGTGCGTGCACGTCGGCGTGCGAGATACGCGTGTTCGCCGACGCGTGGGGTACGACGTGACTCCAGTCACGTCGACACGCGGGATACGCGCGTCCGGCTGACATGTTGACGCGGCGTGTGGCCACGACTGGAGTCGCGGCCTACCACGCGAGCATGCCGACACGCGTCTGCCGTTGCGCGAAGCGCCCACAGCCTTCGCAGGTATCACAAATCTGTTGCGCCGCCGTCCGCGCAACAGATTTGTCGTGGCCACAATAATTCCACGCACCCCCGCGTCATAAGAGCCACAAGATGCACGTGTCGTAGCACAACTGTTCATGCCGGAACAGCAGATCCACCGGCTTAATCCGCCGTCGCGCGCCTCGGGTCAACCACGACGGACGTTCACCAGCCACCCGGAAGGAGCATCACGTATGATCACCAGAGCATCCCTAGTCGTGGCAACAGCGGTCATCGCTGCCTTTGCCGTCACCGCGGCTCTCGCCGAGGAAGCCACACAGGCAGCCGAGCCGGCGGCGGCATCGCTCACCCCGGCCGCCACACCCGCGCCGCCCGCAGAAGCAGTCAAGGCGCCCGAGGAAGCAGTCAAGCCGCCCGCAGAAGCAGTCAAGGCGCCCGAGGAAGCCAAGCCGGCTGAAGAAGCTGCACAGGGCGAACGCCCGCGCCGCGGCCCGCGCGGTGAAGGCGAAGGCCGGGGCCCGGCCTTCACGGCCGACCGGTTCATGCAGCGCTATGAGGTTGTGAAACCGCCGCTCGATGATGCCCAGAAGGCGAAGATCAAAGAGATCATTACCGCCTCGATGGCCAAGATGAGAGAGGCAACGGAACCGGAAGCGCGCCGCACGGCCATGATGGACATGACCAAGGCCGTCTCCGAGGTCCTTACGGCCGAACAGCGCGAGTCTCTGCCCCCCATGGGTGAGGGCCGTGGCCCGCGCGGC
>JAAYZF010000322.1 GCA_012514975.1 bacterium
GCATGTTTGGAGTACCGCCTTCAGGCGGGCCGTTCACGCCGCGCGCACGGCCCCGCTAAAGGGTACTCCGAACATCCTAAAGCCGGTGCTCCTGGCGTAATCCCCTCCCTTTCTCGAACGCCTTCAGATTCACATCGAGAATGCGAGCGGGCAGCACCGCCCGGAACGTCGCGTCCCACGCGGCAGCAGGGAAGGGGAGGTGATTCGATGCGCAGCCGACGAGGATGCTGTTGACGACGCGCGGGTTGCCAAGCTCGCCCGCAATGCGCATGCAGTCGGCAAAGAAGAGCCGGTTGAACAGCGAGCGTGCCGCGCCTTCAGGATCGCGCGGATACGTTGCGCCGCCTGATGAGACCGTGACGGGGATGATCCGCTGCGTGCTGACAATCGCCAGTCCGTCACGGGAAAGGTACTCCGCATGACGGAGCCCTTCGGCGATTTCCATGGCGATCAGCAGGTCAGCCCTGCCTTTCTCGACAAGCGGTGAATGGACCTCGCGGGCGAAGCGGACGTGCGCCATGACGCTTCCGCCGCGCTGGGCCATGCCATGCACTTCATTGCTCTTGACATCACAGCCCGCGCGGAGCGCCGCGTCGGAGATGAGCGTGCTGGCGAGCACGATGCCCTGGCCGCCGACGCCGACGATGACAATATCCCCCTTGGCATTCATCCAAATCCCGCTTCTATCCTCGATCTTCTGCCCGGCAGGGAAGTGACTAGATGAAGAGAATCGAGGCGAGTCTGCCGCGGAACTCGTCCACTTCGGGGGCATCGCTTCCCATCACGCCGAACAGGAGGACGAGGAGCGAGCGCGCGGCGCCCTGCTTGAACTCCTTGTTCTGCTCGACGATGCTGAGCAGGGCCTGGCATGCCGCGCGATAGTCGCGCGTCGCGGCGAGGCAGACAGCCCAGTCGTACACGGCATCCATGTCCGCGCCGTTGGCTTTGACGCGCTCGGCCTGCTTCTTCAGCCCGCCGTGCTGCGCACACTGCTCGATCACCTCGATGCGCGTCAGCACAGGGTCGCGCAGGGACGCATGCGTGTGGGGCGAAACGTGCTCAAGCTCCTTCTTCGCCCCCGCAAGATCATCCCGCTCGACCAGGCAGCGGGCAACGCCTGCATGAGCGGCCGGGTCATCAGGCTGTCGCGCCAGGATGTCCTTGTAGATGCGTTCGGCATCCCGCCAGTTGCCGGCGGCGATGGCAGCCTTGGCAGCCTCGAACGGCGCGTTCGGGTCCTCGGCCGGGGGAAGGAGCTCCTGGATGATCTTCTCCACCTGGTCGGCCGACTGGGCGCCGGTGAACTGCCCGGCAAGCTTGCCGTCCTGGATGAACTTGACCGACGGGATGCTCTGCACGCGGAACTGGGCGGCGAGGGCCGGCTGTTCGTCCACGTTGACCTTGGCAAGGGTGACGCGTGGCGCGTACTTGCGCGCGAGCTGCTCGAGGACGGGCGAGAGCGCCTTGCACGGGCCGCACCATGGCGCCCAGAAATCGATGATGAGCACATCGCCTTCATCGAGCGACTGTGCGGCCTGCTGCAGGTCCTGCGGCGTGGTGATGTCGATGACGGATGAGGTGTTCATTGGTCAGTAGCCATTGGTCATTGGTCAATTCCCGGTTGTCAATCGCTGTTTCACGTTTTCACCATCAATGCCGGTGCGGAGCGCGGCCATCACCGCCAGTAGTGCTCCCGCGCGATGCGCGCGATGGTATCCGGGTCGGCATGCACGGCAAGCGCGGGCGGGTCGGCCTTGTCGATGCGGTAGCGTGCGCTGAACGGCGTTGCCGCGAGCTTGAGATTGTACGCGATGATCATCAGCGCCTCGAGATTCAC
>JAAYZF010000323.1 GCA_012514975.1 bacterium
CCGTGGCCCGCGCGGCCAGCGAGGCCAGCGTGGCCAGCGAGGCGAACGCCGCGGCGGCGGCGAAGCTGCCGCGCCCGCGCCGCCTCCCCCGCCTGAAGCGCCCGCGCCGCCTCCTGCCGCAACCGAATGACGCACTGCGCCCGCCTTGCCCCCGCGCAACCGCGCGGGGCAAGGCCGTGGCATCGCTATCGCGCGCCACACACACTCCCTCGTGTGCAGCGCTCCGCCGCCGGAACTGGGTGTTCCCGGTTGCTTGACATTACCACACGACTGTGCTATCATCACACAGTCCCTTTCACGCAAAACGTCATCCCATGGACCGATGACTCACCCGCGTCTCCCGCACCGGCGTAACCTGCACAGATGAGGTTCCCATGCTGATACTCTCAATCGTCTTGTTCGCCATCGCGGCCGTGATCGGCGCCGCAATCGTTTATCTGCGCCTGAAGGCCAGGGAGGTTTCGATCGGCACTGCACTGGCGCACGGTGCCTTCGCGGCTGCCGGGCTCGTGGTGCTCATACTCGAGGCAACGACCGGGCCGCGCGTGCCGCGCGAAATGGTTGCGCTTGCTCTCTTCGCGGTGGCGGCGCTGGGAGGCTTCCTGCTCTTCGCGCTGCATCTCAAAGCGCGCAAGCTGCCGTTGGCCCTGATGGGCGTGCACGGTGTGGTGGCCGTCGCGGGCTTTCTGCTCCTCCTTTCCGTTCTCATAGCGGCCTGAGGAGCGCCGTGGCTTTCAAGCCTTCCGGCCATCCGCTTCACCCGCCCGCGACGCACTTTGCTCTGGCGCTTCCCTGCGCGGGCGCGGTGTTTGATGCCGTGTCTATCTGGCGGCCAGTCCCGCACTGGCCCGCGGCAGCCTTCCTGTGCATTGCCGCCGGGCTCGCCGCCGCGGCGGCAGCGCTCATTGCGGGCATGATCGACAGCGTCCGGTTCGGCTGCCTGGACGAGCATCTTCCAGCCCGCACCTCGTCACTGTTCGTCCGGCACATTTCACTGGCACTTCTCGGCGAGGCAGCCTTTGGCGCCAGTCTCTGGCTCAGGGCCGGCTTCACCGCGCCAACACCTCCCGCAGCGCTCGCGTGCTCGGCCGCCGGCGCAGTGTTGCTCCTGGCTGCCGGATGGCATGGAGGGGAACTCGTGTACTCGGCGGGCATCGGCGTCCGCCATTCCCCGCCCGACGAGACCGCGGCCGGCCCGGGCAACAATGGTGCCTGAGTCATGAACAGAATGCATCGCGTCCCCAATCCGCTGTATGTCTGGTGCGACTCAACGGGACTGGGCCGCAACGTCTTCGTCTGTTTCCGCCGCGCGTTCACCCTTGAAGGCGACCCGCGCGCAAGCGTGCGCGAGGCCCTGCTTCACCTCTTCGCCGACACACGCTACCGCCTGTGGGTGAACGGCGAGATCGTCGCGTACGGCCCTGCGCGGTTCCTGCCGTCTCATCCCGAGTATGACACGGTCGATCTCCGCCCATGGCTGCGCAAAGGCAGGAACGCCCTCCTCGTCGAGGCGAACAGCTTCGGCGACAATTCGTTCGAGTCGGCGCCAAGCATCGGCGGGTTCATCGCCTGGGGCTCGGTGCGCTCGACGAAAACGCCGGTCGATCTCTCCACACCCGGCGAATGGCGGATGCAGCGCGCCGCCGCATGGGATGCCGATGCCCCGCTCTACAGTTTCGCCCAGTCCCCCGCCGAGATCAGGGACACACGGCGCGAACCGCGCGGCGTCTATTCATGCCGCTTCAACGACCGCGCATGGGCACGGCCCGTGACGATCGCGCGGCAGGATGCGTGGGGCGCGCTCCGCCCGCGGTCTGTCCCCATGCTCGCCATGGATTTCCAGTCGCCCGAGCGCGTACTCGTCAACAGCGCGCTCGCTGCCACCGAGGACATCATCGGCGGCCGTGTCTACGCTCCCAAGCCTGCCGCCCAGGGCGCCAAACCCCGCTGCTGCTACGCCTCGCACATCTACTCGCCCGCCGGCCAGGATGTGACGCTCGGCATGTACTGGGGGCCGCATTATCTCAATGGCGCGCAGATCGAGCGGGCGAACGTAACGCCGCCAGGCCCTCGCGAGAATTACCACGTGCATCTCCGCGCCGGCTGGAATTTCCTGTACGGCGAACCGCAGCTCCACGGCGTGTACCTCGAAAAGATGGTGTGGGCTGTCCTCATCGCCTTTCCCAGGGACAAGGGCCTTGTCGCCGCGGCTGAGCCAGACATGGCCTGCCCGCAGACGATGCTCCTCTCGGACGGCGTCCCCGAGGAGACACTCCGCGCGGCCGTCGCGGCTGCATGCGGCGAAGGCGCCGTGCCCGCGAGCATCGGCCAGATGCCCAAGCTCGACGTCCCATGGCATCGCGCGCCGCGCGGCGAGCTCGTGCCGTTCCCCTCGAGGATGATGGCGTGGGACACGCCCGTCTCGCGTGAAGTCGCCCGGCCCGCCGCCGTAACCGACCTCGAAATCCCCGCCGGAAAGGACTGGGTCCTCTTGTTCGATTTCGGCTGCGCGTACCTTGGCCATGCAGTCGTCGATGTCGATGCGCCCGAAGGCACGGTGATCGACATCGCGTATGACGAACGGCTCCGCGCGGACGGCCTCATCGGCTTCTATCTCAGCAATCCGTTCATCCATAATGCCGACCGGTTCACCCTCGCAGGCGGGCGCACGCGGGTCGAGGCGTTCAGGCCGCGCGGCGGCAGGTACCTCCAGATCGCCGTGCGCAATGCAACCGCCCCGGTCACGATCCATCGCGTCGATGTCCGCCGCACGCTCTGTCCCGTGCGCGTCGAAGGGCGCTTCGAGTGTTCCGACCCGGTGTTCAACTGGACGTGGTCCACCGGGCTTCATACGCTTCTGACATTGATGGAGGACACGTGGAATGCTGATGCGTGGCGCGAACGCGGCCTCTATCTGGGCGACACGTACGTCATTCACAACGCCACCACGGCATTCTGGCGCGAGCCCTCTTTCATCAGACAGACTCTGCGCCTGTGGGCGCACGGCCAGTATCCCGACGGGCAGATTCGCGACTGCGTCCCCGCCTGGCTCAACAGGCCGCTCATCGACTACACGCTCATCTGGATTCTCCTCCTCTGCGACTACGTGCTCCAGTCGGCCGATCTGCCTCTGCTGCGCGAGCTGTGGCCGCACGTCGAGCGCCTCTTCGCAAGCCCCGTCTGGCACGAGGGCCCGCATGGCCTCTGGACGGGCGACACGGGCTCCGTGTTCATCGACTGGACAACCACACAGGAGATGAGGACGGGCGAAAATGGCGTTCTGAATGCCTTCCGCTACGCCGCTCTGCTCTGCGCCGCGGAGCTCGCCGGCCTTCTCAAGGACAAGGCCGCGGCCGCGCGCTGCACACGCGAGGCGCATCGTGTCAAACGTGCGTTCCAGCACCTCTGGGATGGAAACACCAGCCGCTATGCCCCGGCGATCCATGACGGCAAACTGTCCGGGGCGTACTCGGCGCATACGAATGTCCTCGCGCTGCTCTACGGCCTCGTCGAGGGGAAGAAAGCACAGGCCGCCCTCGCTTACGTCAAAGACTGCCTCAGCGACGAGAACTTCCTCAGCCCAACGCATATCGAGCTCTACTTCCACAAGTACGCGCTTGACATGCTCTATGACCGCGGCGAGTTCGCGTTCGCCGAACATATCATGCGACGTACCTGGGGATTGATGAAGGAACGCGGCGCATGGGCTCTCTGGGAGGCGCTCTATCGCGGCCTCGAGAATGAGGGCGACCTCTGCATCGGCTGGTCCAGCGCCCCGATGATCGCCTTTGCGCGCAGAGTGCTTGGCGTGCGCCCCGCGCCTCTCCGCCCGCGCGATGTGCTTGTCGCGCCGGTGAGCGGGACGCTCACGTTCGCGCGCGGCGCTGTCGCCCACCCCGACGGGCCGATCAACGTCGACTGGCGCATCCATGGCGACGGCGCGGGCAGGTGGCTCGAGCTGAACGTCACCACGCCCAAGGCAGTGAGAATACGCATCGCGCCCGAGGGGGCACTGGCTAAGCTGCCGCTGAAGTCGGCAGTGAAGAGCCGGCGCTAGCACGACTCCCAAGCTCGTAATCGTGATCGTCCTCGTTCTCGTGCTCGTCGTCGCGTGGTAACTCCACAGCGGCGGCATGGCCACACGCGCTCCACACCGCTGGCGCGGCCCCCGCAATCATCGTGCGGTGTCCGACCGCACACTGGAGGGCACGGCGTACTCGCCTGCCGCCGTCTGGGACTGGTCGCAGACACTAGAGCGGCGGCATGGCCGCCGCGTTCCACAGCGGGAGCATGGCCCCCGCGCTCCCTGCAGTTCCGCCCGGATCGGCGGCCGTTTCTCCGTGTGCTCCCGAGAACGCATTCCCCCGCCGCGCGCGCATGTAGACGACGATCCTGCAGTCCGCCTGGATCGGCGGCCGTTCGCGCCGTGTGTGGACGGGTGCTTTGCGCCCGTTGATCGGCCTCAAAGAGACCAGCCACATTGATCAAGCCACAAAGAGTCACAAAACACACAAAAAGAGTCGCTGAGTTTGTGAACCTTGTGCCCTTTTGTGGCTACAGCTATGAGTCTGGACGGATGCTTCGCGCCCGTTGAGAAACGTTCAGTCCTGCACGATACGCCCGCCGGTGGCCCCGCCGGAATCCCCCTTTACGGCGACGAGAGCTTAGTTTCCGCGGGTTGTCCCCCGCGCCAATGGTGGATGCTGCCAGGATCACTTCGGTCAACGCGCCCATTGCACGTCGCGGCAGGGAAGGGCGAACGGTCGTCTGAGTACGTCTTGCAGAGCCGACCAGCCTAATAGTAGTAGTACATGTCATATACTCGGGCAACTCTCATGGTGACGTCAAC
>JAAYZF010000030.1 GCA_012514975.1 bacterium
CCGAGCCGCAGCCACTTTGACTTGCCACGGCCGAGCCGCAGCCACTTTGACTTGCCACGGCCGAGCCGCAGCCACTTTGACTTGCCACGGCTGAGCCGGCGCGACCACGGCGTCACCACGTCATCGGCGGCAGAAGCTCCTTCTGCAGCGTGCACATCTCGTTGATCATCGCCACCGCGTTCCGGTAACTCGATGCCGTCGGATCGAGCAGCACGGCCTGCAACAGCGTGCGGCGCGACTGCCCGGCATACGCCTCGACCAGCAGCTTCTGGATGCTGCCTTGCAGTCGCAGCATCGCCGTTACCGCCTCGGGCAGGCGCTTCATTCTCCAGGGCCGCAGGCCCGTGCCGTCGGCTTCGGCAGGCGCCTCGACGACGATGTCATCATCCATTCCCGGTATCGCGCCGCTGTTCGGCACGTTCACCGCGCCAAGCGAATGCGCAACGCCGCATGACAGCGCCTCCATGATCGGCACGGCAAGCTCGCCGCTCGGGAGCAGTTGTTCCTCGCGAGCAGGCGCGCTGGCCGCTGTCCCGGCTTTCCTCCCCGGGAAGAGCGGCACGGAAGTGGGGTTTCCCTCGAGCGAATAGATGAACCGCGGCGCCCTTCCCGCTTCCCATGGATGCCCGTCAGCAGGATCGTAGTAGTACTGCAGCGCCGTGCTCGCAAGAAACTCCTGTGACCAGCGGACATACTCGCCGATGTGGTTCGTGCCCGGCGAGGGCCACAGGCCGAACACGCGCAGGCAGATGCGGCTCAACGCGAGCTCATCCCAATGCGCCAGCGGGTCGGCCGCGCGTTCCTTCCCGCGCAGGAGGGGATAGAGGTCTTCGCCTGTCGCGCGATGCCGCACGGTCTCGAACCACGTGAAATGGTTCATCCCGCATGCGGCGGTCTCAAGATCTTCGACAGGCATCTCGAGGAGTGAGGCAATCTGGTGGCGCCCCATGGCAACACCGTGGCACAAGCCGATGGTCTTCGTCTTTGTGAGCATGCTGACGGCCTGGCACAGTTTGCTTTCGGGATTGGTGAAATTGAGGAGCAGCGCATCAGGGCACAACTCTTCCATCCGTTGCGCGATGTGGAGCATCGGGCCCATGTTCCGCAGCGCGTGGAACAGGCCGCCCGGCCCGCCGTTCTCGCCGTAAATCTGGGGAAAGCCGTACTGGCGCGGCACATGGAAATCCTGCGCCCAATACACATAGCGGTCCACCTCGATGGCAGTCACCACGTACCGGGCGCCGTCAATCGCCTCGTCCAGAGACGTCGTCGAGCGGATGCGCGCGTTTCGCTTCAACTGTTTCGCAAGATTGCGCGCATAGCTCTCGCGGTCTGGCAGATGCTCGGCAATCGTGTCCATCAACATCAATTCGATGCCTGCCTCGTTGAGCGCGTCGCTGAGCATAACGTCGCGTATTGTGCCCGGCCCGAATGACATGCTGCCTGCGCCGATGACGGCGATTTTGATGGGTGTGTTCATCGTTGTTCGTTCATGGTTCATCGTTTCCCCCAATACGTCTTGGGGGATTCATCGTACTCGTCCTCGTCGTCGTTCTCGTCGTCGGTAGTTGATAGTCGATAGTCACTCACGCATGGTCCGCGGATTCCGCAGATTCCGCAGATGAGGCGACACGTACTCCACCAGCCAAGTCCACTACTCTGCTTTTACACTGGCAAGTAACCAGGCAAGAAAGACAACAGACGGCACCATCTTCGCTACTCTTTCCGTGATTTCGGTGTCTTCCGTGGCCAATACTCCTGGATCCGGTCCAATCCGTTTCATCCGCTGCCATGCTTCCGCAATCCGTGCAATCTGCGTAATCTGCGGATGATTGTACTTCCGTCCCTTAGAGCCCCGCTGCATGCCGCTTCGCATCAGGATCACCCGCGGCGCGGCACAGCCCGGTTTCATGGTTGATGGAAAGCATGACGGGAACGGCGATCGGCGTCGCGCTTGTCTCGACCGCATGGCCGCGGCGCGCAAGCTCGTCGCGCACCTCGGCGCTCACGCGGTCACTGATCCTGAGCGAGCCGGCCTTGATGAACGTGCGCTCGCGGTCGCGGTCGGGATTGAACGAATCCTGATGGTGTGACGTGGCAAAGCGCGGCACACGCACCGCCTCGGCCGGTTCCATGCCGAAATCGATCGCATCGAGCAGCAGATTCAGCGTTGCCTGGTCCTGCAAGTCGCCTCCGGCGACGCTTATGGCAAACGCCGGCCTGCCATCCTTGAGCACGATGGTCGGCGTGAGCGTAATGCGCGGCCGCTTGCCCGGCTGGATGCAGTTCGGATGACCGGGAGTGGTGTTCAGGCTGCGCAGCCGGTTGCCATACGTCACGCCCGCCGCGCCCGCATCGGTGAGCGACGACGGCACATTCGCGCTCGGCGTTGCGGCCACCACATTGCCCCAGCGGTCGGCTATGACACAGGTTGTCGTCCCGCCAATGCCGGGGCGGAACACGCCGTTTGCCTTGAGCGGCTTCATCTGGCGCGGGTCGCCCGGCCGCGCTTCGAGCGATGCGCTCCGCATGTCGATCAGCGGCCTGCGCAACGCAGTGTACTCATCCGACAGCAGCGCGCGCAGAGGCACCTGGACAAAGGCCGGATCGCCGTAATACTCATCGCGGTCAGCCATTGCCAGTTTGATCGACTCGACGGCAACATGCACGTAGTCCGCCGACAGATGGCCCATGGCCTTCACGTCGAAACCATCGAGCAGGCGCAGCGCCTGGCAGAGATACGGCCCCTGGGTCCACGGCCCGCATTTGCACACCGTGAACCCGCGGTACTCCGCCGTTACCGGGTTCTCGATGAGCGTCGTGTGCGCGGCGAGGTCGGCCTTGCGGAGGAACCCGCCCTTCTCGATGTAGAACGCTTCGAGCTCGTCAGCGATGTCCGACCGGCGCTTGTTGCGTCCGTAGAAGCGGTCCGAGGCAGCCTGAAGCCTCTCTTCGCGCGTGCCGCGGGTGTTCTTCTCCTCGTCCGCGAGCCTGCGCAATGTGTGTGCGAGGCGCGGATGCCATGGCAGCGTGCCCGCGTCGAGCAGGGCGAGCGTTGGCGCCACGATCTGCCCGAAGCTCATCGTGCCGTATTCTCTCAACAGTGTCGTGCATGAATCCACCACGGACGGCACGGGCGCCATCTTGATGTCGCTTCCGCCGGGTATGCCGTTGAGCATGTACCAGTCGATCGCGGCAGGGGAGAGCGGCGCACGGCCCTGGCCGCTCAGCGCCTTCACCTCGCGCCTCTTCGCGTCATAGATCAGCACAGGCGCCTCGCCGCCGATCGAACAATCGCCATGGTCGGTGATGTTCAGCGCGAGAATCGTCGCGGCGGCGGCATCGGCGGCATTGCCTCCCTTGGCGAGCATGGCGATGCCGGCGTCGACAGCCTGCGCGCCGCCCGCGGCGACGACGCCGCGCGTGCTCTCAGCCTTCCAGTCACTCCGCTCAGCCTGTGTGTCCTGCATCCCGGTTCCTCCAGTCTTCACCGTAGAGTTTCCTTGCGCATGCCGGGCAGATGCCATGCGACATGATTAGCTGCGGCTCGCCTGGCAGCACGCTCTCGATGTCCACCCAGCGATCGTCCACTTTTACCGACTTGCATGACGCGCAGAGCACGAGAAAGCCTTCGAGATAGCGGACTCTTCTCACCGACTGGATTGTCCACCACACGCATGCCGCGCCCAGCAGGGCGATCAGCGCGGTCTCGATCAACAACTGCTGCCATGAAAACGGGGAATCGAACACCTCTGTGAGCCAGCACACGCCAACCGCCACCACAAACCCCAGCCCCTCGAATACGATGACGGCCTTGCTGACGCCGCGACTCTGCACTTCCGCAACACGTGTTGTCATGCTGTCTCTCCTTGTTCCGCACTTCTGTACGGCAAGTATACCGAACGCGGCGCGACAACGCAAGGGCGGATCAGGAGCGGCGCACGCGCCCCGGGAGCCCTTGTGTCACGGCGATGAGCAGGGCCGCGCCGAGCAGTGCGCCGGATGGCTCGGGCACGACATGGAGGTTATGATGGTCATCCTTCTCCCAGAACGGTTGCGAGATACAGCGAACGGATTGCCGCGGCGTTGATGTCCGTTGTCACCTCGAGCATCTGTCCGGCGTCGTCAATGATTGTCCTGCCCCGGTTGTCTCCCGCGGCGGTCACGACGCGCACTGGTGACGGCCTGATGTTGTAGTATGACTGGTCAAACGCGTGGACCATCGGGAACAGGTCGTACATCACCGGGCCCGGCTTCCAGCTCTGCGCCGGCTGCCACAGGTCGATCGCGCGGCCAAGTGCCCGGCAGAGGGGTGACGGATGTCCGCGGAACAGCGCGCAGTCCTCCTTTGACAGCGTGAACCGCCGCGTCACATCCCACGTGCCCATCACGATCGGAATCCCCGACGAGAGCACAATGTCCGCCGCGGTGTAGTCCGACGAGACATTGTGCTCGACGCGGTCAAGCGCAGTTTCGCCGCCCATCATGATGATCTGCCTGACCTTGCCGGCGATCTCCGGCCTGCGTTGCAGCGCGCGCGCGATGTTCGTCAGCGGCGCGATGCAGGCGAGCACAATCGCGTGCGGATGCTGCTCGATGGTGCGTATGATAAGGTCTGCCGCGTCCGTGTCCGCAGGCGCATCACGCGGGTCTTCAGGCTCGGCGAACGCATAGTGATTCATCACACGCGGGAAGTCGCACCGTGCAGCCATCCCGGCATCCGTGAGCGCGTGGAGCGGGAAGTCCGCACCGGCGGCAACAGGGATATCCGTGCGGTCATGATGGCGCAGGAGGCGGTTGACGAGCCGCGCGCGTTTGTCCGCGGGCCAGGTGACTGTGGTGATGGCCTTGATGTCGAGTTCCGGCCTGCGCAAGGCAAAGGTGAGTGCGAGCAGGTCGTCGATATCCTGCCCTGGGTCCGTATCGATGATGAGCTTCGCGTGCGCCATTCTGCAATCCCGCACGGCAAGTATACCGAACGTCAACCGCGAGCGCAAGTGACGCAGGTGTTCCTTCCGGACTGACAATTTAGGGCCTGACCCCGCGGGGGGGACTGACAATTTGGGGCCTGACCCCGGGGTCAGGCCCTAAATTGTCAATTTGCGGCGCATGAACGCGTTCGCGGGTTGGAGCGCCTGACATGCTTCTGCATGGGCAGACCGGCCGCCCGGTGCCCTGTTGTTTCCGCGCTAAGCGTTGTCCCATGCAGCCCTATTAATGTCCCGATGATGCATGGATACCAAACCCGATTAATGGTATAGTTCGTACTAGTGCGTAACCGGTAGCGATGTAATGGGCTGTGCCGCCGGATTGACGCGCGTCAGACTAAAACTGTTTCTACCAGGGAGGACCTTATGAACAGCCGTATCAGCACATTGAGGGTTCTGGCCACCATCGTGCTCGTCTGCGCACTCGGCGCGGGCAGCGCATCGGCGGCGGTCGTCATTTCGAGCGGCGGCGCGGGTGACGGCAAGTGGAGCACGCCGGGGAACTGGCAGGGCGGCGAGCCGCCGCAGAACGACGATGCGGTTGTGTTGATGGACGGCGGCATCGTGCCCACGAACGTTGACATTGCCGATCTGGACCTGAATTACGTGCAGTTCTCGAACGTGATCCAGAATCTCACGCTCATCGGCAACGATCTAAAGGTCAACACTCTCCGCAACCGCCACACGAACAACTTCGTCAACAACAACATCATCATGAAGTCGTCCGCGGCCTGGGACGTGAACAGCCCGTTCAGGCTGACGGTCAACGGCTCCATTGGCGCCACGGGCGATGCCATCAGCCTTGCAGCCAACAACTCCGGCACGCTCGTCCTTGCGGGCACCAACACCTGGGCTGGCGGGCTCAAGGCGAACCAGTGCACGGTCGTGATGTACTCCGACGCCAGTCTTGGCAGAGTGCCGCCGACGAACGTGCCGGCGTTCATCGACAATGGTGCGGGCATGGTGTTCCAGAGCACCGGCGGGTTCAACCGCGTGGTCATTCATCCGAACCGCGGCCTCCGCATCACCGGTCTCAAGACAATAACCGCGGGAGCGAACGTCAAGTTGATCATGAACCAGCGGATCATCGAGAACGCCGGCGGCAGAGCAATCAACTTCGTCAACTCCGTCGGCGGCGTGTACGAGTTCGGCGGGAGCAACACCTTCACGGGGGCTGTCGGGAACAACACGGCCAGTTGGCTTGTCCGCATGAAGCACCCGTGGGCGCTTGGCCAGGGCACGAATGAGAACGTTGCCCTCATGACGCAAGGCACGTATGACCTCATGGGCAACAGCCTGCCCACGCGCAGAATCCGCGGCATCAATGGCGGCGGCTGGCCCGGCGTGGGCTGCATCATGAACAGCATTCCAGGCACGACCAGCGTCATCAGCAACGGCTTCTTCAACAGCAACAACAACGGCGGGTGGTTCGGCCGTGGCGACTTCGTCATGTTCGGCACGCTCGATTTCAACTCGACGGGCACGACGCAGCCGCTGAAGAACGGACCGGGCAGGCTCGTGCTCAAGAACCAGGTCTGCCTGACCAACCGCGTCAACGTGGTCAACGGCACGCTCGTGTGGGACTACTCGGACGCCATCCAGGACAAGCTGCCCGACGGGCAGACGCTCCGGCTTGAGGGCG
>JAAYZF010000324.1 GCA_012514975.1 bacterium
ACCTCGCCGAGCTCGAGAAGGCGCAGGGGAACTATTCCGCCGCCGCGGAGCTGTATCAGCAGGTCCTCGCAATCGATGCAAAGGTCACCCGCGCGGATGCCCCCGTTGTCGCAACGCACCTGGGCAATCTCGGCGGCGCGTACCAGAACATGGGCAGGCATGCCGACGCCGAACAGGCGTATGCCCGCGGGCTCGCCATCGCCGAAAAAGCGTACGGGCCTGACGCGCTCGAGACTGCCCGGTTCCTCAGCAACCTCGGCCAGCAGAAGTATCACCTGCGCAAGTATGCCGAGGCCGAGGATCTGCTGAAGCGCGCACTGGCTGTCCGGCAGGCAAAGCTGCCGGCCGATCATCCCGACCTGGCCACTGTCATGAACAACCTTGGCGAGGTGTACCGTGCGGAAGGCAAGCTGCCGCAGGCGGAGGAATTCTACACGCGCGCCCTTCAAATCCGCGAGTCGAAGCTCGGGAAAGACCACCTCGAAGTCGCCGCCACACTCAACAATTTCGGCCTGCTGCTTACGGCGCGCGAACGCTATCTCGAAGCCGAGCAGGCGTTCCTGCGCGCGCTGACGATCATGGAGAAGAATCTTGGTAAGGACAACGCCGGCATCGCCGCCGTGCTTGAGAACATGGGCGCGCTGTACCGGAAGATGGATGAGCCTGCCAAAGCCGCGCTCTGTGAACAACGGTCGCGCCGCCTCCGCGGCGTTCAGGACGCGCAGCCCGGCGCACCGTCCGCACAACCCGCTCCTTCTGCAACGTCCGCAGTGACAAACCTGCCCGCATCACCGGGCATCGTGATGTAACTGCTCGAGGCCATGCCATGATGCCCAGTGTCGACCGCGCTAATCCTGACGTTGCGCCGAATGACGGCTATCTGCGCGTGTTGACCTTGTCGGAGGAGAACAAGGACGGCTCGCAAATGATGGCTGCCCGGCTCATGTCGGCCGTGGCCGGACTCGCCGGGGGCCACTTTGGCCGCCGCTCGATGTTCACCATGCGCGTCGTCCTGTCCGACGAGAACGATTTCGAGGCTGAGATAGCACATCGGGCGCTGCAGGCGCGGCTCAAAGTCGGGTTCGGCTACAACATGCAGTTTGATGAACGTATAAGGACGTTTAACGTCTCGTTCCATACGCGCTCCGTTCTCTATGCGGACGCCGAGCACACCGCGCGGATGGTGAAGTGCGTTCTTGCCGTCGTGTGCGGCGCGTTGATGGGCGCGTTGATGTATGCCTTGTACTCGGTGGTGTTTCACTCAGGCGATTTCCATTTCTCCCTGAGGCCGGAAGTTGATGGGTTTCTTGGAGTGATTGTGCTCGGCTGCTCCTTTGGCGCGTGGCTTGGCGCGAAGATCGGTGATGTGTACACGGACTGGAAACTCAGGCAGTTGCGCACCGACAGGGCGTTCGACGAGGCCACGCGCGCGTGCGAACAATTCGAGAGCGAGCTCGACCGGCTGCTCGATGCCGTGGGGGCACAGGAGGCTGGCTTGGTCAGACCCTATGAGCCGCCTGTCGCGGTTCGCGAGGTGCCTGTGCCGCAGTTCCTCACCCCACGTGACGTGGACCGCTGGAGGAACGTTCCTGCGTTCAAACAAATTCGCGCTGCGGTCAAAACGCTGGTCACACTTCCGGATTCCGCGTGCCGCGTCCTCGTGAAAATCCGGGAGACCGGAGGCGCAGTCGAGTTCAAACGAACCCCGATTCTGTCGCCCCTGACGCCTTTCGGTGCGCGGCTGGTCGTGCCGTGCGTGGGCATGGATGGCGACATGCGCCTGCGGCTCCACACCATACTGAAGGCCGGCGCTGACAGAGTGGGCGCCGGGGCAGCCGCCGATGAAGACGCGGCGGAGGCCGCCGGGCTCGACGGCGGGGATGCTGTGCCGGTCACGCCGCCGATCTACCGTGCCGATCCACGCACAGTGGGCGTCTACGATATCGACGCGGGAAGCGACGCGGACACTGCGGCCGCGCTTGCGCTCATTGTGCTTGTGAATGTGTGGAACTGTCCCGAGACATTCACCCCCATCGTCCTCGCCAGCAACCGGTCACGAATTTGACGGCATGCGTCCGGATGCTTGCGTGGTAGGCCGCGACTCCAGTCGCGGCCACACGGAGCGGACACGCGTCTGCATGCTTGCGTGGTAGGCCGCGACTCCAGTCGTGGCCACACGGAGCGGACACGCGTCTGCATGCTCGCGTGGTAGGCCGCGACACCAGTCGTGGCCACACGGAGCGGAAAGGCGTGAGCGGACGCGCGCTTACCACAAACGCGCCGCCGGACACGCGTATCCCACGCGTCGACGTGACTGGTGTCACGTCGTACCCCACATGCCAGAGGACACGGGTATCCTCCGTGTCGGCCTGCACGCAATTGCGGCGGACACGCGTCAGCATGCTCGCGTGGTAGGCCGCGACACCAGTCGTGGCCACACGGAGCGGAAAGGCGTGAGCGGACGCGCGCTTACCACAAACGCGCTGGCGGACACGCGTATCCCACGCGTCGACGTGACTGGAGTCGCGTCGTACCCCACATGCCAGAGGACACGGGTATCCTCCGCGTCGGCCTGCACGCAATTGCGGCGGACACGCGTCTGCATGCTCGCGTGGTAGGCCGCGACACCAGTCGTGGCCACACGG
>JAAYZF010000325.1 GCA_012514975.1 bacterium
GCGGTACTACAGCATGACGAGCCGGTCGGACGATGCCGTGCGGTTGTACACGTCGTTGCTCGAGTCGCGCGGCCTTGGCGCCGCCGATCTCACTGAATTCGGCACGTGCCATGCGCGCGAGAACGCGCCGTCGCAGGCAGTTGCACTCTACCGTACTGCGCTCGCACGCGACCCGATGGCAAACGCGACCCGAGTGGCGATTGCGCAGCACTATCTCGAGCGCGACCTCGTGGACCTTGCGCAGCCGCTGGTCGAGCAGGCGATCGCCGTCTACAGCAACGACGTCTCCGCCCGGCTCACCATGGTCGACGTGTTCAATGCGCGGAACTGGGACGAGGATGCCTACCGGCTCGCGCAGGACACGGCGGAGCGGTTCCCCGACAGCGATGACGTCCAGGGCACGCTTGCCGGCGCGGCGGACAACAAGGACTACGAGGAGATCGCGGAGCAGGCGTGGAAGCGTGCGATTGCCTGCAACCACTGGTACGGCCACGCGCGCAGCCGTCTTGCCACACTCTTCATGCGGCAGCGGAGGCTCGGAGACTTCAACGCCGAGCTCGCCATCCAGCGTGCCCTGTGGCCCGCGTCGCCCGCGTCTCATCTGCCTCTCCTGCGCGCGGCGTTGAGCGTGCGCGACCTGCCACGCAGCCGCGCGCTCTGTCTCGACGCGCTCACCATCTTCCCCGACCATGCCGCGCTGCACAGATACCTGGGCGACATCGAGTACATGGAGGGCCACAAGGAGCGCGCGATCGAGGCGTACGAGGCGACCCTCCGGTACGATCCGGGAGATCTGTGGCTTCGCCGGTATCTCGATTACCTCCACGAGCGCAACATGGCGTTCTTCGACACGTACGGCTGGTCGCAGGAGCGCGTGGCGGGCCGCATTGCCGCGACGGCCGGGATCGAGCCGGCGAGCGACGAGGAGATCGCCCACACCCTGTTGCGCCAGACGCTTATCCAGATGCACCAGGACGGCTCGTCGCGCCGGATGCACCACGTGGTCGTCCGCGTGATGAGGGCGCGGGGCGTGCAGGCGCTCTCCAGCGTCAGCATGGATGCCTCGCAAGTCCTGCGCGCCGTGACGTACAAGGGCGACGGCCGCGTCCTTGAAGCCACCCATGCCTCCGAACGCCAGATCGAGTTCGCCGACGTGCAGGTGGGCGACGTCATCGAGTACAAATATCTCGTCGACCGCTATGGCGGCGGCTGGATGGACGAGAATTTCTACTACATCCACGCGTTCGACCAGGCGCAGAACAACGTCGAGATCGGAGAACTTGCCATTGCCCTCCCGACGAACAGGGCACTGCTCGCCAGCCTGTCCCACGATGACATCCTGCGCGCCGTCCGGCCTTTTGACGGCAACATCGTGCACAGGTGGTGGATGACCAACATCCCGCCCTTCCGTTCCGAGCCGAACGACCCGCCGTTCATCGACCTCGCCCGCGTCGTCACCGCCTCGACCGTCACCAACTGGGAACAGGTCGCCTCGTGGCAGCGCGGCATGCTCAGCGGCGTCATCCGTGGCGACCAGAACCTGGGCCCGCTTGCCCGCACGATCACCGCCGGCGCGACATCCGATGCGCAGCGTGCCGACCTCGTCTTCCGCTACATCACGAAGAACTTCCGTTACACCCAGATGTACGAAACGCCCATCGCCGGCATCAAGCCGCATCCCATTCCCGACATCCTCGCCAACCGGTGCGGTGACTGCAAGGACTTGTCGCTCCTTGCGGCCGAGCTGCTCAAAGCCGCGGGCATCGAGGCCCGCATGGCCCTGCTCCGCACGGCCAACCGCGGGCGCATCATCCGCGCCGTCCCGGCTTACGACTTCAACCATGCGATCGTCTACATCCCCGGCATGGGAAGAAGGGGCATGTTCATGGACCCGACGTTCCGCCTTGGCGCATTCGACCTGCTGCCGCGGCTCTGCCAGGACGTGGATACGCTGGTGCTGACCGGCACGGGATACGAGTTTGTGCGTACGCCGCTTGCGCCGGCGGCGGACAACCATTCGGACGGGCTGCTCGAAGGCGCTGTGGATGAATCGGGCGGGTGCACGGGCGTCTACACGCTCTCGCTCATGCGCGGCGACGCGGCCGACGGCCGCGGCCTGCTCGAAGGCATGGACGACCGCGCGCGCATAGGCCAGTTCATCGTCGGCCGTGTCGAGCCGGGCGCGCGGATGACGTCATTCGACGTGCTGAATACGGAGCCCGGGCCTGAACCGCTTGTCTTGAAGGCCGGGTTCGCAACCGACCGGTTCGCGCGGCCTGGCGCCGAAGGCCTTGCCCTCAGTCTCCCCATGCCGCTCGAACCGGAGAAGCTGCTCGGCGGGCTCGAAGCGCGCTCCCATCCGCTCCGCTTCGACTCGACCGACATGTCCGTCCAGCGTTACCGGCTCGTGCTGCCCGACGGATACACGGCCGGCGTGCCGGAACCGGACGTCAGGATGAACGATGCGAACGCGCTGTTCACCTACGCCGCGGCGGTGAGCAACGGCGTGCTCGATGTCGAATGGAAACTCATCATCCGCACGCGCGACATACGCGCCGCGGAGTATCCCGGCTTCCGCGATTTCATGGCCAGGGCGGCGTACGTGACGAGCCAGGTGATCACGCTGCGCCCCGCGGGCAGGTGAGCGGCGCGCCATCACTGGATCGTGATTTTCTTGATCGTGACGGGCGTGACCGGCCGGTCGTTCGGCCCGCGCGGCACCTTGCTGATCTTGTCCGCCACGTCCTGCCCTTCCGTGATCTTCCCAAAGGCCGTGTATTTGCCATCGAGCCACGAGGACGCGCCGACGCAGACGAAGAACTGCGAACCCGCGCTGTCCGGATGCTGGGCGCGGGCCATCGAGACGACGCCCGGCACGTGCTTCGTGTCATTGAACTCGGCGGGGACCTGGTAGCCCGGGCCGCCGGTGCCGTCGCCTTTCGGGCATCCGCCCTGGATCATGAAGTCAGGGATGACGCGGTGGAAGGTGAGGCCGTTGTAGAATCCCTTGTTGGCCAGCTTGATGAAATTGTCGCACGTATTGGGCGCCTTGTCCTTCATGAACGTGAACGAAAACGTGCCCATCGACGTCTCGACGACGGCCTTCGAGGCCTTCTGCGTCTCTTCGGTCTTTTGCATTTGTGTCCCGGTAGTGGTTACGGGTGCGGCGGTTGAGATCGGTGCATTCGTTTGCGCAAAGGCCAGCGCGGCTGACAGGCCTGCAAACAAGGACAACATGTTCTTCATGTGTGCTCCCTGGAAGGTTAGGTGCATGACGGCGGTGCGTTGACTGCCAGTTCCCAATTGTCATTTGTCGATCACGGCGTTCTCCGGCGGCGCGCCTCGCCGTTGCCGGAGAGGAGCTCGCGCGCGTGGGCGAGTGCGGTGGCGCTCGCGCCGCCGAGCATGCGGGCGATCTCGTTCTCGCGTTCGCCCGGCGGGAGGAGGTGCATCTCCGTGGTCGTGCGGCTGCCTGCAACGGACTTGGTGACGGCGAAATGCTCGCTGCTCCTGCACGCGATCTGCGGCAGGTGGGTGATCACGAAAATCTGGTGCGTCGCGCCGAGCTTGTGCAGGCGCTCGCCGACCGCATGGGCAACGGTGCCTGACACGCCCGCGTCGATTTCATCGAACACGAGGAGCGGCACGTCATCCCTGCTCGTCGCCACGCATTTCAGCGCGAGCGTGATGCGCGACAGCTCGCCGCCCGAGGCGACCTTGCTTATCGGCTTCGGGTCCTCGCCAGGATTGACGGCGATGAGGAACTCGATGTCTTCACCGCCCGAGGCGCCGACCTCTGGCAGCGGGGTGAGCGAGACGGTGAACGCGGCCTGCTGCATGCCGAGTTGTGCGAGCTCCTTCACGACCTGCGCGGCGAGTTTTTTTGCGGCCTTCCTCCGTTTCTCCGTGAGGTCCGCGGCGAGGTCGCCAAGTGTGGCGAACAGCGCGTCTGATCTGCGCTGCAGCTCGCCCACATGCTCGTCGAAGCTGCCCACCGTCTTGAGCTCCTCCTCGATCTTCTCGGCGAAACCGAGTATCTCGCTGACGGAATTGCCGTATTTCTTCTTGAGCTGGGCGATCTCGTGGAGGCGGTTCTGCACCATGACGAGCTCGCCGGGGTCGACATCGAGCCTGCTGGCGTACGAGGCGGCCTGGATGCGGAGGTCGTTGAGCGAGATGAGCGCGCTGGACACCGCGGCGATCCAGTCGTGCGTGTCGCGGTCAACCTGCTGGAGATGCTGGGCGAGGCGGGCTGCATGCTGGAGCTGGACGAGCATGCCGCTCTGCTCTTCCTCGAGAAGGTCGAGGAGGGAGGCGGAGGTGGACTTGAGGTCCTCGGCATTGGCGAGGACGTTTTCGCGCTGCTCGAGGTCCTGCTCCTCGCCGTTGCGTAGTTCCGCCTTCGTGATCTCGGCGAGCTGGAAGCGGAGGAGGTCCTCATGGCGGCGCAGCTCGCGCTCGCGGGCCATCCAGTCATCGAGCTCCTTCCTGCACGCGTGCCATGCCGCATGCTGGTCGCGCACGCGCCGGGCGAGATCTTCAGTGCCGGCGAACGCATCGAGCGCCTGGCGCTGCCATCGTTTCTGGCTGAGCGACTGCTGGTCGTGCTGCGAATGGATGTCCACGAACGACTGGGCGATGTCGGCAAGCTGGCCGATGGCGGCCATGCGGCCGGCGATCGAGGCCGAGCTGCGGCCCGACTCGTTCACTTCGCGGCGAAGGATGAGCGGCTCCTCCTTTCCGAGCTCGAAGCCCTGGGCGGCGAGCGCGGCGCGGCGGGCGTCGTCGGCAGGCGTGTCATCGAGCTCGAACATGCCCTCGACGACCGCGCGGGACGCGCCTTTCCGCACCCAGTCCGCGTCGGCCCGATGGCCGAGCAGCAGGTGGAGCGACCCGAGGATCATCGACTTCCCCGCGCCCGTCTCGCCTGTCACGGCGATCACGCCCGAGGAGAACTCGGCGTCGAGCGCGTCGACAAGGGCGAGGTTCTGTATCCGCAGCCGTGAAAGATACATATATAGATTATAGGGAAGTGAGCCGCTCTTTTCAAGATGCGGCGCTTGAAGGATATACGTTCTTCATGCATTCTTGTAATCGCGATGCCAAACTGATAGACTTATATGACGCTCGTACGTTCTGATTAGCCATGACACCAGGAAAAAGGATGCAGGATGGCGACGATGAAAAAGACTCCGGTCATTCTTGATACGGACATCGGCAGCGACATTGACGATACATGGGCAATCGCCTTCATGCTGCGCCGGCCCGAGATCGAGGTGAAGCTGATCACGACGGCGACGGACAACACTGCCTGGCGCGCCGAGCTCGCGGCTGAAATCCTCGAGGTCGCCGGAAGGGCGGATATCCCGGTCGGCATCGGCTTCAATCCCGCCAACGCCGCCGGCCGCGGCTGGCAGCGGACGTTCAGGCCTGGCTACACGCTTGCGGATTATCCGGGCACGGTGCACAAGGATGGCGTTGACGCGCTGATCTCGACGGTCATGAATGCGCCGGAGCCGGTGACGATTGTGTGCATCGGCCCGCTGACGAACATCGGCGAGGCGCTCCGGCGCGAGCCGCGCATCGCGTCCAGAGCGCGTTTTGTCGGCATGCACGGCTCGTTGCGCGCCGCCGAGGATGGGCGCAGGATGGTTGTCGCCGAGTACAACGTCGTGCGCGATCCCGCGGCGGCGAAGACCGTCTTCACGGCCCCGTGGGACATCACGATCACCCCGCTCGACACATGCGGCGTCGTCCGCCTGTCGGGCGCGGCGTTCGACGGGCTGAGCGAATCGCGCGACCCGCTCGTGCGGCTCTGCATGCACGGCCATTGGACGTACATGAACAGCAACGAGGGCGTCGCCCGCTCATCAGTGGGGCGCACGTCGATCCTGTTCGACACCGTTGCCGTCTACCTCGCCTTCGCCCGCGAGTTCACCGCCATCGAACGGCTCGGCGTCACCGTGACGGATGATGGCTACACGCTAATCGACGCGGCGGGGAAGCAGATGGACTGCGCGACGCAATGGAGCGACCTCGAAGGCTACAAGCGCTTCCTCTGCAAATCGCTTGAAGCACGCGATCGATGATGGCGGCAGGCTTCGATCCATGGCTTCCCGGCGCCGCCACTCATCAAATCATCAAATCATCAAATCATCAAATCATCAAATCATCAAATCATCAAATCATCAAATCATCAAATCATGAATGTTACCTCCCCGCACGACACGGCTGTCATCCGAGACCTGGCGAAACGCGTGGCCGAAGCTGCCGGCGATCCCGCCATGGCACAACGCCGCGCACAGTGGGTTGCGCACAACGCGCTCCGCTCGACGTATCCGATGATGCTGATCTTTCCCGAGGGAAGCTGGGGCGAGCTGCTGCCTGGCGCATCGCTGGCCTGCACGGACGAGCGTGCGCGCAAGATCGAGTGGGCGCTGCGGGCGCGCCTGTACACCTGGGAGCATTTCGCTGACGACACGGTGCTCGAAAAGGACTGGGCGGTCGGCCCTGTCATCACCAGCACCGGCTATGGCCTCGAACCGCTCCGCCACGATTCACCCGAGGCACGCGGCGCCTGGGGATTCGACCCGGTGATCAAGGAGCCCGCCGACCTCAAGAAACTCCGGTTCCCGGAACTGGCCTATGACGAAAAGGCCACGGAGGACGAACTCGAGCGCATGCAGAGCCTTCTTGGCGACATCCTCGATGTCAAGCGCACCGGCGTTGCCCATATCTCATTCCACCTGACCAACCGCTATATCGCGTACCGCGGCCTGACGGAAATGATGATGGACATGATTGACGAGCCTGCGTTTGCGCACGAGCTGCTTTCGTTTTTCGCGGAAAGCGAGCGCAGAAGGGTCGCGCAGTTGACCGGGATGAATCTGCTGAGCCTGAACAACGACGGCACATACCAGAACTCGGGCGGCAACGGCTATACCGACGAGCTGCCCGCCGCGGGCTTCAATCCCGCGCGCGTCAGGCCGTGCGACATGTGGGCGAGCGCCGAGGCGCAGGAGCTCGCGCAGGTCTCGCCCGAGATGCACAACGAGTTCTGCATCAGGTACGAGCGCGAGCTGCTCGCGCCGTTCGGCCTCACCGGCTATGGCTGTTGCGAGGACCTGACGCACAAGATGGACTACGTGTTCCAGATTCCGCACATGCGGCGCATCTCGATCTCGCCCTTTGCCGACGTGGACGCGTGCGCGGAGAGGCTGAAAGGGAACTACATCTTCTCCTGGAAACCCCATCCGGCGCACCTCGTGGGCAGCTTCGATGCACACGCCATCCGCGCGTACATCAGGCATTGCATCGATGCCGCGCTGGCTCACGGCTGCGTGCTCGAGATGATCCTCAAAGACACGCATACCTGCGACGGCAGGCCGGAGCGGTTTGATGAATGGACCCGGATCGCGCGCGAGGAGATCGAGCGCGCTGCCGGAGCGCGTCGGGTGGATCCGACAAAAACCGTCACTGGGTGCCATGCCGGCAGGGATGCTTCCAGGAGAGCAGACGGTGTGGCCGGTTGATAACTATCTTGAATGGAATAACTTAGTGGGAACCGGCGATGGAGTCGCATGCAAATGGCACGGCCCATGCTCCTGAAACGTGAAGACACAGGACCATAGGATATGAAGACGACGATTCGCGTGCTGATGAGCGTGTGGTGCATCGCCTGGTGTGTGAGCGTGGTAACCGGCTACGCGGGAGAAGGCGAGACCTCGCTGATACGGAAGCTCGACACACGTGAGCTGACCGTGGAGAAACTGGTGTCGATCACGACCGGCAGCGCGCCACAGACGGCGACGAATGCCGTCGCCCCGGCCGCGCAGGCCCATGCCGCGCGCGTCACGCCGGCGGTGACGAACGAACCGCCGGCCGAGTCCGCGCCGCCCCAGCGCCGCAGGCGCGGCGCGCTGCAGCGCATGATTGACATCGATGGCGACGGAATTGCCGACGACCGCGACCTCTGATCAACCGCTCGTCATGACCGGCCTTGGCAAGATGCCGTGGGTACGGCGGATGTACCGCACGCTTCTTCTGCCCCGCACCATTGTCGGGGTCTCGCTCGTCATTCTTGCGCTCCTCATTGCCCTCACCTGGTACGAGCGCAGACGCTCCCTCCAGGATGCGCTCCATATCATGCAGAACACCGCCGATGCGCTCGCACGCACCATCGCCGCATCGAGCGAACAGGCGACGATGGCCATGCGCGGCATCGAGGATGCGCTGATGGACGGTTTGTTCCTCAAGGCGCGGCTCGTGCGCGAGCTGGAGGACGCGGGCAGGCTCGACAGACAGGCCGCGCGGACGTACACCGGGGCGAGCGGTCTGCGCGTGCTTCTCTTTGCGCGGCCCGGCGAGATCACCCTGGCGAGCGTGGGGGACGATGGCTTTCTGACGAACGATCCGGCGCGATGGGCACGCGACCTTGCGCCGGTGCATACCGGGGGCGTGGCCGAGATGCGCGTCGACATCCGCGCCGTGGGCGCGACGTCGTACTGGCGCGGCGCGGCGGTTGCCTGCGCGGGCGGAAAGGTTGTCGTGCTTGTGCCGCCGGCGGAAGCGTTTGCCTACCGGTACCTTGCCGGGCTCGGCTCGATCGCCCAGCGGATCACAAGGCTGCCGCAGGTGTCGTACGTTGTCTGGGAGGATGCCGAGGGCGTGATCGCCGCCGCGGGCGATGCGGCTGACGCCGTGGCTGGGCCGCCCGGCTCGCCTGGCGGGGACGGGGCGGACACCCGCGAGTTCCGCGTGCCCGCGTCGTTCGGCCTTGGCGACGCAGCGCGCGGCGTGTTCCGCATAGGCATTTCGACCGACGCGCTCAGGCGGATCGAGCGCAGCAGCCTTGTCCGCCTGGGGCTGACCGTGCTGATGATTGTGGTCGTCTCGGGCGTGCTCGTCCAGCTCTCGGCAATGCGCCGCCGGTACGAGGATGCGCGGGCGCAGAGCGAGCGGCTCGAATCAATCGGGCATCTTGCCGCGGGCGTGGCGCACGAGGTGCGCAACCCGCTGAACGCCGTGGCGCTCTCGCTGCAGCAGTTGTCGAGTGACGGCGGCATGCAGCCCGGCGATCCGGACAGCGCGCTTCTCATGGCCGTTGCGTGCGACGAGATCAAGCGCGCCAATGCGACGCTCACGCAGTTCCTCGAATATGCCCGCCCGGTCAGGCCGGTGCTCCGCGCGGTACACATCAACACCGTCTGCCGGAATACGGGTCATATCGTGCGCGCCGCGGCCGAGAAGCAGCGCGTGGCGGTCGAATTCGATCTTGAGCGCCTGCCCGAGGTCCATGCGGACGCCGAGCAGTTGCATCAGGCGGTGATGAACGTCGTGTTGAACGCGCTTGACGCCATGCCTGACGGCGGAACGCTTGTGATCTCGACGCGCGCCCGCCGCGCCGCGGTCGAGATCACCGTCGCCGACACTGGCGCGGGCATATCGCCGGAGAATCGCGAGCGCGTGTTTGACCTGTACTACACGACGAAGCAGAAGGGCGTGGGCCTCGGCCTCGCCTTTGTTCACCGGATCGTCTCGCTGCACGGCGGGAGCGTGCACATCGCGGACAACAGGCCGCGTGGCACGCGCGTCGTCATCGCGCTCCCTCTCCGGCCGCGCGAGGCGGAAGGGGGGGACATTTGACATTTGACATTTGACATTTGACATTTGGCATTTGGCATTTGGCATTTGGCATTTGACATTTGGCATTTGACATTTGGCATTTGACATTTGGCATTTGGCATTTGGCATCAGTAATCCATCCATGACAACGGGTCCGCATGAATGAGCGTACTGAACTGCTTATCATAGACGACGAGGTGCCGCAGCAGAAAATCCTGAAGGTCTGCTTCGAGAAGCGCGGATTCGCCGTGCGCACCGCAGGCTCGGGCGAGGAAGGCGTGGCGCTGTTCGCACAGCATCGGCCGCCGATCGTGATCACCGACCTGCGCATGGGCGGGATGAGCGGGCTGGACGTGCTGAAGGAAGTGAAGAAGCAGGCGCCCGGGACTGAAGTGATCCTGATCACGGCGTATGGCGACGTTGATGTGGCGGTGGATGCGCTGAAGAGCGGCGCGGCGGACTTCATCATGAAGCCGGTCGACCTCGGGAACCTGGTCCAGATCGTGCGCAATGCGGTGGAGCGCCAGGCGGTCATGGCGGCGCCGCGGCAGGCGCCGCCCGCGGCGCGCGAGCCGGGCGTTGGGCCGATCGTGACGCGGAACCAGGGCATGGCGGCGCTGCTCGAATCAGCCCGTTGCGCCGCGCAGTCCGATGCGACGATTCTCATTCGCGGCGAGAGCGGGACGGGGAAGGAGCTTCTCGCGCGCGCGATCCAGCAGCAGAGCAGGCGGGCCGCGAGGCCGTTCGTGGCGGTGAACTGCGCCGCATTGAACGAAAACCTTCTCGAGAGCGAGCTCTTCGGCCACTGCAAAGGCTCGTTCACCGGCGCCATCCAGGACCGCATCGGCCGGTTCGAGGAAGCGGACGGCGGGACGATCTTCCTTGATGAGATCGGCGATCTGCCGCTCGGCACGCAGGTGAAACTGCTGCGCGTACTGCAGGAAGGCGAGATTCAGCGCGTCGGCGAGAACAGGACGCGCACGGTCGACGTCCGCGTCATCGCCGCGACGAACCAGGAGCTCGAACGCATGATGGCCGGCCGCACGTTCCGGCAGGATTTGTACTACCGGTTCAACGTGATCAGCTTCCGCCTGCCGCCGCTGCGCGACCGTCGGGATGACATCCCGCTGCTGGCCGGGCATTTCCTCGAGCTCTACGCGGCGCGTGCAGGCCGCCCGGCGCCTGCCATCTCGCCGCGCGCGCTCGAATCGCTGGCGCATCATTCCTTCCCCGGCAATATCCGCGAGCTCGAAAACATCATCCAGCGCACGCTCGTCATGACCCCCGGCGCCGTCATCGACGACGTGATCATCCATGCCGACCTCGGCGTGCCGCCCGTCGAGGACATTGCGGCGCCGGGCGGCGCACTCGGCGAAGATGCCGGCCTCGACGACATGCTCGCCGGCATCGAGCGCAGGGAGATCGAGAAGGCGCTTCGCGAAGCAGGCAACAACCAGTCCGAAGCCGCGCGCAGGCTCGGCATTACCGAGCGCCAGCTCCGCTACCGCAGGGCCCAACTGGGCATCAGGTAACGCGATGGCACCAACGCGAAACAGAGAAGGTATGGGACGTATAGGACGTATAGGACTTATAGGACTTATGGTGTTGTTGTGTGCCGCCTGCGTGTGCGCGTCGCCGCGCGGGCAGGCGCTCGGCCTGTACGCCCGGGGCAGCTATGCCGACGCGGCGCCTCTGTTTGCCGAGGCGCTGCGCGATTCGCTCGTGCGCAACGGGACGAATCACATTGACTCGGCGCGGCTGATGCACGAGGCGGGGGCGAACCTGTACTGCCTTGGCCGGTACGCTGACGCCGAGGAGCTGCTCAAGGCGGCGCTTGCGGCGAAGGAGGCGGTGCTCGGGCCTGACGACCCGGAGCTTGCACGCACGCTGAACAATCTTGCGGTGATCCATGATGCGCGCGGCAACGCGGTGGTTGCCGAGACGCTCTACAGCCGCGCGCTCGCCATCAAGGAGAAGGCGCTCGGCAGGGACGACCCGTCGCTTGCGCACGAGTTGAACAACCTTGCCGTGCTGCACCGCGGCCAGGGCAGGCTGGATGATGCGGCGCGTTATTTTGTGCGCGCGCTGGAACTCCGCGAGAAGGAGCTCGGCGCGGCGCATCCGCAGGTCGCGCAGTCGCTCTGCAATCTCGCCGCGCTGCACCGCGCGCGGGGCGACGCGGCGAATGCGGCGCCGCTGCTCGACCGCGCGCTCGCCATCCGGAGGAATGCGTTCGGCAGCAACCATATCGAGGTCGCCAACTCGCTGATGGACATCGCCCTGCTGCGCGCGCTCGAAGGCGATCATGCGTCGGCGCGCACGACCATCGCCTCCGCGCTCGACATCCGCCTGCGCTGCCTTGGGACGAACCACCCGGAGTCGGCCGAGACGGCCACGGCGCTTGCAGACGCCGACCTTGCGCTCTCCAACTGGCCCGCGGCGCTCGGGGAGGCCGCTGATGCGCTGGCAATGTTCGATGCGGCCGTCGGACTCACCGGCGGCGAAGCATACTCCGATGCCGTGCGCGCGAGCCAGCAGCGCGCGACGGAGATATGCCTTGCGGCGATTGCACGCGGGGCACGCGCCGACGCGGCGGCGGCGGCGTTTGCCGTGATGGAACAGTCGCGCGCACGACGCTTTCTCGACCAGCTTGCCGCCGCCTCCGCCGCACGGTCAGCCGGCCTCTCGCGCGCGGACGCCGGGCGGGAGGAGCAGCTTCACCGCCGCATCCAGGCCGTGCTCGAACGGAAGCATACCGAGCTCGCCAGGACCGAGGCCGTGCAGGACCGCGCGGCGCTCGTCTCGTGCGAGCTCGAGCTCACGTCCCTGCTCGGCGAGTTGCGCGCGCTTGAGGATGAGTTCGCACGGACGTATCCACGCTACGCCGACCTGCGCCGGCCGGTCATCGCTTCGATGCACGACGTGCGGGCCTCGGTACTGGCGTCGAACGAGCTGATGGTCGCCTACTGGCAGGGGAGCGACACGCTGTACGCATGCGTGATCGGCGCGGCCACGCAACGGTTCCATGCCGTGCCGGTTGACATGCGGCAGTTGAAGGCGCGGATTGTCCGGTACATCGACGTGCTCGAGAACGAGCGGCCCGAGCCGGTGTTTTCCGCCGCGGCGTATGCGCTGCACGAGGCGATCGTCGCGCCGTTCGTTTCGAGCGGCGAAGTGGCATCCGCGGCGCCGCTGTGGATCGTGCCGCACGGCATGCTTTCGGCGGTCGCGTTCGAGGCGCTGCTCTGCAGCACGAACGGAGGAGGCTTTGCCGGCGCGGACTACCTGTTCAACCATGCGCCCATCGCGTATGTTCCCTCGGCCACCGTGCTGCGCATGATCAGACGCGACGAGGCGGCCGGACGCTCGAACGCGAGTGCCCGCGTGCCCGCGCTCCTGTTTGGCGACCCGGCGTACACGGCTGCCCAGTGCGGCGGGGGAGGCGCGAGGGCTGAAGGAATCGAGCCTCTGCCGGGCACGCGCGCCGAGGTTGAGGCCGTTGCCGGCCTGCTCTGCGGCGTCGATGCAGGGGCGTACACCTTTCTCGGCACCAACGCGAGCGAGTCAGTTGTCAAGCGCCTGAGCGGCACAGGCGAGCTCGCCGCCGCCCGTGTCGTCCATTTCGCCGCCCATACGTTCGCACCGGGGGAACGCGAGGGCATCACCGAGCCGTGCATCGTTCTCTCGCTCTGCGGCGACGCGGGCGAGGACGGGTTCCTGAACATGAGCGAAGTGCTGACGCTGAAGCTTGACGCCGATCTCGTCACGCTGTCATCGTGCGCAAGCGGCTGGGTGCGTGCGGAAGACAGGATGGACGGGATATCCGGCCTTGCACGCGCCTTCTTCCACGCGGGCACTCCCCGGCTGCTCGTCTCGCTCTGGGGGACGGACGATGATGCGTCGGCGGCGTTCATGCGCAGCTTCTACGCCGCGTTGATGCGCGGAGGCGGCCGTGCTGACGCGCTTGGCTCCGCACGACGCGCAATGCTGGCCTCTGCATTCAACCATCCCGGCCTGTGGGCCGCGTTCGTGATGACAGGCGAGTGGCGGTAGTCACATCCGGCATTTGACATATGCAATGGGGCATCGTGGGCCGGCTGACGCAATTCGTCGAAAAGCCGACGTATTCCGGCTGTTCAGGCGGGATGAAAGGAGAGGACCGGTTTTGTAAGTGGTTCATCATGAGCTGGTTGGCTGTGCAGCCGCGTTGTGGCCCGGGAAATGCTTGCTGCATACCGGATGGTTGTACCGGGAAGGGCTTTAATGGTATAATGACGCTGTTGGTTGATACGCGAGGAATTCCGTGAAACACGCATGGGTGACAGCGCTTGCGGTCATGTGCGGCATTGCAGCATCCGACACAATGCCGCCTCTCATCCATCGCATTTTCCCCCCCGACACATCGGTCCTTGGCGGCCCCGCCGTCGAGATGCTCATTGTCGCCGTCGACAACACGGGCGTTGCGGGCGTTGACGTGAATGGCGCGCCGGCGTCACCCCGCGGCTCGAACTCGTGGACGTACACCATGCAGCTCTCGCCGGGAGAGAATCATTGCGCCGTTGAAGCGCGCGACGCGGCGGGGAACATCGCGTCGGAAACCGTGTCGTATTACCGCGGCGCCACGAACATGCCGGACACGATGCCGCCGGTCATCTTCCGCGTGACGCCATGGAGCGGGAAGAACCCGCCCGGCCCGACGGTCGAGATGTGTATCACCGCGTATGATAACGTCGGTGTGACGCGCGTCACCGTGGGCGGCGATGAGGCCGCGTACGCAGGGTCGAATAAATGGATGTACACCGCGCAGCTCGCGCATGGCGATACTGAACTCGATGTCATGGCCGGTGACGCCGCGGGCAACACCGCCATCGAGCGCGTCCGCTATGGACACTCGATGACGAACGGCGGCGACACCATCCCGCCGGTGATCGACGACGTGGCCCCGTCGAGCGGGGTGACCACGACGAACGCGTCCTTGCTCGTGTCCGTGCGTGCGCATGACAACAATGCCATCGCGAGCGTGGTCATTCAAGGCGCTGTCGCGCAGCCCGTGCAGGGCGTGCCGGGCGCATGGAGCGCGCCGGTGTCGCTGGCGCCGGGCGACAACGCGGTGAACGTCGTCGCGAGCGATCCCGCGGGCAACACCGCGCACGCGCTGGCCGTGTACAAGCGTGTGCCGCCCGGTTACTTCCCCGAGATCGCCACGACCAACCTTCCACCGGCCACGCTGGAACGCGCGTATTTCCATCTGCTGCAGCCGCGGGGCGGGTTGCCGCCGTACACATGGCGCGTTGACGGCCTGCCGCCCGGGCTCGCCGTGTCGAACAACCTGATCCACGGCCAGCCCGTCGAGACGGGTGTGTTCATGGTTGCCGTCCACCTGACCGACGCACGGTGGATGCATGCGCATGCCGTGCTGAAGCTTACGGTTGCGCCATACCTCCGCATCACCACGATCGAGCTTCCGGATGCCATCGAAGGACTGCCGTATTCCTACCGCCTCGATGCCGAGGGAGCGGAATCGTCCGCAAGTCTTGTGTGGGCGGCGAGCCCGACGCTTCCCGACGGGATCGAGCTGCTGAAGAACGGCCAGTTCGATGGCGAACCCGTCTCGACAGGCTCGCACGACTTCACTGTCACTGTCACCGATCCCAAAGGCCGGAGTATCACGCAGCCGTACATGATTGACGTGCTGCCTCCCACATCCGTGGGCGACGTGTTGAGCATGACGCTGCCCGAGGTGACGGACGGGGAGAAATGCGAGGTCAAACTGCCGGTCAACACTGCCGACGGCGAACCGGGGATGGCCGCGATGAGCCTTTACGGCATGGCTATTGGCGGCATGAAGCTGTTGGGCGACGGCATACTGTCCGGCATTCCCGTCGCGGGCGTCCACGTCATTCCTGTTGCCAGTCGAGGCGTGCCCGGGGCGCCGGAGCGCTCGCTGTTCTGGTTCGTTGCGGACAAACGCGCGGACACGATGGACGGCCTGGGCGTCAGCCGCGTTCGCGTGCGGAACAGCGCGGGGAAGGCAACAATCACCTTTGCCGGCAGGAGCGCGTGGCCGGGCAGCCAGACATTCGAGCGCGGCACGCCCGTCGTGATCGAGCTGGGCGGCGTCATGGCTGCCGTGCCCGACGGCGAGCCCGGCAGGAAGGCCAGGTCGTATACGGCCCGTGTCAATACGCACGGGATGACCGGCGTCATCCGGTTGAGGCTCGCGGCGCGAACCGGCACGCTGACATGGAGTGCGAAGCTGAGCGGGGATGACGCGCTGACGCGGCGGCTGCTCATGTATTCGGCCTCGACAGGCGTGGGGCGCACCGTGTGCGGAAAGATCATGGTCGGCGGCGAGCTGGCCCACTTCAAAGCGGCTGTATCATGCGGGGGTGCTAACGCGCAGGCGGTAATCCGGCCGTGATGCGCCAGGCGCATTGCGTACAAGACTGCCAGCCGGCAGGGCGAACGCCCTGCCGGTTTTTTACAGGACGATTTCCGTCAAAGTGCCGACGAATCCTGGCGTGAAATCTCCGGCGCTCAAGCTGCTCCCGGATCAACACGCGTATTGGCAGTATGTTAGCACACCCGGAATGGCTGGCACGGTTTGTGTCTGTGTGTTCCCAGAAGCACCGGATCGTTCAGGGCGCCGAATGGCGGGAACACGAGAGGACTCACGGACAATCAGGGAGGCCGCGAGGAAACAACGCAGAACGTCGAGTGTATCGGCAGGCACCAATGCAACAGCAACGGAGAAGACTATGAACACATTCGGAACAACACTATCAGCATCAGCAGCCGCGCTTCTGATCCTCACGGCCACGACATTCGCAGGCCCTGACCGGCCGGGCATGGGGACAAACACGACATTCGAAGTGCGCATCCTTCAGCCAACGTCCGCGCCGTATTTCAAGACCCTCGCTCCGGCCATCACCCTCGGCGGCGTGGTCATGCCGTCAAGAATGCCGGCCACGGTCGCCTATGCAAGCAGCTCCGGCGCAAGCGGCGATTGCGAGGTGCTCTCGAACAACGTCTGGCGGACACCCCCGATCGAGCTCAACGAAGGCTCGAACCTCATTACGGTTACGGCCGCAAAAGTTGACGATGCAGACGCGACTGCCACGGATAACATCATCGTCTTCCTCGCCACGCAGCCTCCGCCTCCTCCGCCGCGGACGAACATCTGCGTCCAGATCACCGTGCCGACGAGCGCGCCTTTTCTCATGACGCGGCTCGAAGCGGTTCCGCTGGGCGGGTACGTCATGCCGCCGTGGAGCGTCGCGAGCGTCACGTTCGAGACCAGCACGGGCCAGAGCGGGCCGTGCACGGTGTTCAGCAACGGCATGTGGCGTGCCGGGGAGATCGCGCTTGACCTTGGGACGAACGTGATCGCCGTGAAGGCGGTCAAGCTGGATGACCAGGCGGTTACTGCCGGCGACACGCTGACGGTGGTGCGCGTCACGTTCACGAACGACCCGCCGGTGTGCACGAACAGGCCGCCGTGCCTCACCAACCGCCCGCCGGTGATCGTCTCGCGCCCGTGCCTCTTCTGGGGCACGAACGATGTGTACGAGTATCACCTGATCGCGATTGACCGCGAGAACGACCCGCTGACGCTCGAGCTCGATACCCGCGGCCCCGTGGTCGCCACGATCACGCCGGTGGCAAACGGGAGCTGGATGATCAGCGCCATGCTGACGAACACGGCGCGGGTCGTGAGATTCCGTGCGAAAGTCTCCGACGGCTTGCATCTCCGCCCGACAGTGCAGCACTGGCCGGTGATTGCCATCGTGCCGCAGAGGACCAACCGGATCGAGCGGCTGTACCGGAGGACGCTCCGATAGAACGCCCGCACGGGTCACTCAGCCCGGCAGCGTAAGCACAAGGGCAGCGGCCGGCATTCCGGCCGCTGCCCTTTGCCATTGGCGGCTCAGCGCAGCAGGGCGGCCACCGCGTCGAGAAGCGGCACGGTCCGCGCCTCGATCTCCCTCACCTCCATCAGCAGGCGCGCCTGCTTCCGCCGGTCATGCATCGTCCATGGCTGTGCGGGATTGATCTGTGCGGCAGGGCGGACGACGCGCCTGTCGATCAGCGGGGACATCATTCCGACCATCTGCCGGTAGCAGGCTGCAAGGGCGGTGCACGCGTCAGTGGCGCGGGGGCAGGCCGCGGCCGCCTCCTCGCAGAACCGCGCGGCAGACTCGCGCGCGTCGATCAGCGTGACGAGGATGCGGTAGTTGCCTTCGTTGCGCTCGCGCGTCCGCCAGTCATCACTCAACGGCTTGTGGTGCTCCGGGTTGACAAGGGTCGAGTACCAGTAGTCGTACGCATCGAGCCCGAGGTGGAACGAATGCGCGCGCGGGCTCGTCACCAGCGTGCGCGCAAGCTCGAATCCCCGGAGCAGTCGCGCCCCGGCCGGCAGCGGCTCTCGACGTTCAGTGATGATGAAATAGCACCATACCACATCCTCGTTTACCGCGTGGGACGTGTTGGGAAGCGCATAGTCGACCGCGAGCAGTATGGACCGGTTGCTCGAGCCGATGACGAGCCCGTACTCCGGCTCGCCCGTGAGGCCGAGGCCGATGGTGGGGATGCCGTTGTCCAGGTTTGCGATGATGCGATTGCGCAGCGCCTTCATCCGCCGCGGATCGCCGCAGACCCAGTGGCGCTCGCATACCAGGCCGAACGCGCTGAAGAGCCCTCCGGCAAGATCGAACCCGGAGGTGATGTCGGTCGAGACCATCCGCCAACTGTTGCAGTGGACCTGGAGGCGGAAGGCTGCGCCGCAGACGCCCATCAGATGCCAGTACGGCAGGTCGGCGCCCAACACCTTGAGCAGGCGCTTGAACGAGCCGACGAACGTGTTCCGCTCGCCCTGCCCGGCAATCATCGGCTCGATGTCGGCGAGCCGGATGCTGCTGCGCGAGAGGTCGCGGTACGTCTGTTGGGCAAGATCATCCATGGCGTGCGCGCGCGGCGCGGCCGAGCAGGAGAAGCGCAGCCAGCGCGGCCGGCACGGCCGGCTCGGGCAACGGGTCGTCTTCGCCGGGCGAGCCGTTGACGTGCGTGCTTGGCCGCCAGTATGCCTTCACATTCGGATCGCCCTGCGCGCCGGCATCCTCAGGCACGAGCGAGCAGCCCTGCCCGTCCGTCTCGGGATACCATGCCGCGTCATACGTCACGCGCTCGATCTCGTTGCCGTACGGATCGCTGAGCACAAGCGTTTCACTGCCGCCCGCAAGGTTGCCGATGTACCGCCCGCCAGGCCCGACCTGCGGATAGCGCTCCGCAAACTCCTTCCGCTCAGCCACCAGCACGAGGAAGGCGCCGGGCGCAAGCATCGAGCCGTACGGCGCGCGGGCGTGGATGCCGTCCCACACCGTCACGCCCGACAGCGGGAAGGGGACCGCGGCTGTGTTCTTGATCTCGATGAACTCGTAGCTGCCGCCGCCGGCTGGATTGTACATGATCTCGGTGAGGCGTACGCGGCTGTAGTCGCTTGTGCAGAAGAAGACCGCCTGGTTCAGCGCGCTCCATTGCCCGCCGGCCAGCGCGCGCGCCTTGACGTGCGACGATGATGCGATGATGATGCCGGCGCCGTTGTACACCAGGGCGGCTGGCGAGGGGGCGCCGGTGAAGGGCGTGCGCGGGTCGCTGCCGTCAAGCGTGTAGTACACGCCGCCGGCCGCCCCGGTCATGCACAGCGTGAAACCAGGCTCGACGATCCCGCCATGCACGCTGAACAAGGGCGCCTCGACCTGCGGGTACAGCCCCTCGGCACTGCACATGGCAACGTACGCCGCCGTCCGGTTCGTCAGCCACCAGCTCAGCAGATGGTCCCGCTGGCCTGTCCAGTGCGGCTCGCGCAGATAGCGGTTCGTGCCCGACGCATCGCCCCATCTGGCCGATTCGCAGACGATTGCGCGGTCGATCAAGGCGGCTGTGGCGGCATAACGCGCGGCCGGCCTGTTGCGCTCGGGATGGCCGGGGTCCCATGACGGATGGTTTGGATCGACGTAGAGGAGCCCGCCGTTGAAGCACAAACGGTGGACGGTGTCGGCGTAGAGGAGGCGGAACTCGGGCGAGTCGTACAGCCGCCAGAACAGCCTGCCGGGCGACGTGTAATACGATGCGCCGGGCGAATGCGCTGCGTCGCGGCCAAGCTGGTTGAGCACATGGTTCAGATCGCCCCTTTCGAACGATGACCACGTCGGCATGTTCGATGTCACCGTCCACTCCGCATCCCAGCAGAGATACGTGAATTTACCGCCTGGTACGCGCGGGCGGAACATGCTCCAGTTGCCGTTCGGCCAGTCTGCATTCGCCGCCCAGTGATTGATGGCCATGTATCCGGCGAACGCGGTCATGTCGAGCCGCTCGTCAAGAAGCTGATACCGCGTTGCCGCCGGGAGATTCGAGTTCGCGATCTCGAACATGGTGGTGAAGGCGTCCCACGTGCCGGATTTGATCTCGCGGTTCATGATGACGTCGTAGTCTTCCGGCTCGCCGCCATGGTACGCCGCGGCGAATGCCTCCTCGCACCGCTCGGTCGCCGCGTACAATCCCCAGTACAGCCCGTTGAGGTAGAGATGGACGAAACGCGTGCGGCCGCACTCCGTGCCGAGATCGTTCTGCACGCCTCGAGTGTACGCGTCGCGCGTGTACTGGCCGATGGGGTTGTGCATGTTGGCTTTCACGGGCCACGAATCGTTGAACCCGGCGCGGAGGGCAATCTTGTCGAACTTCTTCACGGGCGTGTCGGGGAAGAACGGGTACGACAGCTTTGACGGGCCGTAGATGCTCTTGAACAGGAGGCGGAAGCTGAACTTGAGCGTGTTGCGCGCGTTGCGGCTCGCGCCGCCCTGGATTTGCACGCCGCAGTCGATGACGAATCCCTCGATGCCTGCCGGGTCGATCAGTTCAGCCGTGCACGGCCGTTCCCAGTATGCCCCGGTCAGCAGCGTCTCGCGGCCGTAAAAATAGTGGATGCCGTTCGTGCCGAACAAATCCGCCGGATCGCATGTGATCGAGAGCGACGGCAGCGAGAGAAGATCGTTCGTCAGCGCGCTCCTGTAGACGGGATTGGTGACCACACGCTGGTCCATGGCATAGTCCGCCTGGACGTACGTCGGCATGCCGTAGTTCAGATACCAGCCCCATGTCGGGGGGAAGCCGCTGCCCGTCTGCATGAGCACGCCTGCCGGAGTGATGTACGTGCGCGCCGCCACGGCGCCTGCTTCGTATCCCGGCGCGACGGCGCGGGCGCGAATCACCGTCGTATCCGCGATGATGACCGGCTGGGTGTAGAGATGCCCGTTGGTCGGAGACGGGGGAGTGCAGTCCGACGTCCAGTAAATGCTCGCGCCGGGAGTTGCGCACGCGAGCCGCACCGTCAGCGCGCCGCTGAAGAACATGTGCGACGGATCGAACGACACGGGCGCGGCCGGCCCGCACATGCCTGTTGCCGCGGCAAGCAGAACGCCTGCGGCGATGGGCAGCCCTGTTCGTGCTCGGTCTTCCTTCATCATCACACTCATCGTCAGCGGCGCTGTGGTCAGAAAAGCGTCAACTGCGCATCGGGCTCCTCGGCCCGCGGCTCGTCGCGCACATGGCCGTGCTCGATTGCCGGCCCGGGTTGCGGCGCGCTGGGTGGGCGTTCGGCCCGCTGCGCTTCCTGTACAACCTGCCCGGGTGATCGCGCCGGTTCGACAGGCTCGACAGGCTCGACAGGCTCGACGGGCTCGACAGGCTCGACAGGCTCGACAGGCTCGACGGGCTGCTCTTCTGCTTCCGGCGTGTCGGCATGGGGCACGGAAAGCGCCGCGCGTTCCTGCCGTGAAGCCTCGAGATGCCCGAGGATCACCTTTGCCCGTTCGATCACCGCGCGCGGTATGCCGGCGAGCTGCGCGACGTGAATGCCGTAACTGCGGTCGCTGCCGCCGCGGATGATTTCGTGGAGGAAGACGACGGTGTTCCCGTACTCGCGCACGGCGACATTGTAATTCACCACGCCGGCAAGCTGGTGCTCGAGCTGGACAAGCTCGTGGTAGTGCGTGGCGAACAGCGTCTTCGCCTTTGTCCGCCGGTTGTTGTGCAGGTATTCGACGACCGACCACGCGATCGACAGGCCGTCGTACGTCGACGTCCCGCGGCCGATCTCGTCAAGGATGATCAGGCTGCGCGGCGTCGCGTTGTTCAATATGTTTGCCGTCTCGGACATTTCGACCATGAAGGTGGACTGGCCTTTGCTCAGCTCGTCGCTCGCGCCCACGCGCGTGAAAATCCTGTCCACGATGCCTATCCGCGCGGCTTCAGCCGGAATGAACGAACCCATCTGCGCCATGACGACCAGCAGGGCCGCCTGGCGTATGTACGTCGACTTGCCCGCCATGTTCGGCCCGGTGAGAATCACGATCTGCGCGTCGGACGTGTTGAGCACGGTGTCGTTCGGCACGAACTCGTGCTCGGGCAGCAGCCGCTCGACCACGGGATGGCGGCCCGCGCGGATGTCGATCACGTCGCTCGTGTCAACCACCGGCCGGCAGTAGTTCCGCTGCAGGGCCAGCCACGCGAGATTCTGCAGCACGTCCAGCACGGCCACCGCGTGGCCAAGCGTCTGCAGCGACTCGTTCCGCGCGATGACGTTCAACCGCACTTCCTGGAACAGCTCGTACTCGAGGTCGTTCGCCCGCTCCTCGGCATGGAGGATGCGCGATTCCATCTCCTTGAGCTCGGGCGTGACGAACCGCTCGCCCGTGGCGATCGTCTGCTTTCGGATGTACTCCTGGGGCACGAGGTGCAGGTTCGGCTTTGTCACCTCGATGTAATAGCCGAACACCTTGTTGTAGCCGATCTTGAGCGATTTGATCCCCGTGCGCTCTGCCTCGGCAAGCTGGAGCTTCGCGATCCAGTCCTTCCCGTTTGCGGAGAGCGAGCGCAGCTCATCGAGCTCGGCGTTGAACCCGGGCTTGATCAACCCGCCTTCGCGCAGCGCCAGCGGAGGCGCATCGGTAAGGCTGGACTCGAGCAGCGAAGCCATCTCGGGCAGCTCGTGCAATCCGTCCATGACGTCCTCGAGCAGGGCGTGCCCCGTGGGCGGCCGGTGCGCGGCGCCGGGTACTGCGCCGTCGCCTGATGCGGCCTCGCCGGCGAAGAGCGAAGCGCTGCCGCCGGCGGCAACGATCTCGCCGAGAATGGCGCGCACGGCCGGCGCGGCGTGCAGCGCATCGCGTATGCCGACAAGGTCGCGCGCATTGCCGTATCCGCATGAAAGGCGGCTGGTGAGGCGCTCGATGTCGGGCACGCGCCTGAGCGTTTCCTGCAGCGCGGGAAGCGCGCCCTGCGCGCGCGCCAGTGTCTCGATCGCGTCCTGCCGCGCGACGATCTCGTCGAGCGCGATGAGCGGCGTGTTTACCCAGTGCCTGATCAGCCGCGCGCCCATTGACGTCACGGCCTCGTTGAGCACGCCGAGGAGCGTGCCGTGCGTGCTGCCGTCCCGAATGGCGTTCGTCAATTCGAGATTGCGCCGCGAGAAATCATCGAGGATCAGATGATTGTCGCGGTGGAATGCATGGAGCGTGCGGATGTGGGTGAGTGTGCCGCCGACCATGTTCTCCTGCACATAGCGCAGCGCAGCGCCCGCGGCGGCGATGCCAAGCGCCATCTTGTCGCAGCCGAACCCTTCGAGGGAGAGCACCGCGAAGTGCTTCAGCAGCACGTTCCGCCCGTCGTCAAAGTACAATCCATCGAGCGGGCTTGCCAGGGCCTTGTCGAACACCGGGTCCGCCTGCCATGCCGCGATGCTGAAATGCGGCGGGACGAGAATCTCGCGCGGCTGCACGCGCGTGAGCTCCTGGCGCAGCGCATCGTCTCCCGACAGCTCCGTCACCTCGAACTGCCCGGTGGTGACATCGAGGAGGGCGAGGCCCGTGCGCTCTTTGCCGCCGCCCTTCGCGCCGGGATGGGGGTAGATGGCGGCAAGGAAACTGTTCGCCTGCTGCGCAAGCTGTTTCTCGTCAAACGTCGTTCCAGGCGAGATGATCCGCGTCACCTCGCGCTTGACGAGCCCTTTCGCCTTCCTAGGGTCCTCCACCTGCTCGCAGATCGCCACGCGCTTCTTGTGCTGGAGCAGCCGGCCGATGTACACCTCGGCAGCGTGATACGGCACGCCGCACATCGGCGCGTACGCTCCTCCTCCCGCCTCGCGCTTCGTCAGCGTCAGATGGAGCAGCGAGGAGACTTCCACCGCGTCGTCGTAGAACATCTCGTAGAAATCGCCCAGACGGAACAATACTATGGTCCCCGGATGCTCCTTCTTGATCGCATGATACTGGAGCATCATCGGCGTGATCGCGTCTTGTGCGGCAGGGATGGGCATGGTCAGATCAATGGTCAATGGTCAATGGTCAACTTCCAATCCTCAACTTCGAGCTCCCAACTCCCAACTTCCAACTCCCAACTTCCAACTTCCAACTGAATACTGAACATTCACTGCCCAACCGCCGTCACGAACGCATCGCTCTTCTCCTTCGCCTTGAACGAGCGCATCATGGCGTCCGCGGCTTCCTTGCTCTGGTAGCGGCCGATGAGGACGCGGTACCTGTTCGCTCCGTTCGCGGTGACGAGATCGACGTAGGCATCGTAGCCCTTCTTCTTGTACTGGGCCACGGCGTCCCTGGCATAGTCAGCCCGTGGTGTGTAGGCGACCTGCACCGCGTACGTTTGTGCGCCGGCGGGTCCGGCCGCGGACGCCGGGGGCGACGCCGCTCCCTTGCCCAGGAGCAACTGGCGGGCCTCAAGACTGTCCGGATACTGCTTCCGGATCGTGTTCTCATACGGCTCGGCCTTGCCCGCCTGGCCAAGCGCGCGATACGCCTTTGCGATGCGGTAATACGCGCTCGATCCGCTTCGCGCGAGATACGCGCTGCTCATCGCCTTCTTGTAGTTGTCGATTGCCTGCTCATGCCTGCCCTCGTGCGCGTAGGTGTCGCCAAGGCCGACGTATGCTTCCGGCAGCCACTCGGTCTTCGCGTAGCGCTCGAGGATTGTCGAGAACGCGGCGCGCGCCTGTTTGATGTCGCCAAGCAGGAGATATGACTGTCCGAGCATGTACCAGCAGTGCGCGCGGCTGTTCTCGTTGATGTCGTACGTCAACGCCTTCTGGTAGGACTGAATGGCCGACTTGTACTGGCCCCTGAGGAACAGGACCTCGCCATCATCCATCGGGCCGGCCTGTGCGGGCTCGATGGACGATAGACACAGAAGAATCGTGGCCAGACGAACTCTCACAGGACGCCTTTCTCACGCAGCGAGACGAACTGCCCGCCGCCGATGATCACATGGTCGATCAGCTTGATGCTCAGAATCGACGCGGCCTGCGCAAGCTGCGCCGTGATCGCCAGGTCGTGATCGCTCGGCTCGGGGTCGCCGGACGGATGATTGTGCGCGATGATCACCCCCGCCGCCGCGCGCTCGATCGCCGGGCGGAACACGTCGGCCGGATGCACCAGGTTCGCCGTCAGCGTGCCGATCGAGACCGTTTCCTGGTAGATCACCTTGTTCCGCGCGTTAAGGTACAGGCCGCGAAGCTGCTCCTTGTGCAGCTCCGCCATGTCTTTCAGCCGCGTGTACACATCGCCCGGCGTGCGGATGGTGAACACGCCGCCCCCGCCGTCCGCCTGCGCGAACAGCCTGCTCCCGAGCTCGAAGCAGGCGATGAGCTGGCAGGCCTTGACCGGCGGCAGGCCTGTCTCGCGCGTCACTCCCGCAACGTCGCGCAACGCCTTCAGCCCGCTCGATCCGTATTCCTTCAGCAGCCGGCCGGCAAGGGCGCGCACGGGCTCGCCGCGGTAGCCCGTGTTGAGCACGATGGCCAGCAGGTCGGCATCGGCAAGCGCGGCGGCGCCGTGCGCCATGAGCTTCTCGCGCGGCATCATCTCCGCGTCCGGCTGCCGTTCTTGCTCGACGCTGTTCATCGCACCATCCTGTCAGCCGCCAGTGGCGGGTACGCCATAGAGGGTCAACTGTGTCGCGCGCGTCATGCGCACGTTCACGAAGGTGCCTGCGAGGGCCGGGCTGCCCGGGAAGACGACGTTGTAGAACGTCCCCGTGCGGCCCTGCATCATCGCGGCGTCCGTCTTGCTCGGCCCTTCGACGAGCACGCGCTGGACGCTGCCGGCCTGCGCCTCGTGCGCCCTGAGGGTCATCCGGTTCTGCAGGGCGAGGAGTGCCGCATGGCGCTTCTTCTTCACGTCCGCGGGCACGTCATCCGCGAGTTCAGCAGCTTTTGTGCGCGGCCGCGGCGAGTACTTGAAGATGAAGGACGAGGCGAAGCCGATGTCCTTCACCGCCGCGCGCGTCAGCTCGAAATCCCCGTCCGTTTCCGTGGGAAATCCCACGATGAAATCGCTGCTCAGCGCAATGTCAGGCACTGCCGTGCGCAGTCTCTCCACTCTGTATACGTAATCCGCATACGAATACTTGCGGTTCATCAGCCGCAATATCCTGTCCGAGCCGGATTGAAGCGGGAAATGAATCTGGTGGCACACCTTGCCGCATTCGGCGATCGCGTCGATCAGCTCGTCCGATATGTCCTGCGGGTTCGAAGTCAGAAAACGTATCCACTCGATCCCCTCAATCGCGTTCACCCGGCGGAGCAGGGCGGGGAACGTCACGCCGTCGCCCCTGCGCTTGCCGTACGAGTTGACGTTCTGGCCGAGGAGGATTACCTCCCTGCAGCCTTCATCCGCGAGGCGTTTGATCTCGTCGATGATCTCGCCGGCCGGCCTGCTCGTCTCGGCGCCGCGGGCATACGGCACGACGCAGAAACTGCAATAGTTGCTGCACCCGCGCATGACGGCGACGTAGGCCTGCCATGGGTGCGGCCTGCGCGCTCCCGTCTCGTCCACGTGCTGCGTCTCGTCGCACTCGCGGGCGAAGAGGGGATGCTGCGCGCTTGGTTCGGCATCCTCGCCACCGCCTGCCTGCGCACCGGGCGTCACGCCGAAATGGCTGCACAGCCGGACGAGATGGGCGGCATTGTGCTTCGTTCCCGCGGCAGTGCGCAGCCGCCGTGCAAACGCCCTGTCGAGCATGCCGGCCACGGCGTTCACCGCCTGTGTCCCGCAGACGAAATCAACGTGCGGATTCTTCGCCAGCAGTCGTTCGCCCGACAGCTCGGCCATGCAGCCGCATACGCCAAGCACAAGCTCGGGCCGCCGCTTCCGCGCGTGGCGCAGCATGCCAAGCTTGCCCAGCACTTTCCGCTCGGAGAGATCGCGCACGCTGCACGTGTTGAACAGGATCGCGTCGGCCTCTTCCTCGGCTTCAACCATGCGGTAGCCGTGCCGCTCAAGCTCGCCCGCGATGATCTGCGAATCAAGCACGTTCATCTGGCAGCCGTAGGTGCGGAGGTGCACGCGGGGCGCCTCATCTACCCGTACAGTTGAGCCTGTTGTCTTCGCGGAATCCATCATCCATCTAGATGATACACAAAAGCGGTGCAGGATGCAAAACCCGCTGGGCCACCGGCGGCGCGACAGATTTGAGAGCCGCGCCCACGTGTGAGCATGCTTGCGTGGTAGGCCGCGACTCCAGTCGTGGCCACACGC
>JAAYZF010000326.1 GCA_012514975.1 bacterium
AGGACAACGTCTCGGGGGCACGTCCAGGACATGCTCCCGTGATTTACCAATTCTACCACAGGCCGGTGCAGATGTCAATGGACGGGGATGCACGGGCGTGATCTGCCAGTGCCTGCGATGGCTTCCGTCGCGTGTGCTTGCGAATGGGTACTGCAGTTACTTTGACTTGCCAAGGCACAGCCTCGGCCACTCTGACTTGGCACTTTGACTTACGGCACATCGATTGTCAGCGCGCCCTTTGCCCCAATGCTTACATTGGTCGAGACGGCGCCAAACGACTTCCCGATCACCTCGATGATGTATGTTCCCTGTTCGATATTGTCCAGCCGCGCCTCGCACTCGCTGAACGTGAAATTCCGCGCGGAGAAGATCGCACGCATGATGTGGCCGCCCTCGACCGAGATGCCCCGTATCTCGACGCTATCCTTGCTTTCGGGTGTGGGAAAACGTATCGTCAACGACGCGCCCTTGTCCAGCATGACTGTCACGGTGGTCTGCGTGCCGGGTGCGGGCGTGAACGGCTCGCTCGTGCTCTGCGAGCCGAACGCCGCACGAGATCGCGGCGCGGTGGCAACCATTGCCGTGCCGGAACAGGGGACATTGGTAAAGACGACTTCGCCGTCAACCGCCGTGCCCCTGAACATGCCGAACGCGCCGCGGCCGAAGCCGGATTCATCCTGCCCGCGCAGCCGCACAGGGCTGTTCGCGGCGTGCGTGCCGTCGTCGTTGAGCACGCGCACGAGCACGTTGCCTCCCTTGTACAGCAGCACGTCAGCATCGCCGCCCGTGGGAGCAGGCACGTCGTCCGAGTAGTACGCCTGCCGCACGGCATACTCCGGATGCGCGAAGGTGTAGACCGTGCGCCCGGCCACGGGAACGGCGAAGATGCCATCAGCGCCTGTGCGGCAGACTGGCGGATTCGTATCAGGTGCGCCAGAGGAACGCAGTCTGACGACAACATCTGCCACCGGCTGGCGCGTTACGGCATCGCGCACGGTGCCGCGCACGAGCGGAACGGAGGACGAAGACGGCGTTGCGCCGTTGCAGAGGCAGAGTGTTGAGCAGATGACAGCAAGAACCCATGATACACGCGTCATACCGTTTTCCTTGGCCGATACTGGCTATCTCCGTCGCACAACAGGGCGTTACGCTAGTATAACCAAAGCGTTTGACGCATGCAAGATTCCCATGCGCCCGCGCAAAGTGGCCGAGCCAGAGTGGCCGAGGCTGTGCCTTGGTGCGTCAAAGTCGCCGTTGTCATGCAGAAGCGTCTCCTGGCAAGCGCTATCAGCGATCACTCGCCAATCCTGTACGGCAGGCACGGCTGCTTCCTGGGTGCGCCGGGCGCGAGCATGCCTTTGCGCAGCATGTACTTGCCAAGGCGTAGCCTCTGCCACTTCGACTTGCTCCCGGCTGCGTGCCTTGGTATAATGCTGCACCTTAACACAAGGAGACACATGCGACGCTTCTTCTCCGACGACAGCTTCTGGAACACGCCCATCAGCCCAGCCGCTGAAACCGACCCGCGCAGCAGCCACATGATCGAACTGCTCAAACGCGACGGCGACAAGGGTCTTCCCTTCTGGTTCAACATCCGCGAGTGGACGATCCCGGTGTATGAAGTGGACGGGAACACGCCGCGCCGCACCGTCAACGAAATCGTGGTCGACCGCGAGAAGATGATGGCGCGACGCTGGGGGCCGCGGAGCAAATGGTTCAGCCATGGCCCCGGGTTCGGCCAGAACGTTCCCATTCCCGATCATGCAATTCCCGACCCGGCCGGCGATCATCACATGGCGATGGTTGACTGGCAGGCCAGGATGGCGTGGGACATGTGGATGTGCCGCCGCCGCGCCGACGGCGAGTGGGAATCGTACACCGGCATGGTCTACTCGCTCGATTCGACCGGCGTGTGGAAGACGAGCGATTTTGCCGTGAAGGACGGCGAGAGCATCCACTTCCATGGCCCGGGCCGCGCAGCCGGCGTGCCGATCATCGCCGGCCTGTTCCTGTACGACGAGATCATGGCAGGGGAGATCAGGCACAAACTCGCGTACGCCACGTTCCACAATGCGCATAAACAGTTCGTTCCGCCCGCTGCATGGACCGACGGGCACAGGGACGACGGCATCCCCGAGGGCGCGGTGATCCAACTTGATCCGGCCTTGTCTCCAGACGCGTTCAACCTGTCGCGTGCCGGCCGCATCATCTTCCGCGCGCTGCAGGTGTACGGCATGGTGAATGTCGACAATGCGGGCGGCAATTCCATCTATGGAGAAGGGCTCTACGGCCAGAAGGGCCGCTCGTGGGAAGGCGTCCTCGATCCGTTCGAGTTCCGCCGGATTCCGCTCGACTGCTACCGCGTGCTGAAACTCGAGAACGTCGTCCACATGGGCGACAGCAGGAATGAAGGGGCAGAGTAAGGACGAAGTACGAAGGACGAAGTACGAAGGACGAAGTACGAAGGACGAAGTACGAAGGACGAAGCACGAAGGACGAAGCACGAAGTGGGGGGCGTATGGCCGTTGCTGCGGCACGCCTGGCGGTGCGTGAACGGGGACGACTGCGCCGTCCGTTACGATGCCGCCGTGTGCCGCCATTAAATTCCTTGCGCTGCCGTCTGCGCAAGGAATTTCCTCGACGCGGATGAAGGAACCATCGTCACCAGAGATGCCACTACACTAGCTGAGGTACAAATGCCGTGACGGGAACTCAGGATCGCTCGTCGCGCGCACGCCCAGTTTGCGCAGGCCGGTTGCATCGCCGGGCGTGGGGATATGGGTGAGGTGGACTTCGCATCCGGCGAGCTCCTTGAGTTTCTCGACCGCCGTTCCTGCCGCCTTGTTCATCGTCCCGCTGATGCTGAGCGCGATGAGCGTTTCCTCGAGGTCGAGGCTCGTCATTTTCCCCTTGAGCACATCCTTTTTGAAGTGGTTGAGCGAGTGGGTGACGTTGGGCGGCAGGAGGTGGATGTCGTCGGGGATGCCGGCGAGCGTCTTGACGGCATTGAGGACGAGGCTTGACGCGGCGTGCATGAGGGGGGAGTTCCTGCCTGTAACGATCCGGCCGTCGGGCAGCTCGATTGCGGCGGCGCAGACGATGCCGCCGCTTCCCTTGCCCGTCGCCTGGGCCTGGCGGGCTGCATTCCGCGCGGGCGGCACGGCGCGGCGGTCCTCGACCGTCAGGTTCAGGTCTTCCAT
>JAAYZF010000327.1 GCA_012514975.1 bacterium
GATGATGTGGCTGGCCTCTCCGAGGCCGGTACAACGTGAGAGGGCATTCGAACGATCGTCATTTGTGCGTCGCGGGACGCGTCAGACCGCAGAAAGCAAGCGGCCCGCCCAAGGGCGGAACTCCAGACAACTGTCCGCTCAGCGTCAGGTTTGACCAGCCAGGCGGAAATGTGATATCATACTATGTTATCGTTGCCCTTTCACGCCGCGAACAGGTACCGCCTATGAACGACCGCACCGCACTCCGCCGGCATCCGTTGAACAGCCACGTCATCGCGTTGCTCCTCTCCGCGGCTTTTGCCACAGCCTTTCTTGCCTTGCCATGCCATTCGGCAGGATACTCCTGGCAGCAGCCGCACGCGGCGTTCACGCCTGAGGGCGACCTCGAGTGGCAGCCCGAGCCGTTCACTTTCCAGCACGGCTCGTTCATCAAGTACATTGATTTCGAGAACGGGTGCGACACCAACATGGGCACGAAAGTCGCGCCGTGGAAACACCACCCGTGGGACGCGAACGCGACGGGCATCGCGGCCATGTGGTATGGGATCAACACGTACGTCTTCAAGCGCGGCGTTGTCTACCGCGGCACGCTCGTTGCCGACGAGTCGGGCAACGCGGGCGACCCGATCAGGCTGACAAGCGACCCGGAGTGGGGAACGGGCGAAGCCGTGATCGCGGGCTCGGAGCTGGTGACGAACTGGCATGCCGGCGCCGACCCGCTCATGCCGTCGAGCAACAACGTCTGGTACGCCGATCTCGATTTCTCGCCGCGCCGCGTCTGGCTCGTCGAGAGCAACGCCATCACCAGGCTCGCCCTTGCCCGCACGCCCAACTGGAGTGTCTCGAACCCGGAAGACGTTAAGAGCGAATGGTGGACATGGACGGCGATCGACACGAAGACAAACTACCTCGGGTCGTCCGCCCTTGTCTGCCGGGATACGACGCATCTTACGCAGCCGGCGAGCTACTACCAGAACGCGATTCTCTGGACGGAATACTCGGTGGTCATGAGCACGCCGTTCCCGACGCGGGTGCTGAACTTTGACGCAAGCAGGCGCGCCTTGTGGTTCTGGCCGCCGTGGGGCGACGGCCAGACGCCGTGGCAGCATCACCGCTTCTTCCTTGAAGACAAGCCGCAGTACCTCGATGCGCCGGGCGAGTTCTGGTTCGCACAGAGCGGCGCGGGCGGAAGGCTGTACGTTCGCCTGCCGGGCGACCGCGCGCCCCACGGCCTGCAGATCGAGGCCGCGCGCCACCTCGGCCACATCGAGAGCGCGGCGATGAGCCATGTCCACGTCAGCGGCCTGACGTTCCGGTTTAATAATAATGTCTGGGATCTTGCCGCGCGTTCGTTCTCGAACAAGGACGTCGCCAATGCATCAATCCGGCTTCTCGGCCCCGGCACCGGCATCTCGATACGCAACTGCCGGTTCGAGCACGTGTCCAAGGCCGTGCGGATCAATGCGACCATGTACAACAACACGGTGGACGACGTCGTGATCGCCGACAATGAAATCCTCTACACGGACCATGGCGCGCTCGAGCTCAACGGCAGCAACAGCGACGCGGCCCCGTACGGCCCGCTTCGCCGCCTCTCCGTTCTGCGCAACCGCATGTACATGATCGGCATGCGGCCGTACACGACCGACTGTCACGGCCATGCGGTGATCTCCGAGTTCCCCGAGAGCGCCGAGTTCGCAGGCAACATTCTCGACCGCACCTACGGCTCCGGCCTCTTCATCTTCGGCGGCAAAGGCTCGGGCAACATCCGCTACGTGCCCTTCTCGCGCATCCTCATCCATCACAACCGCGTGACGGATTCATTGCTCAACTGCAACGACTGGGGCGGAATCGAGACATGGCAGGGCGGCCCGTTCTACCTCTATGGCAACATCTCGGGCAACCCTGGCGGCTACTGGCATCCATCGCATGTGTGGGCTGCCTCGAGGCCCGCAAGCGAGCGGACGCACACGACCGCGCGGCTCGGCTTTGCCTATTACCTCGACGGCTCGTTCAAGAACTACGTCTTCAACAACGTCGCCTGGGGCAACAACAACAACCTCACCAGCCAGTTGTGCAACACGTCGGGCTTCGAGACCGTGCTCGGCTTCCAGAACCTCTTCTTCAACAACACCATCTACAAGTTCGGCTGCGGCTACATGCGCCAGGCAGACTGCTCGGGACGCAATGCCTACATCGGCAACCTCTGGCTCGACTTGAGCGCATGGACGTTCTATCGCGGCGGGAACAAGATGTCGGACTCGCTGTACGACTATGAGAACCTGGCGTACGGGCGGAACATTTTCCATGGGCTCTCGCGCCAGTTCGGGATATTCGAGGCGGGCGACACGGCGCGGAACGATTTCAACGCGTTCAAGAACGCCCTCGCCTCGCGCAACGTGCTCGTGGGCGATCTTGGCTTCACGACCAACGCGTCGCCCGTGCAGAACGCCGCCGCACACGATTTCCGCCCGGGCGCCGGTTCGTCGGCGATCGAGTATGGCGCCCGCTCGTTCGTCCCCTGGGCGCTCTACCAGCCCGTCGGCGAATGGCAGTTCCGCCGCGGCAACAAGAACCCAGCTCTCCTCCTCGACGAGAACTGGTACATGACACACCAGTACACCGACCGCACGACCTACTACCAGACGCCGCGGTATCATCTCACCGGGGTCAACATCAACGCGGATGACTACGTCCAAGGGCCGCTCGAAAACTGGTGCTGCGGCGCCCTGCGGTTGAACGGCACGAACCAGTATGCCTCCGTCTCCGGCACGATATCCGACCGGCTTTCGCTCGATATTGGCACGGCGAATTTCCTTGTCGAGGCATACATCGCGACGGTGCCCGGCCACACGGGCGGCGTGATTGCGGCGAAGTGCGATGCCACGGGGTACATTGTTGACATCAACGAGCTCGGGTGCGCCCGGCTTCAGCTCCGCGTCGGTGGGACGACGGCTTTCACGCGCGCCTCGTCGACGATTGTCAACGACGGCCAGTGGCATCACGTGATCGCCGAGCTGAACCGGCAGTGGCCGGCGGCGGTGTCGATGTATGTTGACGGTGTGAAGGGCAACGGCGAAGCGACAGGCGCGATCATCCAGCCGAACGTGGCGGTGACGAACGGCGCGCCGTTCGTCGTGGGCAAAGGGCCTGAAGGCGGCTGGTTCGCCGGCACAATCGAGTATCTCCGCGTCGCGCGCGGCACGCTGGCCGATGCGCAGACGACGATTGACGAGCTCTATGAATGGCAGTTCAACGGGCCGGCATACAAGGACTTCCGCGGCACGCATGCGTACGGCGTGCGCGACGCCGGCGCGTTCGAGCATGCCGCGTTGTCGCCCCTGCCGCGGATCGTGCGCCAGCCGCAGGGCTTCATTGTTGACGCGGGCGGGCCCGTCAAGCTGCGCGTGCGCGCCGAACAGGCTGCGTTCTACCAGTGGCGCAAGGACAACGCGGCCATTCCCGGCGCCACGAACGAGGACTTCTCCATCGCAAGCGCCCAGCCGCCCGACGAGGGCGGGTATGATGTCATCGTGAGCAATGCGCTGGGCGGCGTGACGAGCGCGCAGGCCAGCCTGAACGTCATCCCCGAGCCCGCCGTTTGCGCGGCCGCGCTTGCGGCTGCCGCCCTTGTGTCCGCGCGCCGGCGGCGAACGTGACGTTCACGGCCGCAATGCCGTGCGCGGGAATCCGGACAGTGAAACTCCCGCCTGCGCCGCGTGCGTTTGCGGCAGGCGCCTCCCGCTCGAGGAAATCCACTTCAGTCGCCGCGCGCACGGCGCCGAAGACGGCCGCGTCGAGCGTTACCTTTGCCGTCGCGGCCTTGCCCGCCGTTTCAAGCAGGTGGAACACGAGCCCGTCATCATCCTGCGCCTTTCGCATCGAGGTAAGAACGACATTCGCCGGCGCCACGTCCACCGCGGCGCACTCGGGCGGCAGCGTGCCATTGTGAACGTCCGTGCCGACCACCTGGAGCGGGTGGTTGAGCGCCGCGCCCATGCGGATCAGGTCGGCCTCGGCAGGCGCTGCCGCATGAGGCGCGACGGCAAGGCGCACCGTGTGTTCGCAAATCTCGGGCAGCGGGTCAGGCTCATAGGATGAGCGGATCAGCGTGACGCCGAGCGTTGCCCCATCGAGCGAATGGCCGTACTTCGAGTCGTTGAGCACGGCGCAGCCTGCCGGTGTCTTGCCGTTCACGCCGGACACGTCGGCCCAGCGGAGCGCGGGGACTTCCTGCCCCTGGTTCAGTTCGCGCGCGATCGAGCCGAAGGGGATTTCGTAGCGCGCACGCGCGTCGCGCAGCGCGAACGGGAAGCGCATGCGAAGGTGCGGCGTGCCGGTCTGGTTGTTCCCGCGTTCGAGCCACATGGTCGCCACGGTGATCTCGAGCTGAGGCTGCCCGGCTTTGAGCGTGTAGGTGATGGTCACTTCGGAATGCGCGACTTTGACTTTGGCGACGACCGACGCGAGATGCGGGCCGCGCTGGCCGAACTGGAGCGAGGTGACTTCGAGCGCGCTGTTCCGCGTCTGCGGGCTGCCGATGACCCACGCGGACATGCCGCATGGCCGCTCGAGAATGTATTCGAGCACGCCGAGCGGGTCGCGCGGGTCGGCAAGGTCTTTCCCGGTCTTCTTGTCAAGCAGTTTCACCACGCCGCCCGTGAGTGAGTCGAACGCGACGGCGAGCAGATCGTTCTCCATGGCCGGCGTGCCCGCCTGGTTGGTCTCGTGGCGCGGCGGCAGCTCATACGTCTTCACCGCGCCCGTGTAATCCGCGACCGAACCTTCCTCGACCGAGTAGGCCGTGTAGCCAAGCGCACCCGCCGCGGCGGGGAAGACGAGGTCGGCGTACCGGTGCCCCCAGTAATCGCCCGTGCCGACAATCTGTGCCGGGACGGCCGCGCCGCCAGGCGTGCGGACGGCGAAGTGCTTCCGCCGGACGTCGCCCGGTGAGAAGCTCGTGTCGGCATCCCAGACAGTCGCCTGCACAACCTCGTTGCGCCGCCACGCCGTCGGATTGAACACAATGAACGGCCGCGGGCCGTCAATCACATGCGCCGCGTTGGACAGCCCGCCTTCCATCGTGCCGCGGCCGGCGCCGGCGCCGAGGGCGGTGCTCTCGTTCGAACGCGTTCCGCCCGGCATGCCGCCTGCGACGGACGCCGTGTCGATCTTCGCCGCAAGCGCGCGGAATGAATGCGTCTTGATCATGTTCGTCGACGCGGCGGCCTTCTGGAACAGGCCGACTTGGTACTCGCGCGTCCAATGCACGCCCGAGCCGGGAAGGATGTCGTGAAACTGGCCGAAGAGCACGTCGATCCATGCATCCCGCAGGGCTTGTGCCGGATAGGCGATGCCGGCGGCACGGGCGGCAAGGGCCGCGGCGCCTTCGGCCTCGATGCAGTAGTTCTCGCCGAACCGGTTGGCCTTCTTTATCATCGTCTGCGTGGTATAGCAGCCGGCAAACTCGAAGTTGATCTCCTGGTCGAGCACGGGCCATTTGCCCGCATTGGCTTCGAGCAGGTCGTAGAACGCGCGCGTAGTGGCGAGGCGGAAGGCCGGGTAGACCGGCCATGTGTTCATGTCGTGGCAGCGCAGGATGTCGCGGCGCGTGGGCCCGCCGCCATGGTCGCCGACGCCGTACACCTCCATCCAGTCGCGCAGCCCGGTGGCTTTGCGGAACCTGAGCAGGTTCTTTGCGACATGCGTGCCGAGGTGGTCGTTATAGCCCGTGATGTCCCTGACGACAATGACGCGCGAGCCGTCGGGGCCCTGCCACCAGAACACCGGCGGCTTCGTCGGCTGGCCCGAGCGGCACATGTAGTACCGCCGCGCGCCGCCGCGGGCGAGAATGGTGGGGATCGTGTGCGCATGGCCGAACATGTCGCATTCCCAATCGAGCGGCACGTCCCCGGGCGCGAGGCCGAACAGCTCTTTCATGAACCGCCGCGTGTACAGCATGTGCCGCGCGAGGCTTTCGCCGCTGGCGAGGTTCTTGTCTCCCTCGACCCAGTGCACAGCCGTCACTTCCCACCGGCCTTCCCTGACGCGCCGCGCGATCCGCTCGAGCAGCTCGGGATGGTACTCGCGCACAATCGCGTACACGGACGCCTGGCTTTGCGAAAAGCGGAAATCGGGATACTCGTCCATGAGCGCGAGCATGGTGATGAACGTGTCGTTCGTCACGGCGACGGTTTCCGGCCACGACCACATCCAGTTCATGTCTATGTGCGCATGCCCGACGCAATGGACGGTATGGGCTTTCGCCGCGGGGCCGATCGGGGCGAGGATCGCCTCGGCCTGCGCGACGGCGGCTTCGAGCCGGCCCGTTGCGCCCTGCGCGGCGGCGAGGGCGATGATCTCCTTTGCCTTCGCGATCAGCGCGGGCCACTGGCGGGCTTTCGTCCGCTCGATTGTGGCGAGCTCCTCCGCAAATTCAATCTGCGCCTGGATGCGTTCGACAAGGTACGTATGGCGGGCGGACAGCGTTGACAGGCTGCGATGCAGCGTGTTGTGCGTGATGGAATTCACTTCGTCTCCCCTGTGCGTGCGTTCTTGCGCGCTACTTCGAGTGTTCTGCGCGCGACATCGGTGATCGTGAGCGTGTGCATGCCGAGCAGCGACGTGCCTATCGTGTCGTTGAACGGTTCGTACCAATGGTGCGGAACGCCTTTCGTGCCGAGCGCGCAGCCCATGATCGACCCCGCGGTCGCCCCGTTGCAGTCGGTGTCAAGGCCGCACATGACTGAGATGCCGAGCGTTTCCGTGAACTTCCCGCCGCCTTTCAACAGCGATGTGATCACGATCGCCGCGTTCGGGATCGAATGGTTGAATTGCTTCGATTCCCCGGGCCAGCGGTTGATGATCTCCGCATTCACGTCCTCCCAGCCGCTGTGCGTGTCGCACCATCCGCGCACGAGGCGGATCATCTCGGCGAAGCGCGAGCGCGGGGGGACGTATGCTGTCGCGGTGTCGAGTGCGCGGCGGAGGTCGCCATGCGCGAGCACGTCGGCCATGAGCGCGGCGAAGAACATGCCCGAGTAGATGCCGTTGCGCACCTGCGACCCGCGGGCGTCGGTGTAGGCCATGCGCGCGGCGAGCGCGGGATTCGCCGGCGCGCCCCAGCCGAAGGCGTCGCAGCGGATTTGCCCGCCAAGCGACTGCCGGCACGGGTTGCCGAAGAGCGCGGTGTGCGGCGCGTGCATGCCGAAGACGCGCGTGCGGAACATGTTCCGCCCCGCGGCCCACAGCGACGCGAGCGGCGTCACACGGGCGATGGTGTCCATTGCCTGCTCGGTGGTGAATGCGGGGCCGAACTGCTCGAGCGTCGAAAGGCTCGTGAGCGTGTAATGGATGTCATCGTCAGGCGCCACGCGGTTGAAATTCCCCCTGCATTCCCTGTTCCGCCATTCCATGCCGCGCTGGAAAAAGTCGCAGTCGGGCAGCTCGGCCGGCGTCAGCCCGGCGGGCACGGGGTTCATGTAGTCATACAGCGGCCACGAGCCGACGATCTCGAGCACCTGGCGTATTTTCTCGGGCCAGGTGGTTCCCTCGATCGGCTTGCCGAGCTGGCAGCCGGAGCACCTGCCCCGCCATGCGGCAAGCAGCCTGTCGGCAAGCGCGTCATCGCCGTGTTCGAGGCGCGCATGGGAATCGGGATCGGGGAGCTGCGCGGCGATCGCGTCCCATTCATCCGGCTCGTCATACGGGAACGAAGGCGGCGATGGCCGGTTCCACCACTCATCCTGCAATGCGGCGAGCGCATCGAGCGACTGGCGGGCCCTGGCGGCTTCGAGCTCCGCGCGGAGGCTCTGTTCGTCATGGCCGCATTCGAGCATCTGCTTCAGATCGCTTTCAAGCGCCTGAACTGTCAGTTCGTACAGCGGGTGTGTGTGTGCATTCATGCCAAGAATGGTACCAAAACGCGCCGACGAAGTAAAACAAATCCGTTGCGCCACGGGCGCAACGGATTTGAGAGGCGCGTTCCGACCGGCGCGGCCATCGGGGATTGCCGCTGAAGCCAGTCAGGCGGTGGCCCTCCAGACCGACCACTGAACACCTCCGCCACTGCTCACTCCCGTGCATGTTGACTTAACGCGTCCAATCTGCTACATTCATTGACGTTCGTATTCGGCACGGAAGCACATGCTTAGGACAGCCGTCAAACTTCTCATCGCACCGGTGCTCGCGGTCATCTGCCTTGCCTTGGGCTATGCCGCGGGCAGGCATTCATTTGCCCTTTTCTTCGACGGGACGCACACGTCGGGGCGCATCGTCGCCATGGTGAAGGAGCACGGCGTGAAGGGCGTCTCGGACGTGTATTTCGGCATGCGCGCCGTCGTGCGCTGCCGCACGGCCGCGGGCGCCGAGCTGGCGGGGCAGCTTGATGGCGCGGTCATGACGGGCGTCGTCGTTACCGCCGATGGAACGACGACGCATATAAGCCGGAGCGAGCTCGAGCGCATCAGGGGCCTCAGCCGCAAAGCCCTCAAAGCCGAGCCGCTCGCGATGACCGTCGCGCTGCTTGCCGACCTGCTCGAAGCGAATGTCCAGACCATGGAACGCCGCGCCGAGAAGGAATTTGACCGCACGGACGACCAGCGGCCCGTGTTCATCAGCAAGGAAGAGAAGGTGCTGATCATCCGCGGCATTACGGGGCAGGTCACTGCCGTGTGCGTGGAAGGCAATGCCGTCACCGCTGCCGTTACCGCCGCCGGCGTGCACACCACGGCGGATGAGCTGGCCGTCACCGTCACCGCCGAGCCGCATGCGCCCGCCGAAGACTCTGCCGCGGGCAACGCCACCGGCGCGGTCATCCGCACCTGCACGGTCGTCCGCACGTTGAACGGTGTCGCGGAGGAGGACGGCAACGCGGATTTCATCTCGTTCGAGAAGACGTCGGACTACACGTTCTGGCCGGTCGTCGTCTTTCGCGCCGGCGACATTTCCGTCACGAGGATCACCGCCGTGGGCCGGCGGCTCACCGTGCCGCCTGAGTACCGCCTCGGTGTGCGCACGAAAGTGGCGTACGACCCGCGGGATTGTGACGATGCGCAACTGATACCGGATTTCGACAAGATACGGCAGCTTCCGCCGTTGATGCGCTTCAACTCGTACATCGAGGCGATCTTCGGCCTGTGGCTCTATCCTGCCATGCTTATCACCATGGGCGCCATATTCGGCGTGGCCGGGCTCATCCTGTTGAGCATGGCGGTCTGGCCAGGCGTTTCACCCGAGCATCTGCACCGCTGATCCAGCATGAACGCACCGGCAGCCAGCGGCAGTCCCCGGCAGGTACGCATCGTCACCTATCTGCCGCACGTGCCGTGGCGCTGGGTGGTCCTCATGGCCGGGCCGTGGGTGGCGGGCATGTACATCGGCGCGTGCAACGGGCCGGCGATGACGTTCACGCTCAAGCGGTTCGTCAGCGATCCGTTCCTGATCACCGTCATCAGCAGCATCAACATCCTCTTCAATTTCATGGTCGGCGCGGTCGCGAATTATCTCAGCGACCGGATATGGACGCCCGTCGGGAGGCGCAAACCGTTCCTGCTTGCCGGCTGGATCGGCACGGGCATCATGGTGCTGCTCATCCCTGTGGTGACGAATCTGTTCGTCCTGCTGCCCATCCTCGTTCTCTTCCAGTTTTTCATCGATCTGTCGAGCCCGTACCAGCCGCTGACGAACGAAGTGACGCCGCAGCCGCAGCGAGGCCGCGCGGCGACCATCAGCACGATGCTCCACATGTCCCAGGCGATGATCTTCGGCGCGGCCATCATCGGGCGGTTCGATGACGTGTACCGCCTGAGCATCTTTGGCCGCACGTATGTCGTCACGGGCGAGCTGGCGATTTACTGGATGGGCGCGCTGGCGCTGCTGGGCGTCATTCTCTTCGTCGGGCTCATCGTGAAGGAACGCCCGCCGCTCAAGGGGGTGAATCACGGGAAGATCTCGCCCGTCACCTTTTTCCGCGACATTTTCGGCGAGCGCCAGTGGTGGATGCTCTATCTCCTGTTTCTCTGCCCCGGCCTGGCAGGCGCATGGACGGCGACGCTGATGCCCCTGTTCGTCACCGAGCAGCTCGGGTTCACCAAGCAGGAGCTCGGGCTCTCGATGGCCATCGGCATGCCCGTGATGATCTTCATAGCGATCCCCATTGCCGGGTTCCTTGTCGACAAGTTCCAGCATCTGCGCCTGCGCCTGTTCCAGTTGGGCATCCTCATCCCGGCGATCATCGGCTTCTGCCTGTACCTCTACATCAAGTACGTTGCCAACTACCAGATATCAATCGGCTTGTGGATGGGCGTGGGAATGTTCGGCGCGCTGTTCGGTTCGTGGACGACGGTGAGCTGGGGCCCGCTGATGTTCGACTACATGCCGTCAAGCAAGTTCGGGACGATCAGCGCCGGGTTCGGCTTCGTCAACGGCGTGGCCACGTTCATCCTGATGAATGTGTCGGGCCTCTGGGTGAAATTCTACTCGGGCATCTTTGCGCGCGGCGAACGCACGTTCGATTACTCGAGCATCTACATCCCCTCGTTCATCTCCGCGCTGATCGCCGCCGCGCTGCTCGAATTCTTCCGGGTACAGGTCTCGCGTGGCAAGGTGATCCCGTTCGGCAAACTCGAGCACGAGGCCGAGAAGAAACGCGCCGAGGCTGAAGAGGCTGCCAGGGCGTGAACGCGGCACGGGCGTCCTGCCCGCGACACAGCCTTGCGGCGTTCCCCCGGCCGCACGCAAGAGGCATCCCATGGCTAAGAAACCATCCATCATATTCGGCGCAGTGGGTGACATCGGCTTCCACCGCACCATCGGCGACGCCATGCTGGCCAACGGCGCCGGCTGGCCCTTCGAGAAGATGCAGCCCCATCTCTCCCGCGCAGCCCTCCTGTTCGGCAACATGGAGTCCGTGGCCCTGCCGCCCGGCTTCCCCGCGGACAGGATCGATCCCGATGGCCTGATCTCGAGGATGAGCGGGCCCGCCTGCGCCGCCGCGCTCAAACAGGCCGGGTTCGACGTCATGAACATGGCGGCGAATCACGTGCTCGATGCAGGCACGTCCGGCATGTTCCACACGGCGCAATGCCTGCGCGACGCGGGGCTTGTGGTCGGCGGCGTCGGACGCACGCAGGAGGAAGCCAGGCAGATGCAGCTCGTCGAGAAGAACGGCATCACCTTCGGCTTCCTCTGCTACTGCGAGGACAACAACTACACGCTCTGCACCACGGGGCCGTGCCACGCCTACTATGATGTCGGCACGGTCGTCGAGGACGTGAAGCGGAACCGGGGCAGGGCGGACATCATCGTCGTCTCGCTCCATGCCGACATCGAGTTCATGGAAACGCCGTCCGTGCCGCGCATGGTCAACTCGCATCTCATAGCCGAGGCGGGCGCGGACATCATTCTCGCACACCATCCCCATGTGCCGCAGGGGATCGAGATGCACGGCAAGTGCCTGATTGCTTATTCGCTCGGGAATTTCGTTTTTGACAGCCACTCGATGGAGTACATGAGGAAGCACGGGCCGCGCACGGCGCATTCGTTCCTGCTGCTGATGGACGTCGGCGCTGACGGCGTCAGGTCGTTCGAGCGTGTGCCCGTCGTCGTGCCCGAGCCGCCCGAGGAACGGCCATGGCCCGCCGATGGCGCGATGAAGAACGGGCTGCTCGGTTATTTCACCGCGCTTGACGGCATGCTGCGCGACGAGGAGATCGTGCGCCGCAACTGGAGCAGCGCCGCGAAAAGAATACTTGCCGCCGAACTCGCGATGATCGGCGCGTCATGCGACGCAGACGAGTTCATCCGCGCGCTCCTGCCGCGAATGATGCTCGTTGCCGAGAATCGCAGCGCAATGGGGGAAGTCTGCCGCATGGCCCGCGCCGGGTGGGATGAGTTCACGCGCGGAGACAATACCTATGCGCGCCCGGCGTACCGGCTGAAAAAGAAGTCAACGCCATAGGCCGCCCGCATTCGGCATTCCATCCCTGC
>JAAYZF010000328.1 GCA_012514975.1 bacterium
CCTCGAAGGCACGTCGACCAACCTGGGCTTCCTCACCGTCGAGACGGCGGGGACGATCGCCCCCGGCGCGAGCGTCGGTTCGCAGACATGGAGCGATATCGAATTCCAGCCCGGCGCAGTGTACGAATGCGACGTGGATGCGGACAACAGCAAGGCCGACCTGCTCACGTCGACAGGTGAACTGATGCTGCCGGATACGGCGAACAGCGTCACGATCAAGGTCGTCCAGACAACCTCGGCGGCGGCGATCAGCAAGACCGTGCTGGCATACGACTACATGACGGGGAGCACGAACGCGCTGGTGCTGGATTTCAGCGGGACGGGCTTCCAGCAGCCGGCGTTGACGGTGGGCGCGCAGGGCGTGACGATTTCGCTGGTGCCGGAGCCCGCAGCCGCGCTGGCGGCCATCTTTGCGCTGCTGCTGGCGGCGCGGCGGAAGTGACCAGGGAGCGCCTGGGGCCTGACAGCGCGACCGGTCGATCATGTTAGTCTTGCGTCGGCCTCCCGGGCTGTTCCTGGCCTTGGGAGCGCTGTGTTCGCCGCCATCAGCAACGACACGGCAGTGGTGCTCTCGAACGGCATCTGCCGACTCGCAACGAACGTGGTCGTCACGCCGCCAGTGCGGGCGCTCCAGAGCTGCGGCCGCGCGTGCGACACGGTGCTCGATGGCGCGTCCGTCTTCACACCGGCGGTCAGCCTGTCCAGCATCGTCGAGCGCGTGACGATCTCATACTGCGCACGCAACGCCCGAATAGCTGTCGCGGGAGGGCTGCGCTCTGTTGCTGTCACAGCCTGCGGCTGGGTGTTGCTTGCCGGTGGCAATCTGGATTCCTGCCTGGTGGCCGGCAACACCGGCTACGACTACTCCAGCGTGCCGCCATACGCGTTCGGCTGCGTCTTCCTTTCTCACTCCTGTGTTGCCGGCCCTGCCGCGCATACACCCGGCATGCACAGACGCGCAGTGCCTTCATGATGAGTCCCAAGGGTACAACCAGATACCAGGCACTGCAGGACGCACCACACTAGTGACACGGCGGCGGGAATCTGGTACAATACGATTGATAAGGAACACCGCTGCGGGACACGGGCCCGTCCGTGCACCGTTTTGCGACCGATCACTTGGAGAGGAGCAGTATGGACATCACGATCACCAGCAGGCACACCGAGCTGCCGGAAGACCTCAAGGACCTTCTGGCAGGGAAGATCGAGAATGCGCTGAAAGTGTTCCCGCGCGTCGTCCGCGGCGTGCGCATCATTGTGGAACACGACAAATATCTGTATGACGTCGAAGCCGTGGCAGACCTGACTACCCAGAAGACCCTGACCGCCGCGGTGCGCCACAAGGACCTGTCGAAATCGATCGACGTGCTGGCTGACACGCTCAACGAGCAGATCCGCCGGCTGAAGGAGCGCATCGAGGCGCACCACAAGCGTTACAAGACGCCGCGGGCGGTCAAAACCAAACGCACAGCGAACACGGAGGCATGAGTACAGCACGCCCCACCGCAGGCAAGTCCAGACCGCTGATCACCGTGCGCGACCTCGTGGCCCAGTTCCGCGAGGAACTGGGCATCCGTGTCGTCGCCGGTGAACGCGGGCTCGACAGGCCCATCCCTGTCGCGGAAGTCAACCGCCCGGGGCTCGCGCTCACGGGGAGCTACCACTATTTCGCCAAGCGCAGGCTCCAGGTCCTCGGCAAAGTCGAGATTCATTACGTGCGCCACCTGCCGGCGCGCGCACGCCGCCGCCGCATCTTTCATCTCCTCCAGCTCCCGATTCCCGCCTTCACCGTCACGCGCAATTACGTGCCGCCGCCCGAGCTGCTCGAGGGGGGCGAGAAGTTTGGCGTGCCCATCCTGCGCACGCACGAGATCACCATGCGCGTGGTGAACAAGTATTCGCTCTGGCTGCAGGACCAGTTTGCGCCCTCGGTGCTTTCGCATGCCACGCTCATGGAAGTGCACGGCGTCGGCATCCTCATCATGGGCAGGACCGGCGTCGGCAAGAGCGAATGCGCGCTCGGCCTGGTCGAGCGCGGCCATATCTTCATCGCGGACGATGTCGTCAAGCTGAAGGTGACGGAAGGGGTGCATCTGACCGGGTATGCGAATCCGCAGCTCGGGCATCACATGGAAATCCGCGGGATCGGCATCATCAACATCCAGTCGCTCTTCGGCGTCAAGAGCGTGCGGATGTGGAAGCACATCGATTTCGTCGTGACGCTGGAGGCGTGGCAGGAAGGCCGCGAGTATGAACGCCTGGGCATCGACCGCGAGTCCATCGAAATCCTCGGCGTCCGGCTGCCCAATGTCATCGTGCCCGTCAAGCCCGGCCGCGATGTGGCCCTGCTGATCGAGACGGCAGCGCAGAACGAGAAGCTTCGCATGCTCGGCATCAATGTCGCCGCGCAGTTCAACAAAACGCTCATCGCAGCCATGCAGTAGCAGCCTGCGGCGCACAACCGAGCCCACGATGTGAAACAGGCCGAAGAGCACAACACCATACGCCGCGATGTCGCGGTCATCAACAAGCTCGGCTTGCATGCGCGCCCTTCCGCCATGCTCGTCCAGCTCGCCAACGGCTTCAAGTCAAACCTCTTCGTCACCCGCGACAACGGTGACGAGATCAACGCCAAGTCAATCATGGGCGTCATGATGCTCGCCGCCGCGAAAGGCACCATCCTCCAGTTCCGCGCCGTCGGCGCCGATGCCGCCGAACTGCTCGATGCCGTCGAGAACCTCTTCAAAGCCAAGTTCAACGAGGAATAGTCATGACCAGGACCGCTCTTGTCACCCTTCTCCTGCTCGCCGCAGCGACGGCGGCGCGCGCCGATGAGAACCCCATCGGCTACTACGTCCGGCTCAGTTGGGTCGGCGCCGCGAACATCGACCTCTATCTCCGCCATCCCAAGGACGCTGTCGTCGCCCCCTTCGTCCCCGCGGAGCTCGACTGCTACTACGGCAATCCGCACCCCGACTGGGGCGTTCCCAGCCTGACCTATGACGACCCGCAGTGGCTCACGCGCACCGACGGCCCGACCAATATCGAGGAAGTGTTCAGCGAGGAGCTCTTCGATATCGGCACCTACAAAATCGTCGCGATCGCCTTCAACGGCACCGCCGAGTGCTGGGTCGACATCCTCCGCTGGCAGCACGAGGACGTCAACAGCCGCGAGTTCCATGGCGTCCTCGATGCCGACGGCGCCGGGAACATGCGCGTCATCCAGCGCTCGAGCAACTACAAGGACATGGGCCTCCGCACCGTCGAATTCAACGAGAAACGCACGGGAAAGAAACGCGGGAAGGTCTTCTACAAGGCCAATTACGCCAACCTGCCCGATGAGATCACCACCAACGACCGCGTGCGCATCTACTTCGACAACGAGAACGTCTATGACGTCAGCGGCGCCGACTGGCGCGCGAACAAGAAACGCACCATCTTCCGCTATGGCAAGCCCTGGACGCTCAAGATCGTCCGCAAGAGACAGTTCTACCTCGTGTTCAAAGGCCGCGCAGACACCCTCTTCCGCTCGAAAAACGTCCTCTGCAACATCCTGGTCGGCGACCACCTCGGCACCAATACGTTCCGCACCACCAAACGCTGCAAGTATTTCTACAAGGAGAAGCAGGAGCTCTACCCGAGCGCCCTCTCTTCAGGCAACGATGGCGGCGACGCCGCCAATGACATCCCGCCGCCGCAGGCCGCGGTCGCGCCGGACAAGCCGGCGCTGCGCGCCGTGGCAGTGCCGCGATAACCGCGAGCGCCTCCGCCAGTGCGCAATAATCGCGCCGCGCGGCGCGGCAGTATCCGCGGTACCATGCCCGCACAGACGCCCTATCTCGTCGTCGCAAACGCCAAGGGCGACGTCACTGAATGCCCCCCGTTCCTCATGATGGGCGACGCGGGCGGCGTGCATGCGGCCCTGCCGGACCATCTGATTCCGCTCCCGCCCGGCAGCGTGCTCTACTCGCTGCCCGGCCGCACGCCTGTCGCCTTCAGCCCTGCGCTTGGCCGCGAGGTCGTCGTCCAAGCCGTTCCTGGCGTCGAGGGCATGTGCGCCGTCGGCGCCTTCGTCGCCCCGGCGTACACGCAGCTCATGCGCCCGGCGTACGAGACGGAACCGGGCGCGCAGGCGCTGCCGCTGTACTGCTACACGGCCGTTGGCTGGCGCAACGGGCGGTTCTGGGTCCCCGCCGTGCGCGTCGATGACGACCCGCGCCAGGATGCCCGCGGGTTCGATGAAAAGGCAATCGCCCGCGGCGCCCGCCGCCTCCTCCGGGAATTCCCGCGCAACCGCCTCGTCCGCCATCTCATGGACAACTGCTGCATGCGCTACCGCTGCCCCGCCGCGCGCAATTTCGCCCTGCGCCGCTGGGAGCTCCCGCTGCCCACGGCACGCGCGTGCAACAGCCGGTGCATCGGCTGCATCTCGCTTCAGACCGACACCCGCGTCTGCGCGCCGCAGGAGCGCATCGCCTTCACTCCTTCGCCCGATGAGATCGCCGAGATAAGCGTTCCGCACCTCGAACGCGCGGAACGCCCGATCGTCAGTTTCGGCCAGGGATGTGAAGGCGAGCCGCTCACCGAGTTCGAAACGCTTGCCGCCGCCATCAAGCTCATACGCACACGCACGCGCCGCGGCACGATCAACCTCAACACCAACGCCAGTTGGCCTGAACGTGTCGAGACGCTCTTCAACGCGGGGCTCGACACCATGCGCGTCTCGATGAACAGCGCGCGTGCACGCCTCTACAAGGCGTACTTCCGCCCGTCAGGATATTCGTTCAGGGATGTCATATCGTCAATCCGCATCGCACGCCGGATGAAACGCTTCGTCTCGATCAACTACTTCGTCTTCCCCGGCTTCACCGACCAGGAGAACGAATGGCGCGCGCTGTCGAGACTGCTTGCCGACCCAGGCGTCGACATGATCCAGTGGCGGAACCTGAACATCGATCCTGAGTGGTACGTGAAGGAGCTGCGCATCAACAGGCGTGCCAGACGCATGGGCATGCTGGCATTGATGGACGCGGTGAGGAGGGAATTCCCGCGTGTCCGCTTCGGCTACTACAACCCGCCGGTGCGGGACGAATAAGGGAGCACGGCGACAGGCGCGCCTGGCCCTGCTACCACAGCCGCCACTTGTTGTTGAACCACATCCAGCCGGAGGGATAGCGCCTGAGGTGCCACTCGAACGCGTCGTTGATCTGCTGCGTGATGGCGTGTATGGTCTCGTCCGGGCTCTTCGGCGGCACGATGATCGGCTCGCGGCAGACCATCGTGTGCTGCCACGGCCTCCGCTTGTGCCGCATCAGGAATGCCGGGATGATCAGCGCGCGCGCATGGCCGGCGAGCCGCACGTGGATGTCGAAGGTGAGCGTCGGCTTGCCGAAGAACGTCGTGGGCACGCCAAGGCGCCGCTTCGCCCGCAAGTCGGGCAGCACACCGATCACGCCGTTGTGCTTCAGCACGCGCATCACGTCGCGCACCTGGTCGTAGTACGAGGGCACGTTCTGCCTCATGCGCGCCTTGCGGTAGAGCCAGTTCATGAACGGCGACGGGAACGAGCGCGCGATCACACCGCCCGTCACATGAAGCACCTGGATGAAATGCGCGGCGATGATCTCGAAGCTGCCGTAGTGCGGCGTCGCTACGACGAGGCCCTTCCCGCTGGCAAGGATGTCGACAACCGTCTGCCTGTTCTCGAACGAGACGACAATGTCATCCCACCGCAGCCACCGGGCGAACACCCAGAGATAGACCACGTCGGCAAGCCAGTAGAACGTGTTTGCCGCCACTTTCCTCGCAAGCGCATCCGCGCGCCGTTCCGTCATCCTGCCGCCAAATGCGTGGAAGAGGTTCGCGCGCGTCTTCCGCCGCGTCAGCGGATAGGCGATGCACATGCCAAGGCGCCGGGCGATGCCGTAGACGATCGTCTTTGGCAGGAGAAAAAGGGGCAGCGGCAGAATCACGAACGGCGCGGCGAGAAGCGCGTAAAGCGTGTAGACAACCGTCCGCACCCGCCGGTGCCGGCTGAGCCAGCTCCGCGGTCTCTTCGGGCGCTGCGTTGATGGCTGCGGGGACCCGGTCATCTCACGCCTCGTCCTCATCCTCATCCGGCGCCGTCAAGGCGTACACGCGGTTGCACAGCTCGCGGAAGTTGCAGTGGCGGCACTTGCGCAGATCATCCGTCTTGGGGAATTCCTCGATCGGCTTCGGCTCGTTGCGTTCGAGATCGCCGCTGACGAGGTACTTGCGCATCTCCATGACGGAGGCGTTGATCTGGGCGCAGATCTCGCTCGCCACGGCGGTGTCGTACGGCACCGGGCGCATCTCTCCCGCTTCGAGATACTCGATCATCAGGTCGATCGCATCAACGGGCGCCTGGCGTTTCATCTGCGCCCACAGGCCGTAGATCGACATCTGCCGCAGATGCGACTCGCGGCGCACGCCGGTCTTCCAGTCGTGGATTTTCACGCGGCCGTCATGGCGGTACGCCCAGTCGGGGATTGCGTAGACTTTCACCTGGCCGAGGTGGAAATGCTCGGGATCGCCGTCGCCCGCGCGGGCGATGGGCAGCAGGTCGCCGTGGCGTACCTCTGGCAGGCGCGGGAGGACGTTGTCGAAGAAGTTCTCGAGGCAGATGACCGTGCGCTGCTTGACGGAATCGACCCATGCGTCGCGCTCGATGCCGGCTTCGGCGGGCAGTTCCTTGTAGTACAGCTCGCGGATGCAGATGATGTTCTTCGGGTCTGAACGCCAGCCGTTCGAGTGATGCTGCTTCCACGCCTTGCGGAAGAACTGGTTGGCGCGCTCGATGGCGTCCTTGACGGAGAAGGGGACGGAGACGTCGCGGCGCTTCAATGCCTCGGCAATGACGGAATCGACCGCGTCGCCGATCAGCGCCCACTTGTTCTTCATCTGCTTGAGGCGGTAGGCCGTGCGCGCCTCGATCGGCGCGGCCGAATCCCAGCCTTCCCAGAAGCCGTAGCGGTTCAGGTAGTGCCGCCGCCGGCAATCCGCGAAATCCTTCGCCTGCGAGAACGACCAGCAGAACGTGTTCCTAAGGTCCGTTGCCACGAGAGAAATTATACCCATTTGCCCGGAAGGCCGCAAGTATGCCGGCACAAGGCGAGCCGGGCTACTTCTTCGCGATGACCACGATGCTGTTGAACACGGTTGCATTCGGCACGAGATGCCGTCTGCCCTCGGCGTCGATCGTCGTGTAGCGCAGGTCGATTTCCGCGACGTCACCCTCGACGCCGGCGACGGTGATGTGGTCGCCGCGCCTGAACGGCCGGTAGACGATGATGAGCATGCCGGCCACAACGTTCTGCAGCGCGTCGCGCAGGGCGAAGCCGAGCGCGAAGCCCGTCAGACCGAGGCTCGCCACGACAGCCGTGACGTTGACGCCCGCGGCATTCAGCCCGATCACCAGCCCGAGCACGAGCATCACGCCCAGCGCGACGCGCCCGGCGAGGCGCAGCACGTCCTGGATGCTCGGCCTCGTGCGTACGCTGGCATGGCGGATCGCCCGGTTGATGAGCACGCCCGTGATCCAGAATGCGGCGAACAGCGCGCAGCCGATCAGCGCATGCACTGACCAGCCCATGGCGCGGTGCTGCAGCCCGTCAAGATAGGCAATGGAATTGGTGGAGAGCATGAAGCACAAGTTGCCGCGCGTCTACTTCGCCAGCAGCTCCGCGATCTGCACGGCGTTCAATGCCGCGCCTTTCAGCAACTGGTCGCCCGAGACGAACAGCGCGATGCCGTTCTCGAACGCCGGGTCCTTCCTGATCCGGCCGGCAAGCACGTCGCCCTGGCCAGACGCCTCGACCGGCATGGGGAAGTGGTTCTTCGCCGCGTCGTCCACGATCCGCACGCCGGGCGCAGACTGGAGCACTTCACGCACCTGCTGCGGCGTGACGGGCCGGCTGAACTCGATGTGCAGCGCCTCGGAATGCGCGCGAAACACCGGCACGCGCACGCAGGTTGCGCTGATCAAGATCGCGTCGTCGTGGAAAATCTTCCGCGTCTCGTGCGCCATCTTGTTCTCTTCCTCGTTGAACCCGTTGTCCGCCACCTTCGAGTTGTGCGAGAAGACGTTGAACGCGATCTGGTGCGGGAACTTTGATGGCGCGACCGGCTGGCCTGCGAGGAACGCGCGCGTCTGCTCCTCGAGCTCGTAGATGCCCCATGCGCCCGCGCCGCTCACCGCCTGGTAGGTGCACGCGATGAACCGCCTGATGCCGAACGCCTTGTGCAGCGGCCACAGCGGCACGTTCGCGATGATCGTCGAGCAGTTCGGGTTCGCGATGATCCCCTTGTGAAGCTTCACGTCCTGCGGGTTCACTTCCGGCACCACGAGCGGCACTGCCGGGTCCATACGAAATGCGCTCGTGTTGTCGATGACGACCGCGCCCGCCTTCACCGCGCTCGGCGAGAACTCCCTGCTCAGCGCGCCGCTCGTGCTCGACAGGACGATGTCAGTGTCCTTGAACGCATCGTGCGAAAGCTCCTCGACGCGCACGTCCCGGCCCTTGAACTTCAGCAC
>JAAYZF010000329.1 GCA_012514975.1 bacterium
CTCGCTCGTCAAGGATGACGAGAAGGACCGTCCGAGCTGCGCCAGGTGTTTCTCGTGCATAACCCCTACCCGGCGATGAAATATGGCAAGGCGAAGCAAGGGCGGGTGCTTCACCCTCATCGAGATTCTCGTTGCCATCGCCGTGCTGGGGCTGTTGATGGGCTCGCTCATGGTCGTCTTCACGCAGACGACGGCCATTGTCCAGAGCACCACGGAAAAAGCGGAGATGATCCAGAACATCCGCACGACGATCGAGCAGCTTCACCGCGAGCTCTCGCAGTCGATCATCAACAACAACCGGCCGGACGGCGAGCAGGTGTACTTCGAGATCAAGCAACTGTCGAAAGACCAGAGCGTCCTGCGCTTCGGCTGCACGACCGAGCGCGGCCTGGCGGAGATCGGCTACCAGGTGCGGCCCAGCGACGGCGGATGGCAGAACTACGAGCTGTGGCGCCTGTACCGCACGCGGAACATGTGGAACTACACGGAGCCGGGGTGGCCGGCGCTGGATTTTTCGTCGCCGGACTGCGAGCCGTTCGCGTTCTCGATCGTCTCGTTCAGGGTATGGTTCTGGAGCCCGCAGCGCGAGCGCTGGATTTACAACGACTGGGAATCGATCGACCGGAACGCGATGCCGCAGAAAATCAAGATCGAAATCCGCGCGATGACGCGGAGCGACGGCAAGGCCGCGCGCAACATCAAGGACCTGTCGGGCGTGACGAAGATGGAGAAATTCGAGACGGAAATCAACCTCCCGCAGTCGCGGTAGGGGATCGAACTGCTAACCAACCCCCAAACACAGTAAGGAGAGGACCGATGAAACAATGGAGTATCGTACTTGCCTGTCTGGCGCTGTTCAGCACCGTTGCGGCCCGCGCGGCGATCGAGCCGGGCACGAACGAGGACGAGGCGAACACGATGTACCAGGCTCGCACGGCCGATAGCTGGTTCGAGAAGCTGTCGTTCAAGCTCAGCCGCGGCGTGATCAACCTGGGCTCGTGCTGGGTGGAACTGCCGCGCTGCATCCATGTCGAGACGGCCGAGAACCCGGTGATCGGCCCGATGAAGGGCCTGTTCAAGGGCACGGGCCTCACGCTCGTGCGCGCCGTTGCCGGCACCATGGATGTCGCAACGTTCGGCACGGTCGATGACACGTACACCGTGTACGACCAGTACAGCTTCCCGTACTTTGTGTGGCAGGACTGGTACAGCTCGGATCGCAAGTAAGGAAGGCCGGCGCGAGTTGTACCCCGTGGTGTAATCGGCAACACTAGGGTTTTTGGTACCCTCATTCCTGGTTCGAGTCCAGGCGGGGTAGCGTTCGCGCGGCAGATGCATCGCGCGCTCTCATGACGCCGCAGCGCACCGCGGGCGTCATAACAATAAACGGAACAATACCATGGCACTCCTCCAGGACATCGCGGAAAGTCTGATCAAGGGCCAGGCGCCCAAGGTCAAAGAGCTCGTTCAGAAAGCGGTTGACGAGAAGATCAAACCGGGCGACATCCTCTCGCAGGGGCTGATCGCCGGAATGAACACCATCGGCGAACGGTTCAAGAAAAATGAAATCTACGTGCCCGAGGTGCTGATCGCCACCCGCGCCATGCACGCCGGCATGAGCGTGCTCAAGCCCCTCCTCGCCGCCTCCGGCGTCCAGCCCGTCGGCAAGATCGTCATCGGCACCGTCAAGGGCGACCTGCACGACATCGGCAAGAACCTTGTGTGCATGATGATGGAAGGCGCAGGGTTCGAGGTGATCGATGCCGGCATCGACTGCTCGGCGGACAAGTTCATCGGCCTGCTCAAGGAGAAGGACGCGTCGCTCCTCGGCATGTCGGCCCTGCTGACGACGACGATGCCGTCGATGAAGTCGACCATCGAGGCGCTTGGCAATGCCGGCCTGAAAGGCAAGGTCAAGACGATGATCGGCGGCGCGCCCGTCACGCAGCACTATGCCGACGAGATCGGCGCGGACGGCTATGCGCCTGACGCGGCCTCGGCGGTGGACGTGGCGAAGAAGCTTGTGGGCGTTAACTAGCATGCAGAGGCTGTCGAGATGCTGTACATTTTCCTGTTATTCCTGCTGATTGTCGTCAGCCTGGCGCTCGTGGGCGTCGTGCTCATCCAGTCCGGCAAAGGCAGCGGCCTGTCCGGCGCGTTCGGCCTCGGCGAAGGCCAGGCCGTGTTCGGCAGCCGCGCGGGAGACATCCTGACGAAGGCGACGCGCCATTTCGCAATCGCGTTCATGGTGCTCTGCGTCCTCGTTGCCTGGCAGAGCAAACGGACGGAAGACTCGATCCTCTCCGCCGCGAGAGGCGGGAGCGTCATGCCTGTCCGGCGTTCGGCCGGCTCGCTTCCAACGCTTGACCAGCTCGAGAAACAGGCTGCCGCGACCAACGCGCTGTCCGGCGCCGAGCCGGCGGGCGCCGTCGGCGGGACCGGACAGCCGGATGCGGCGGGCGCCGCTGCCGGCACTGCCGTTGACGAGGCTGCCGCGACTGACGCGGCAGCGGACACGGCGGCGCAGACTGACGAGCCTGCCGCGCAGCAGTGACACGCCCGTGCTCCTCTTGCCGGTTGCCGCGTCCCGTGGGCGCGGCAACCGCTTTGCTTTTGCCCGCGATGACCACCGTAGGCACAGATATCATCGACGTCAGGCGCATCACCGAGAAGATCGATGCGCTCACCGCCCGCGTCCTCCTGCCGGCCGAGCACGGATACTGCTTCTCCCAGGCGCATCCCGCGCAGCATGTCGCCGGCAGGTTCGCCGCAAAAGAGGCCGTGTTCAAGGCCATGCGCGCCCCGGCGGGCAACGGCTTTTCGTGGCTTGACATCGAGATTCTCAATGACGAATCGGGCGCGCCCGCCGTCATGCTGCACGGCCGGGCGCGCGCGTTCGCGCAATCGAGCGGCATCGTGCGGATCGACATCTCGCTTTCGCACGTCGAGGAGTATGCCGTTGCTGTCGCGCTCTGCGAGCGCGCCGGCGCCGGCGACAGCCTTAACCCATGATCTTCGTTGAGTGGCTGTGATGAAACCGTCCATGCTTCTGTGCGCTGTCTCAATCCTTGCCTGTGCGGTTGTGCACGGCGAACCGGCAAGGATCGAGTGGCTCACGGCAAACAATGTCACTCAGGAGCCCGCGGCCGGGTACGCCGATGTGCCCGTGCCGCTCGTGTTCGTCAACGCCGGCGGCGAGCCGTTTACCATTCGCAGGATCAGGACAACCTGCAACTGCACGAAGGCGGCCATGCCGGCCGAGATCACGTATGCGCCCGGCGCGACGGGCGTCGTCTCGATCATTTTCCCGATGGTGTCGGTCATGGGCACGGCGGAATCGTACACGGTGTTCATCGAGGCAGTGCACCAGATCATGCCGCTGGCACAGTGGACGCGGGTGATCGGGCCGTGCCCGGGCATGGAAGTCGCGCCGCGCGTGGTGTCGTTCCAGGACGGCGGCGCGGCGACGCAGACGGTCACCGTGGTGATCGGGAAGTCACACCTGCCTGCCACGGTGACTGTCGAGACGGAGCCGGTGATTGTCGAGGGGGACCCGCTGCCGCCGGTCATCGAGGGCTCGCTCCAGCCGTATGGGGACGGCTCGACGAACATCATCACGCTCTGGCGCACCGGCGTGTCTCCGCCTGCGCCGGTGACGGCCATGCTGCGTGTCTGCATCGGCGGCAGGAGCAAGATTGTCTACGCCACGCTGCCGGCTGCTGCCGCGGGCGGTTCCCCGGCCTCCCCATGAGCCTCTCTCCCCGAACAATCCTTTCAGCCATCCTGCTCTCCTGCGCAGCCACCTTCGCGGCCGCACAGGAGGGCAGCGTGCATGTGCGATTCTTCCACACCGAATGCCGCGAGTGCGAGGTTGTCAGACGCCATCTTGATGGCCTTGGCGCGCGTTACGGCAGCCGGCTCGTCGTTCACGACCTCGATTACATGAACCCGTCAAACTACCTGCTCATGGCCCAGCTCGAGCAGGCGCTGGGAGTGGGGGAGAACGAGCCTGTCGCGGTCTATGTCGGCACAAACCACCTGTACGGCATCACGAGGATCGAGGCGGGGCTTGAACGGCTCATCGCCGCCGGCATTGCCGCGGGCGGCGTCCCGCTCTGGATTCCCGGCGGGGCAGGGGAGACGAATGCGCCGGACGCGCATGCCGCGCAGGCGGACACAGTCGTCGAGCGGTTCAGGGGATTCTCGTGCGCAGTCATCATCGGCGCGGGGCTGCTTGACGGCATCAATCCATGCGCATTTGCCACTCTGATTCTCTTTGTGACGCTGCTGAGCTGTTACCGGTCGAACGCCAGGGACATCCTGGTCACGAGCCTCGTGTTTTCCGCGGCGGTGTTTGTGACGTATGTGGCGCTCGGGGCCGGGCTGCTCGTGGCGCTGAAATCGCTTGCGGGCTTCCGTACTGCCGGCCTGGTGCTGCGGTGGGGGATAGTGGCGCTCTGCGTCGTACTGGCGATGCTGAGCCTGAGGGATGCGCTCAAGGCGCGCCAGCCGGGCGCCGTCCATGACTTCACCCTTGGCCTGCCGCCCACGTGGCGCGCCCGCATATCCAGGCTGCTGAGCAATTATGTCGGCCGGCGCAGATGGCTGGCGGGCGTGTTCGGTGTCGGCGTCGTGGTTTCCCTTCTCGAATCGGTATGCACGGGCCAGGTGTACATCCCGACGATGGCCTACGTGATCCAGATCGCCGGGCGCCGGCTGGCGGCACTGGGCTGGCTGCTGTTGTACAACGTGTGTTTCATTGCGCCGATCATCGTGCTCGCCTTGCTGGTGGCCACGGGTGTGCGGAGCCAGAGGCTGCTCGAACTGCAGCGGCGGCACGCGTTCTCCGCGCGCATCGTGATGGCATGCCTCTTTGCGGCCCTGGCGGCTGTGCTGGCGCTTGCCTGACGCGTCAAGGATGAAGATACTGCTCACAGGTGCAAGCGGGTTCGTCGGCCGGATACTCTTCCGGACACTTTCCCGGTCGTTCGACATGACCGGGCTGTGCAGGAAACGGA
>JAAYZF010000330.1 GCA_012514975.1 bacterium
AATTTCAAATTTCAAATGTCAAATGTCAAATGTCAAATGTCAAATGTCAAATGTCAAATGTCAAATAGCTAGAGGTTCGTATGCGCCCGCCTGCTGAGAATGCGATAGCCGACGATGAGCTCGCGGATGCCCTGTTCAAGCGTAACCTTTGCGTGGAAGCCGGTCTTGTTGATCTTCTCGTTGGAGACGATGTAGTTCCGCTTGTCCGGATCGCTGCCGACCTCGGCGTAATGGATGTAGAACCTGGGCACCTGTTCCTTGACCTTCATCGCGAGCTCGGCCTTCGAGAGGTTTGCCTCGTTGAGCCCGACGTTGTACGGCTCGTTTTTCATCGTGTCGAAGTGCTTCAGGCAGTGGACGAAGCAGTCCGAGATGTCGCGCACGTGGCAGAAATTGCGCTTGAAATCCTTCTCGAAGATGATGATCGAGCCGTTGGTGACGGCCTGCCAGGTGAAATCGTTGACGAGCAGATCGATGCGCATGCGGGGCGAGATGCCGAACGCGGTGGCAAGGCGGAGGGTGATGGCATTGCCGGCATCGAGCAGCAGTTTCTCGGCGTCGACCTTTGTGCGGCCGTAGAGCGAGATGGGTTCGAGCGGCGTCTCCTCGGTGCAGAACACGTCGCCGCTCGTCGCGCCGTACCCGCTGTTCGTGGTCGGGTAGATGACCTGCTGCTGCCTGCTGCGCAGCCTTTCGAGCAGGGCGATCGCGTCGAAATTGATCGTCTGTGCGGAGATCGGGTCGCGCAGGCATGCGGGGAAGCCGACGATCGCCGCGAGCGGGATGACGGCGTCCACGGTCTTCAGCAGCGGCTTGAGCGCGTCCTCCGCGCGGCAGTCACCGTAGACGAAGTCGAAGTTCGCGTTCCCGCAGTACTCGAGAAGCGTCTGCTGGCGGAACAGCAGGTTGTCCAGCACGGTCACCTTGTAGCCCGCATCGAGCAGCACGCCCGTGAGCGTCGAGCCGATGTACCCGGCGCCGCCGGTAACGAGGATGTGTTTCATGGCATGAGTCCTTGTGTGTGTTCAGCGCTGCGTGCGCAGCGGGTGGTTCATGAAGGCAGTGTCCTGAAATACTCGACCGTCCTCGCCATGCCCTCCGCGAAGGGAACGAGCGGCGTGTACCCGAGCACCGTGCGCGCCGCCGTGATGTCGGCGAGCGAGTGTTTGACGTCGCCCGGCCGCTCCGCGGCGAACACCGGCGTGACGTCCGCCGCCAGCAGGCGCGCGATCTGGCCGAACAGGTCGAGCAGGCTGACGCTTTCGCCGCACGCGACGTTGAACACGCGGCCCGCGGCCCCCCTGGCCGTGCAGGCGAGCAGGTTGGCCGAGACGACGTTCGCGACATACGTGAAATCCCGCGTCTGCGCGCCGTCGCCGTAGATCGTGGGCGCCTCCTTCTTCATGAGCGCCGTGATGAACTTCGGGATCACCGCCGCATAGAGCGACTGCGGGTCCTGCCTCGGGCCGAATACGTTGAAATACCGCAGCGCAACAGTCTCGAGCCCGTATACCTGGTGGAACACCTGGCAGTAATACTCCCCTGCCAGCTTGCCGATCGCGTAGGGCGATGCCGGCATGGCAGGAAGATCCTCCCGCTTCGGCGACACGGCAATGTTGCCGTACGCGGAGGACGACGCGGCAAAGACGACCCGCTTCACCTTCGCATCCCGCGCGGCGACAAGGACGTTGAGCGTGCCGGTGATGTTCACCTCGTTCGCCGTCACAGGGTCCTCGATCGAGCGCGGCACGGAGGGCAGGGCAGCCTGGTGCAGCACGTACTCCGCGCCCGCAACGGCAGCGCGAAGCGCATCGAGCACGCGGATGTCACCGTTGATCACCTCGATCCGGCCGCCGAACCGCGCCAGGTTCGCCTGCGTGCCAGTCGAGAAATTGTCGAACACACGCACACGCTCGCCGCGCAGGACAAGCTCCTCGACTATGTTCGAGCCGATGAATCCTGCGCCGCCGGTGACAAGGTAGAGGGCCATATGTGATCTAAGATTTATGATTTGTGATTTGTGATTTATGACGTGCGATGTTCGATTCCACGGATCCAATCTGAAATCTGAAATCTGAAATTCCCTACGTCTGCTTCCAGTTGCTTCTGTCGCTCGGGGCCGAGGTGAACAGCGAGCGCACGACGCCCATGCCGTAGCACCACAGTGTGATCCAGCAGGCAACCGGGTGGAACAGCCAGCACGTGTCAGGCGCGCGCACCGCGCCGATCACCGCCTGGACAACCAGCGGGACGACGGTGACGCAGCACAGGGCGAACACCGCAACGCCCGTCTTCGGCAGGGCCGACCACGGGTAGCTCCGCCCGCCGGCCTTGCGGTAGTAAAGAAAGTCCTCGATCCGCCGCCTCTGCTTGCGCGCAAACACCCGCGCCGTGCCGGCAAAGATGTGTATGATCCCGGTCTTCACCTTGGCGATCTTGACGGCGCCGGCCTCGCTGACCGCGTCATACAAGATGTCGATGTCGTTCAGATACGCGCCATCCTTAAGATAGTGTAGCAGAAACGAGCGGCGGAAGCACGTGCCGTTCGCGCCGATCGTGGGGATCGGCCCTTTGCGCAGGGTGACTTCGAGCCACGAGCCCCTGTCGGCAGCCTCGACGGGCAGCCCGGTCCATTTGCCCGTAACGCCGCAGACGCGGTCGTAATTGCCAAGGAAGAGGCAGAGCGGGTCGTTCATGCCGAGCCGCGCGCAGTACCGCGTGATGTACCCGTCGCCCGGGCGGCAGTAGTAGGCGATCGGCTCGGAGGCCACGATGCCGGGCTCGTTGAACGGATCGAGCATGGCGCGGAGCCAGCCTGCGTCCGGGACGACGTTGTCCGAGTCGATCAGCGCGATCACGTCGTTTCGTGCCGCCCTGACGCCGACGGCCTTGCCCGCCTCGCCCGTCTTGAGCGGGTTGGGCAGGATGGCGTCCACGCCCTTCGCGCGGCAGATGCCAAGAGTCTCGTCGGTCGAGCCGGCGTCGCAGATGATGAGCTCCATGTCCCCTCGGGGCATGTCGCACGCAAGGAGCGCATCGAGCACGCTGCCGATGCAGCGGGCCGAGTTGAACGTCGGGATGACAACGGACACCGTCATATACAGCCGGAATTATACCCATTCCCGGGCAGAAAGGCAAGCGAACGGGACAATAATCCGCCTCCCGCTTGCGTCACAATCGTTGTTATGGTACAATGATACTGACCAGTCAGTATTGAACCGGATGAAAAGGACCGACAAACGCACAAGGCTGCTCGCGGCCGCCGAGGCGCTTCTTGCGCGGAAGCGGATGCACGAGATCACCCTCGACGAGGTGGTGAAGGCCGCGCATACGGGCAAGGGCACGGTCTACCTCCATTTCAAGGACAAGGAGGACCTGTTCCAGCAGGTGCCCGAGGCATGCTGCGAGAAGCTCTTCTGCGCGCTCGACGCGGTGGCGAAGGGGCGCCAGCCGTTCGCGGCCAAGCTTGACGCGGCGTGGGACACGCTGCTCGCCTTCCACGAGCGCCGGCGGACACTGTTCTCGGTCATCGAGTCGCAGCAGGAATACAGCTCGCATCTCAAGTGCGACATGCGGCGGCGGATCAACGCGAGCCAGGGGCGCATCTGGGAGGGCGTGACGCGCATCCTCGGCCAGGGCGCGGCGGCGCGGATGGTGCGGGCGGACATACCGCCGGAGGTGCTGGCGCGGTACATGAATTCGCTGGCGCGGATGTTTGCGCGGCATTTTGCCGCGCACCGCGGCCGTGCGGAGCAGAAGGCATTTCTCAAACGCTTCTTCGCCGCGGGCGCGTTTGAGACCAACCACACACGGCTGCATTCCAGGAGAACAGAATGACGCAGAGAGCGAAACGGCGCACCGTCGCAGCGGCAATCGTCGCCGCGGTCATCGTGGCAGGCGTCTGGGTTCTTGTCTCGTGCACGCGCGGCACCGGCGCAGCGAATGCCACGGACTACACGGTGGTCTCCGGCCCGATCATGGTCGGGGTCGAGTGCAACGGCCGCGTGGTCTCGCGGCGCGACGTGCAGATCAAGTGCAAGGCCGGCGGCACGGTGATGAGTGTTCCGTACGACGTCAGCGACGCCGTCACCGCGGGGATGCTGCTTGCCGAGCTCGATCCCATCGACGAGGAACGGCGCGTGCGCCAGTCGAGCGTCCGCGTGGCGTCAAGCGGGTCGAAACTCGAACAGGCACGCCAGAACCTTACCGTCGCCGAGGCGCAGCTCAGGCTTGACAGGGGCAGGGCCCAGTCCGCCCTCCTGTCAGCCCGCGCGAAGAAGGACGACGCGCTGTCGAAGTACGAGCGCATGAAACAACTGCTCGATGCAAGCCAGATCAGCGCCGAGGTCGCCGAGACGTTCCGCACGGCGGCGACCGTGGCGAATGCCGAGCTGACGAACGCGCTGATCGCGCTCGAGGAGCTTGACGTCAACGAGAAGGCGCTCGAGATACAGCGGCAGAACGTCGCGCTCGCGCAGGCTGAGTACGACAACGCGCTGATCGATCTCGAGCTCGCGCAGCAGCGGCTGAAGGAAACGAAGATCTACTCGCCGCTCGACGGCCTCATCGCCGAGGTGAACATCCAGGTCGGCCAGATCATCTCGTCCCCGCTCAACAATGTCGGCGAAGGCACCACGCTGTTCCTCGTCTCAGACCTCTCGCGCGTCTTCGTCCTCGCCTCGGTCGACGAGAGCGACATCGGCAAGGTCTCCGTCGGCCAGCGCGCCATCATCGCGACGGACGCGTTCCCGGCCCACAAGCTCACGGGCGCCGTGTCGCGCATCGCCACCAAGGGCACCAGCGTGTCCGACGTCGTCACATTCGAAGTGCAGATCGAGGTGCTCAGCCCTGACAAGACGAAGCTCAAGCCGGAGATGACGGCGAACGTGACGATCGTCTCGGCCGCGAACGAGAACGCGATCCTCGTGCCGGCCCAGGCGGTGATACATGACGAGGACCGCACCATCGTCGGCGTCCGCTCGGGGAACGGGCAGTACGAGATGCGCCCCGTCAGGACAGGCATCGAGGACGGGACGAACATAGAGATCGTCGAGGGGCTGAGCACGGGTCAGACCGTCGTCCTGGCCGACGTGGCGATGCAGAGCCGCTGGGCCCGGCGGGACAACACGCGTTCGGCCGATTCCGTGCGCCGGATGCTGGGGGGGGCGATCCGATGATGGCGATCCGCGCCGAATCGCTCGTCAAGACGTATTACGTCGGCGAGAACGTGATCCGCGCGCTTGACCACATCAGCGTCGAGATCGGCGCGGGCGAGTATGCGGCGATCACCGGCCCGTCGGGCAGCGGGAAATCGACGCTGATGCACGTCGTCGGCTGCCTTGACGTGCCTGACGAAGGGACGCTTCGCCTCGGCGGCGACGACGTCTCACGCCTGCCCGAGGACGACCTCGCGGTGATCCGCAACCAGCGCATCGGCTTCGTCTTCCAGAGCTTCGGCCTCCTGCCGCGCATGAATGCCGTCGAGAACGTCGAGCTGCCGCTGCTCTACGCCGGCCACGCGGACGCCAAGGAGCGCGCGATGCAGGCGCTCGAAACCGTCGGCCTCGCCCACCGCGCCGAGCACGAGCCCTCACAGCTCTCCGGCGGCCAGCAGCAGCGCGTCGCCATCGCCCGCGCAGTCGTCACCGACCCGGCGATCATCCTCGCCGACGAACCGACGGGCAACCTCGATTCGCACGCCGGCGACGAGATCATGAACCTGTTCGAGCGGCTCAACGAACAGGGCCGCACGGTCATCATCGTCACGCATGAGCCTGACATTGCACGCCGCTGCCGCCGCAACATCCACCTGCGCGACGGCAAGCTTCACCCGCTCTGACCGACGCCATGCTGTTCGTCACGATCATCAAAGTCGCCGTCAAATGCCTTGTGGCAAACAAGCTGCGGTCGTTCCTCGCCGTGCTCGGCATCATCATCGGCGTCGCCGCGGTGATCGCCAATCTCGCCATCGGCGCCGGCGCGCGCAAACAGGTGGTCGACCGCATCTCGGCCATGGGGTCGAATCTCCTTTCCGTGCGGCCGAAATGGATGCGCTCGGCCGGCGTGGGCCGCTGGACGGTTCAGCGCATCGCCCTCGACGAGGCCGAGGCGCTGCTGCGCGAAATCCCCGAGATTCGCATGGCGTCGCCCGTCGTCCGCGGCGATGCCCAGCTCAAGTACTTCAACAAGAACACGCCGTGCGAAATCTACGGCGTCGGCCCGACCTACTGCGCCGTCCGCAGCTACGAGATCGAGCACGGCCGCTTCTTCAACGACACCGAATGCGACGGCATGGCGCACGTGGCCGTCCTCGGCCCCACCACGGTGCAGAACCTCTTCCCGTCGAACTCGATTCCGCTCGGCAAGTCGATAAAGATCAACGGCATGCAGTTCAAGATCATCGGCATCACCAAGGCCAAGGGCGACGTCAGCCGCGGCAACCCGGACGACCGGGCGCACATCCCGTACACGGTGGCCATGAAGCAGGTGCTGGGCAAGCGCTGGCTCGACGAGATCAACCTCCAGGTCGCCGATGCTGACAAGATGGACCTCGCGTGCGAAAAGGCCACGGCCCTCCTCCGCAAAATGCACCGCCTCGCCGAGGGCCAGGAAGACGACTTCTGGATTCGCAACCAGGCCGAGCTCCTCGATACCGCGGTGAGCGTCACGCGGACGTTCACCGTCCTGCTCGGCGCGGTCGCTGGCGTCTCCCTGCTCGTCGGCGGCATCGGCATCATGAACATCATGCTCGTCACCGTCACCGAGCGCACGCGCGAGATCGGCATCCGCAAGGCCATCGGCGCCAAGCGGCGCGACATCGTCGTCCAGTTCCTGCTCGAATCGGTCATCATGAGCGTCATCGGCGGGTTCACCGGCGCCACCGTCGGCGTTGCAAGCGCCTGGATCATCGGCAAGGCGACGCAGTACATGACGACAGTCCATGCCGGCAACATTTTCCTCGCCCTTACCGTCTCGATCGCCGTTGGCGTGTTCTTCGGCTTCTACCCCGCGCGCCGCGCCGCGCTCCTCACGCCCATCGACGCCCTCAGGTACGAGTAGCGCGGCATGCCTTGCAGGCTCGCTGCACGCGCGTTCTTGGCGGCGCCGTCAGGCGTTCGCCGCCGCGCTCTGTTGCAAACCGTCGGCCCCTTTGCTATAATCACAATGGTTGCTTTCATTTGCTTCCTAACATGCCAGAAGGAGCACGGTGAACCTTACGCAGAAAATCCTTGCCGCCCATCTCGTTTCCGGCACGCCGCGGCCCGGCGAACAGGTCGGCATCAGGATCGACCAGACGCTTACACAGGACGCCACGGGCACGATGGCCTTCCTCGAGTTCGAGGCGATGGGCGTCGGCCGCGTGAAGACGGAGCTCTCGGTCTCGTACGTCGACCACAACATGCCGCAGAACGGGCCGAACAACGCGAACGACCACGAGTATCTCCGAACCGTCGCCGCGGGCGCGGGCGTCTGGTTCTCGCGGCCCGGCAACGGCATCTGCCACCAGGTCCACCTCGAACGCTTCGGCATACCCGGCAAGACATTGCTCGGCTCCGATTCGCACACCCCGACGGGCGGCGGCATCGGCATGGTCGCCATCGGCGCAGGCGGGCTTGATGTGGCGCTGGCCATGGCGGGCAAGCCGTTCACCATGACCTATCCGAAGGTCATCGGCGTCAGGCTCTCCGGCAGGCTGAAACCGTGGGTCGCCGCCAAGGACGTCATCCTGCATGTGCTTTCAATTCTCACGACAAAAGGCAATGTCGGCTGCATCGTCGAGTATTGCGGCGACGGAGTGAAGTCGCTCACCGTGCCCGAACGCGCGACGATCACCAACATGGGCGCGGAGCTTGGCGTCACCTGCAGCCTCTTCCCGTCGGATGAACGGACGAAGGCGTTCATGACCGCGCAGGGCCGCGGCCGGGGCTGGCAGCCGTGCGCCGCCGATCCCGGCGCCGAGTATGACCGTGTGATCGAGATCGACCTCGCCGCCCTCGAACCCCTTGTCGCCGAGTCGCCCTCGCCCGACAACGTAAGGAAGGTCACGGATGTGGCGGGGACGCCCGTGCAGCAGGTCGTCATCGGCTCGTGCACGAATTCCTCGTTCCGCGACCTCTCGATCGTGGCGGCGATGCTCAAAGGCCGCTCGGTCAACCCCGCCGTCAGTCTCGGCATTTCGCCCGGCAGCCGCCAGGTGCTGCAGATGATCACCGAAAGCGGCGCGCTCGCCACGTTCCTCGCCGCGGGCGCGCGCATACTCGAAGCCGCCTGCGGGCCATGCATCGGCCAGTGCTTCTCGCCGGCCGAGAATACCGTCACCGTCCGCACCTACAACCGGAATTTCAAGGACAGGACGGGCACGAAGAACGACCACGTGTTCCTCGTCAGCCCCGAGGTCGCCGCGGCTACCGCCCTTTCCGGCGTGATCGCCGACCCGCGCTCGCTTGGCATCCCCTACCCCGACGCCACTGAGCCGGACCGTTACCTGATCGACGACTCGATGATCGTCCCGCCCGTCCCGCCCGGCGCGCCCGCGCCGGAGATCAAACGCGCAACCACCATCGGCGAACCGCCGCGGAACACTCCCCTGCCCGATGAGATCAACGGCGCCGTGCTCATCAAGGCCGGCGACAAGATAACCACGGACCACATCATGCCCGCGGGCGTCTTCCTCAAGCACCGGTCGAACATACCCGAGTATGCGAAGGTGGTGTTCAACGTGTTCAACGAGCCCGGCAGGCCGACGTTCGCCGAACGCGCGCTCGCGGCGCGCGACGCGGGCCGGCACGGCATCATCGTCGGCGGCGAAAGTTACGGCCAGGGCAGCTCGCGCGAGCATGCAGCCATCTGCCCGATGTACCTTGGCGTGAAACTCGTCATCGCAAAGTCGTTCGAGCGCATTCACGCGGCAAACCTGGTGAACTTCGGCATCCTGCCCCTCTCGTTTGCCGTCCCCGCCGATTACGATGAGCTGCAGGACGGCGCGGAGATCGTCATTAAGGACCTCCGCGCCCGGCTCGCCTCAGGCAGCGCGATCGTGGCGGCACTCCCGACCGGCAGAACGCTCACGCTCGTCCATGCGCTCACGCCGCGCGACATCGAGATCGTCCTCGCCGGCGGCGTGCTGAACATGGTGTGATGAAGGCAATTGGACGGCGTTCATGTACCTGATCCGCGTCAAAGACGATTTCTCGGCCGCGCATTCGCTGCGCTGGCCTGACGGCTCTGCCGAGGGGCTCCACGGGCACAACTGGCTCGTCGAGGCAGTCGTCGCCTGCACCGGGGTCGACAAGAGCGGCATCGCACTCGATTTCACCGTGGTGGGCAATGCGCTGCATGAGCTGCTCGGCGCCGAACTCGACCATCGCAACCTGAACATGCTGCCCGGCATCAATGAGCCCAATGCCACCAGCGAACGGATCGCCCGGTGGATATTCGACCGGCTCGATGCCGCGCTCAACCTGCCGCCGGAAACAGCCGCGCTCGACTCCGTCACCGTATGGGAAACGCCGTCATGCGGCGTGACGTACCAACCTGCCGCGCGCGGGCGCACGCGGCGCTGAACCCGTGTCCGCACTGCCATGATCGACTACTCGACACCTTCACCCGGCATGCGCGTCGCCATCATAGGCGATGGCGCGTGGGGCACCGCGATCGCGCTCCTGCTGCGCGAGAAATACTTCGACGTGCACGTCTGGGGCGCCTTCCCCGAGTACACGCGCGAGTTGACGGTGACGCGCCAGAACTACAAGTATCTGCCCGGGGTGCCCCTGCCGGGCGATCTCGTGTTCACCAACGATCTCGAGACGGCGCTTCACAGCGCCCGGCTCGCCGTCATGGCCCTGCCGTCCCACGTGATGCGCGACGTGGCGAAACGCGTCAAGGCCGCGCTGCACGAGCCCGTGCCCTTCATCAGCGTGGCCAAGGGGCTCGAAGCCGGGTCGCTCAAGCGCATGAGCCAGGTGATCCAGGAGGAGACCGGGCTGCCGCAAGTCGCCGCGCTCTCCGGCCCGAGCCATGCCGAGGAAGTCGCGCGGAAAATGCCCACCGCCGTCGCCGTCGCCGGCAACCAGGAGTCGCTTGCCGGGTTCGCCCAGGAAGTCTTCTCGTGCGATTATTTCCGCGTCTACACGAACCCGGACATTGTCGGCGTCGAGATATGCGCGGCGCTGAAGAACATCATCGCCATCGGCGCGGGCGCCGTCGACGGGTGCGGGTTCGGCGACAACGCCAAATCCGCCCTGCTCACCCGCGCGCTCGTCGAGCTCGCCCGCTTCGCCACCGCCATGGGCGGCCAGGTCGAGACCATCTTCGGCCTCGCCGGCGTGGGCGACCTGATCACCACGTGCTTCAGCAAGCACAGCCGCAACCGCGCGTTCGGCGAACGCATTGCCCAGGGAATGAGCATCGAGGACGCCCTCCATGCGTCCGTCGGCGTGGTCGAGGGATACCGCAACGCGAAGATCATACACGAAATGGCGCGCAGCCTCGGCATCGACATGCCCGTCACCAGCGCCATCCAGAGCGTGCTCCATGAAGGAAAGGACATCCGCGCCGCGGTGCGCGACCTGATGACGCGCGAGCGCAAGTCGGAACGCCCCGCGGGCAACCCGCTCAAGAAACTCATCAGGCACCTCTGGCTCCGCACCAGGGTGCAGTTGATGATCGAACAATAACAGCATAGGACCTATAGGACTTATAGGACCTATGCACAGCGCAACCGGGAGCAGCCACCCGTATGTCAATAATCTTCACCACCTACGTTCCCGAGGGCATCGTCATGGCCTCGGACAGCCGCCAGACGGCGACAATCGAGGGCGTCATGCCCGACGGCAAAAAGCTGCCGAAATTCGAGACGGTCACGTCTGACAATTGCTACAAACTCTTCCTGCTCGAAGAGCAGCACATCGGCGTCGCCGTCTTCGGCGAGACGATCCTCGGCGGCACTCCCGTCGAGCATTCCGTCCGCCTCTTCATGGAGGAGTACAACGACCCGAAGGACGACATCCTCGATGTCGTCGAGAAAATGATGCGCCACTTCAGCGCGAAATACCCCAGCGCGGACACCGCGTTCCACATGTGCGGCTACAAGTTCGCCGGCAAGGTGAGCGTCCCCTACGTCTATCACTGCCAGGTCTCCCGCAACGAAATCAAGCGCATCAACGTCCGGCCCGATACCGACCAGGTGATCTACGGCACCGCCTGGGGCGGCCAGAGCGACATCGTCGCCCAGCTCGTCCAGCCCGGCATGCGCACCATCCACGGCCTCAATAATGTCCAGGTCGTCAATCCGCCCATCATCTGGGACGCCATGTCCGTCCAGGATGCCATCGATTTCTCCATCTTCACCGTGTGGACCACGATGGAGATGGTCCGGTTCCAGGCCAGGCCGAAGAACGTCGGCGGCCCGATCGACGTGCTCCTCATCACGCCGCGCGGCTCCGGCTGGATTCAGCGCAAGGATGTGTACAACGATAACTACACGCCGTATTGAACCACACATTTGACATCTGATATTTGATACTTGATATTTGGTGTCTGGCAAGGGGCACGGCGCAGACTTCAAATGCCAGATGTCAAATGTCAGATGTCAAATGATAAATGCTGCATCGCCGTTCCGTCTTTCCCCCACCCCGATGCTCTCCCCCGCCGAACTCTTCTCCCGCGCCAAGGCGCTTCGTGCGCTGATGTCGCCGTGCATGCTCTGCCCGCGGAAATGCCGTGTCGACCGGCTCAAGGGCGAAACGGGCTTCTGCCGGCTCGGCGCGGAAATGATGGTCTACTGCACGAATCTCCATCCGGGCGAGGAGCCGCCGATAAGCGGCTCCGGCGGCTCAGGCACGGTGTTCTTCACGGGCTGCAACCTCGGCTGCGCATTCTGCCAGAATTTCACCTTCAGCCAGTTGATGAACGGCAAAGCGGCCACGCCGGGCACGCTGGCCGCCGACATGCTCGCACTGCAACGCCGCGGCGCGCACAACATAAACTGGGTGACGCCCACGCCGCACACCGCCCTCGCGGTCGAGGCCCTTGCCATCGCCCGCGAACGCGGCCTTGCCATTCCGCTCGTCTACAACTGCAGCGGCTACGAATCACCCGAAGTCCTCACGCTCCTCGACGGCATCGTCGATATATACCTGCCCGATGCGAAATACGCCGGGAGCGAACCGGCGCGTCTCCTTTCGTCAGCGCCTGACTACCCTGAGGCGAACCGCATCGCGCTCAAGGAGATGTGGCGGCAGACCGGCCCGCTCGAACTTGATGAGCACGGCGTCGCGCGGCGCGGCATGATCATCAGGCATCTTGTCCTCCCCAACCGCCTCGCCGGCACGCGCGGCGTGCTCCAGTTCATCGCGCGCGAGCTCGGCACGTCCGCGACGGTCAGCCTCATGCGCCAGTATTACCCGATGCACCGCGCGCACACCATCCCCTCGATCAACCGGCCGATCACGTGGGATGAATACCACGAGGCGCTCGAATGGTATGATGAATCAGGGCTGAAAGACGGATACATCCAGGAATGGACCGATGAGGAACACGACGACGGCGCGGATTTCTTCAAGCACTGATCCTCGAGGGCGGATGAACACGTCTGCCGCTGCGTTCACACGGCCATTGGCCAGCCACGCGACGGCCGATGATGCGGTGAGGCGGGGCCCGCCATGCTTTGCACGGCGTCATCGCGCATCGGCGCGCACGGCTGCCGCCGCGCCGCCCTTCCTCCCCCAAAAGTCCGCCGCGCGCACCTTGTAGTACCGCGGCGCCTCCGTTGCCTCGAAGACATCAAGATACGCAGTGCAGACCACGTCCGCTTTGTTCACCCGCCGGTACGGCCCCCGCGCAGATGAAGCAGCCAGGATTTCGTACGTGCGCACCGCTTTTGACGGCACGCCCTGCCATAGCACCATCACTTCCCGCTGGCCGCCCAGGCCGCGATACTCGACGACGCGCACACCGGCAACTGCCGCGGGAGGCCCGTCAGGCTTTGGCGTGAAGAGCACGAGGTGAACAGACGGCAGCGGCAGGTCGAACCGCAGTGTCACCCGCCCGTTGGCCGCGCGCATCTCACGCGGCCGCTCGTACAGCTCCAGCTCCTGGCGCCGGCGCATGGCATGGTAGACCTGGACTGACGGCCGGTCGGGCGCGCCGTTCGCCTCCCACACGGCGTAGGGATCGCTGTGCCCGTCGTCGATCCGGTACTGGGCGAGCATGCCGCGCGAGAAGGGCACGCCGCGCAGTTCGAGCTCGATGCTCTCGCAGCCCGATGACATGATCCTGTCGCGGCTGTTGTAGATCAGCACCGCGATCTGGCCATCATCGGCGCGCGTGGCGATCGCGCCGATCTCCGCATCGCTGCCGCCGCAGCCGCGCACGTCACAGCGCCGGTTGCCGAGCAGGGCAAGCATCGTCATTGCATTCAGCACCGGTTTCTTGATCAACTCGCATGGCGGCAATTCGACCATCGTACCGGACCATGCCTTGCGTTCGAGATGGCTGGCCTGGCCTGACTCGATCTTGCTGTCGTCTCCGAAGCGCGCGAGCAGCGTGCGGTGTCCCCACCTGCCGAGGAATCCGTTGTCGTTGCTGAGCAACCGGTAGTCCACGCGCCGTTTGTCGACAAGCTCGACGAGATGCTGATTGATCACCTTGCACACGAACGCGGCGTAGTACGGCCGCGCGCGCCACGTGTGGAAATCGTTCCACCCGACCTGCGGGTCGCATTCGTTGTTCATGAACGGCAGGCGCGCCAGCCGCGGATGATGCAGGCGGATGTACCGGATGATATCGAGCTCGTTCCGCCAGATGCGCTCGGAAGAGGGATTCAGGTCCTCCCTGCACGACCGCGCGCCCTTCTCATGCACGGAGATGAACTCCATCCGCACGCCGCGCTCGCCGGTGAAATAGTTCCTCCCCGTATCGCAATGCGCAAGGATTGCCTTGAGCAAGTCCGAAAGATGCATGCAGGTGCCCGGGCCGCCGAACACGATCGCCGGGTCCGCATCCTTCAGGCCCTCCGAGCACGCGTCGTAATAGTTGCAGAACGCGTTCACGTCAGTGCGCCACTGCGGCCACCAGCCGCCATCCGGCTCGTTCCATGCCTCGAAGTACCATGACAGGATTTCGCCCCGTCCGTAGCGCTCGATGCAGTGCCGCGCGAGCGCCGCGACGAGATCGCGCCACCGGTGCAGTTGGGCATCATCGTTGAAATCGCTGAACACGCCGCCAGGATTGCCCATCAGCTCGAAGAACGGCTTCGTCCCGCTGGTCACAAGCACATCAAGCGCCGCGTCGAGCCGCGACCAGTCGTACCGCGGCGCGCCTCCGTCGAAACCCAGGCCGACAAGTTCGAGAAGATAGTGGATGCGATGATGGACAATGCCGCCGAAGGGGACGGAGCCGTTGTATGCGACAGCCTGGCGCATGTCCGGCGTCAGAAGCAGGCTCGCCGGGGTGAATCCTGTGCTGTTCCAGAAATGGCTGAACGGCCCCGAGTCGCTCGAACAGTCAATGCGCAGTTTCATCTCCGCCCTCCTGACGCGCGAACCGGGCGACGAGCTCGAAATGCTTCGTCTGCGGAAACAGGTCGAGCGGACGCACGCTCTCGAACGCATACCCCGCTTCAACAAACTTCCGCGCGTCGCGCATGAAGGTGTCAGGGCCGCATGAGATGTAGACGAGTGTGCGCGGCCTGAGCTTCTTCAGGCACGATACCACCTTGTTCGTCAGCCCGTTGCGCGGCGGGTCGACGATGCACACGTCGGCCTTCGCGCCCTGCACGACGAGCGCATGCAGGTATTCCTCGGCAGGCGCGGCGGTGAACGAGGCATTCGTGATGCCCAGCGCGCGCGAATTCGCCCGCGCGGCCTCGATGCTCGATGCAAGCGCCTCCACGCCCAGCACACGTGCGCACTCGCCCGCCAGCGACAGGCCGAACAGCCCCGTGCCGCAGTACACATCGAGCAGTGTGTCGCCGTGGTGCAGCGCGGCAACCTCCCTCACCCGCTCGATGAACACGGGCAGCACCCACCTGTTCACCTGGAAGAAATCCTGGTACCGCAACGAGAACCGCTTCCCGTCAATGTCAAACCACATCACGTCGTCATCAAGCGGCCCGCCGCTGTCGAGATCAAATGGCCCGGACGCCACTTCGTTGTGATCAGTCTTGAAATAGCAGTACGGCCTGCCCGAATGCGTGCGGACAACGAGCAGGTGCCCGGGCTTTCGCAAAGGGTAATCCGAAAAATCGCGCTCGAGCTCGAACAGCGGGCAGTCATGAAGGGTGAACACCTGGCGCGACCGGTTGCGGATGCAAAAGCCGTATCCATCGCTGCCATCCGGATGCAGGTCGATCCTGTTGCGGAAACGCCACTGCCGCGGTGAGCCCTCCATTGGCAGCACAGCAACGCTTCCGCCGAACCCGCCCAGGTGCGCAAGCATATCCCGCAACTGCTTCGTCTTGATCCGCAGTTGTTCGTCGTACGACGCATGTTGGTACTGGCACCCGCCGCACAACTGGTAGTATTGGCACCGCGGAACCACACGGTGCGCCGACGGCGTGACGATCTCATCAAGCTCGGCAAAGAAACACTGCTTCTTCCTTCTGCGGATGGTCGCGCGTACCGTCTCGCCCGCAAGGGTAAACGGAACGAAGACGACAAAGCCGTCCACGCGGCCCACGCCGTCGCCGCCATAGGCGACATCGGTGATCGCGATTTCAACCTGTTGCCCGGGCTGCGGTTTCATCGTACAAGTGTATATGGTCTGCCCTTCACACGCATCCAGCGGCGCCGCACCCCGCCGAGTGTGCGGCCGCGTCTACGTCCTCGCCGCGCTCGGCGTCGCGTCAGCCTCGAGGTCGCCGAGGCAATACTGGATGCCGGCGAGGAAATGGGCCAGAACGGGCGCATTCCAGAATATGTGCCGGTTGTGCCCCAGCGACGAGTAGAACACGCGGCCCTTGCCGTACTTGCGGATGTAGCTGATCGCGAAATCAAGATCAGCCTGTCGTTCAGGCAGAATGCGGCGCGAGGGGTTCATGTCGCTCTTCGCGGTATCGATGGTCAGCAGCACGCGAAGCTTCTCGCGCGTGTACGGCTTCTGAAGCTGGAACACTTCGTCGCTTATCTCGAACTCCTTGCCCCTGAACGGCGCATTGAGCGGATGCGTGGCGCCCTCGGGCCTCAGCGTGATCGTCTCGTCCGCTTTCCATGGATGCCCGCCGTTCTCCGTGGCGCCAAGCATCTCGCCGAATGCGGGCCAGAAGTCGTAGTTCGGCCACTGCACGAACGTTGCCGCGGCGGCATGGATGCCCATGAAGCCCTTGCCGTTCGAGACGAAGTCCAGCAACCCCTGCTGCAGGCGCGGATTGTCAAACAGGATGCCGCACGTGTTGTTGAAGCAGATGGCGTCGAACTTCGCCAGCTCGTCAGGCTCGAACCGCTCGATCGAGTTGTCGAACACGGCTTCGTACGCGCCCGTCGCTTTGCCCATCAGCTCGAGGGCCAGGTTGCCGCAACCGATGGACGGATGGCCGCGGCCGATCTTGCCGTCGCGCACGTTGAGCGTGACGACGAGCAGCCTGCGGGCCTTCATCGGCGTCGCGGGCGCCTGCCTGGGGATGGCCTGCTCGATCTTCTGACGTTCCTCGGGCGTTACGACCTGTTGCTCGGTCGGCATGGATGTCTCCTTTGGTTGCATGTGTTGATCATCAGGCCCTGGAGGGCAGGCGCACCCGCCTGCCCCATCCCGTGCGGCGTTCGCCGCACACGCGGCGGCCGAGTACGGCCGCCCTCCATCACGCGCACCAAGGCGCGCGCGACCGTCACTGCAGCTCGAGCGCGCCGGCGTCGCGCCGCGGGCCCTTCGGCGCCGCGCCGGTGAAATCGCGAAGGAACGGCCCGTCAAATTCCCACGCGTACAGCTCGTCGATCGATGTCTTCGCTTCCGCCAGCGTGCCGCGCGACACGCGGAGGAAATCAACCGCGCCCTGGAAAAAGCTCCCATCGGCGCTCTTCCCAACGAGAAAGTCATCCGTGTTGGAGATGGAAACCGCGGGTGAAAGGTCAAGCGCGCTCTCAGCCGCCTTCCTGCCGTCAACGTACAGCACCATCCGCTGCGCGCCACGATCAGCCTCGGCGACCACATGATGCCATTCGCCATCATTCACCTTGCCGCCGGCGAGCGCGACGTTGGTGTCGCCGCCGCGCAACTGCAGGGCGATGGCGCCATCGCCGTCAATCACGAGCGAGTAGCCTGCGCCGGCGCCTTTCCCGATGATCGTGCCGCCCTTGTGATCTTTCTGCGTCTTGAAGTAGGCTTCGACGAGGAAGTTGTTGGTGCCCATGTCAAGCGTACGGCGCTTGGCGCCCGGGAACACGTTGGGTTCCTCGCCTTCGCCGCCACGACGGCGCCTGCCGCCGGGATAGGTCATGTCAGCCGTCATCTCGGCGTGGGTGAGGATGGCAAACCGGTTCGAGCCGTCGAATTCGAGCGCGCCGTCGATCCAGTCCTCGAGCGGGCCGCGCACATAGCTCTGCGGCGCAGCCTGGTTGAGCGTGAGGTCGTTGCGCGGGATGAGGTAGTACATGCCGCGTTCCATGTGCTCTTCCTGCATGTAGAAATTCTCGCCCAGCACAACCGTGGGCGACAGGTCGCTGCGCAGGAAGTGCCATTCGCCCACCACGCGGGCAAGGCCCCACGGGGCAAAGAACTTCACGCCCATGTCAACCACGGCCGAACCGGGCCGCGGCCGGTAGTCCTCGCGCGCAGGGTCGACGAGCGGCATCGTATCAGTATGCACGCCGATGCTGCTGACGCGCGCGCCCATGGTCTTCAGCGCCGCGCTCAGCTCCTCGAGCGTGTTACCCGCGTAGACCTCGGCGCCGCTGCCCGACTGCTTCGAGATGCCGCCGACGAAGCCAAAGTCGCCCTTGCCCTGGTACCCGCCCTTGGGCGAGCCGAAAAACACATTGTCGCCATAGGCCATCGTCGGTATGCCCTTCCTCCCCTGCTCGCCCGTGTCGCCGCCGCCCATCATCGAGACGTCGCCCGGCCTGTTCTGCCCGAGGAAGCTCCTCTTCGCATCGACGAACACGTTGCCGACGAGGGCCGAGTGGTTGCCCGAGCTGCCGTTCACGCCATACTCGAAATGGAAGACGGTGTTGTTCCAGAAGTTGTTGAGGAAGCCGAAGACCATGAAGTAGCCGCAGTGGCCGTAGTAATTCGAGTCAACCGGGTCGATGCGTCCGGCGAGGATGTTGTTGAAGCTCCACACCTTGAACGCGCCGTCAAGATAGAGGTTGTACCCGAGCTCGCTGCCGGTGAACGTCTTGGTGCCGACGCAATTGCGGCTGATGTTGTTGTAGAAGTACGCGGGGCCGCCCTGAAAAATCTCGATGCCGCCGTAGTCGTTGCAGAAGAGCATCGTGTTCACGGCCTTGTTGTGATGCACAAGTATGCGCGCAAGCGGCACGTCGTTGCGCGAGCCGCTCCCCTTGCCGCCGAGCACGAACAGCCCGCTCCCCCCGCTCGTGTCAACCATGTTGCCCGCAAGCTCCGCCGTCTCGGGTATGATGACGCGAATGGCCTGCAGGGCCGATGTTGCCGACTTGCCCGGGCGGAATCCGGAGTTCACCACCCGGTTGCGCAACACCTCGGCACGCTTCAGCACGCCGTACCCGCGGCCCGACTCATCCCCGCTGCCGCCGCTGATCCATATCGCGCCCTCGAACGACGAGTTCCTGATGTCGTTGTCGCAGACGCGTATCCCGTCCATCACGTCGTTCGCAAACGGCCCGACGTCCTTCGCGCGCAGCTCCTCAGCCACGTCCGTGCCGCCAATGCGCGGGAACGCGACAACCGCGCTGACAACATCCTGGAACTTGCAGTGATGCACCGAAATGTTGCTGCAATTGCCCACTATGCGCACCATGGCGCCCGCGCCGACGTACCACGGATAGCCGTACGTACCGTCATCCTCGTCATTGAACGAGAAACGCAGGCCGGACACCTCGATGTTGCCCTGGTCGCGTATCTCGATCGGCGAGCGAAGCACCCCCGCCTCGAACGCCACGGTATTGGCGTCAACACCGTCGTCAAGTCGCACGTACAGCCTGCCCCGGTGCGGGCCCTTGCGCGAGTAATAGTACTCGCCGGGCGCATCGAGGAACTCGGGGATGTTCTCGATGAAGTAGCCGACGCGGTCGCGGAGCGGGAACGGCTTCGTCGGATCGCCGCCCTGGCGGAACGTCGAGCCGCCCGGCCCTTTGATCTCGAATCCCCCGCGCTCCGGGTCGAACGCGACGGGCTTGATGTGGAACGGCGTGCCCATGAGATTCCGGTGCTGCGTCACGATCTCCGCATCCTTGAACATGTCAGCCGGCTTGCCTTTCCAGATGTCATCAACGAGCCAGCCCTGGTTGATGGACGCGCCCTCGAAATAGTCCCAGCGATACCACGCGGTGAACGGGTCGTTCGGATTCGTGATCGTCCAGTTCGGGTCGCGCGCAATGTCCATGCGAACGGCCTTGCCGTTGCGCACCATCCACAGCGTCGTCAGCTTCGCATCGCTCGGGTCCCTGTCAAACTCAGCGGGAAGATCAATGTACCACGCCTTCTCCGGGTCGGGAACGCCGGGCGCATCGGCTGCCGTGCACCGTTTCCAGCCGCCCGTGATCGGCGCCGAGCCGTAGATCACCGCCATGCCCTTGCCCCACGACGGGTCGCACGTCAGCTTGATCGGGTTGCCAGGCTCGCCGGACTCGCGCGACATGATTTTGCCGCGATAGACCACGCCGCCCTTGAACACGTACGTGGCAATGCCCTTGAACGCGGCGGCATTGCCCGTTGCATTCATGTCCCACGGATGATGCATCCACGGGCTCGATTTCGTGCCGTCGTTCGTGTCACTGCCCGCGGCGAAATCAATGTACTTCACCACCGGGCCGGGCGTGAACACATACGGCGCAGGCGCCCACTCGAGATCCCCGGATGGAAGCACTTTCGCATGCGGCTCCTGCCAAGAATACGAGGACGCGGCTGATGCTGTGTTCACCGCGCAAACGAGCAGCGCGCAGATGATGCAGGCTAGGAAGATGGGTGCATTCTTCATGGTGTCTCCCCAAGTTAGAGTGAAAGTGGCCGAGGCTATGCCTTGGCAAGTCAAAGTTGTCCGCAAGTCAAAGTCAGACGCGCATTCCGCATCCACGCACACACGCGCCAATGTGGACGCCGATCGCCCGACGCGGGCCCGCGTCTGCTTCCGTGGCCAGTGTGTCGCATATGCATATCAACGCCAGCTCCGTGCATTCTTATTTACTGACTCCGTTTTGGCCGGATTATTATGCCGGCGGTAACTGAACGCTTCTCTTGATCCGGTCATCCCAGCCGCTGCCATCGAGCGGGTAGACGTTCGTCGCC
>JAAYZF010000331.1 GCA_012514975.1 bacterium
ACTTCGTTGTGGCACGTCCATGGCGCGTCGCGCAGGGCGGCATGAATCGCGTCGAGCGCGGCATTGACGCGCGCCATGTGATGGGCGGACGGGGAGAGGCGCGTGGAACGCAGCACTGCGAAGCCGTCAAGGACGTCGCGCTGCAATCTGCTGAGGACGGCAAGGCGGATGAATGCCTTGCGGAACGGCGCGCGCGAGACCGCCCGGCACACATGACGTTCGCCGGGGCGCAGGATGAACACGTCGCCGGGGTGCAGCGCGTAACGGCGGCGGCCGGCGACCAGCTCGCCCTCGCCGTCGAGCACAGCCTCGATCGACAGGGCGCACTGCCGGCCGCGCGTGAGCGAGTCGCCGCGCAACCAGTGCGACCGCCCGGCGCACGAGACACACACCGGGAGGCCGAGCGAGACGGCTGCGGCGGGTGCGTGGGCGATATCGTCAGGCAGAGGATGGCCTGCGCGCGGCAGCGTGCCCGGGGAGAACAGGCCCGCGTCGTTACGGCCGGGCAGAGGGATTTCGGGGTGCAGCTCACGTTCTCCGAGCGGGCGGGCGCCCGCGGCGTTACTGCGAACGGTTTGCAACATGGTATCACGCATACCACATTATACACAAATCGCGCGCATAGCGGAAATTGTGTGCAAATCGCCGTGCCGCGCGCCGGAAACGGCCGCACGGCATCGCATCAGGGCATTTACTTCGCGGCGCGTCTTTGCTACATTGTTCGCCGTACGTATCGCGCGCCAGCGAACGAGGGGTATCGAAGTCCAGTCAGTGTTTCAGCAGAAACAACCACAGATCGGGGGACACCATGAGCAGCCTCACACGCCGCATCATTGCATTTGCCATTGTCACAGTCGCATCAGCAGTGCACGGATCGTACGTGCCGACCGGGGCCGTCTGGCGGGCCACGGGCGGCGGGTATCTTGACGCGGGTCTGCACGGCGAATACTATCCGAACACGTCATTCAGCGGCGCGCCGTCGTTCACGCGTCGGGACGTGCGGATTGATTTCGACTGGGGGACGCTGCTGCCAGTGGGCGGCTCGGTGTCGCCGGCCTACGCGTCATTTCCGCGCGACGGGTATTCGGTGCGATGGACTGGGCGGATCATGGCGCGCTTCTCCGAGACGTACACATTCAAGGCCGTTGCGGACGACACGTTCACGCTCGAGATCAAGCCCACGAACAGCGCCGATTGGGCGACGGTGATCTCGTCGCCCGCGCCGGCGACCAACGGGATCACAGGAACGCTGGCGCTTCTTGCGGGCGTTCCCTACGACATTCGCATATCCTACACTGAGCAGGCCGGGGCGGCGTGTGCGAGGCTGTTCTGGTCGAGCCCGAGCACGCCGGAGGAGGTGATCGACCCGATAACGTTTCACGGCCTGAACGCGGCGTCATGGGCGGCGAACTATTGTTTTGCGGATCTTATGAAACGCGCGCGCTGGAGCACCGGGACGCGCGATGCGGAAGGCTGGCCGACGTCCGACGCCGACCTGGTGCTTGCGGACGGCGTGGACAATCTGCACGGGACGTACCTGATGGAGTTCAAGGGCAGGGCGACGGTGCGGTCGACGGTGAGCGGCGCGTCGTTTCTCGTGGGCACCAACTGGATCACCACGCTCACCAACGGTCTGTGCTACGACGCGGAGAGCAACACCACGCGCACGCAGATGAAGACGGGCAACGTGAACGCGAACTGGATATTCCGTTTCGAGGCGACGCAGCGCGACAACGGGTCGCCGACCAACACCGGCGTCACCAACGTCCGCTTCATGCGCCCGCTCGTGCCGGGAACGAACGTGCCGCACGAGGCGGGCGAGGTGACCTACCGGCCGATCAGGGAGGCATTCGGCCAGTACAGCGCGCTGCGGTGGCTCAATGTGGCGAACGTTGATCCTTCGTTCGGCAACTGGGCGTTAAGGACGCGGCCGGTCCAGATGCAGTTCAACACGAGCATCGGCGGAACGAACTCCGGCGAGTGCTGGGAATACCTCGTCATGATGGCCAACGAATGCGGCAAGGACCTCAACGTCACCACGCCCATGCAGGCTGACAACGAGTATTTCACCAAGCTCGCCCTGCTGCTCAAGTACGGGTCTGACGGCGACGAGCCGTATCAGTCCCATCAGTCCAATCCGGTGTATCCGCCGTTGAATCCGAATTTGTGCGTGTACGTCGAGGTGGCGAATGAGATATGGAACTGGGCGTTCGGCTCGACGCAGTATGCCCAGCGGCAGGGCGCGCTTGAAGTGCTGAGCAACACGGTGGACGGCGCGGTGATGAACTACGACGGCAAGTGCGGCACGGGCGGGATCGTGGTGACACGGCGGTACCATGCCGTACGCTCGGTACGGTGCAGCGACGCCTTCCGCGGCGTGTTTGGCGACGAGGCCATGGGGAACCGCGTTCTCATGCTGCTCGAGCAGCAGTACGACAACGCGCAGACCGAGACGTACTACTCGTACCGGTTCGTCGACAACTACTTCAACAACGCGGACGGCGCGCATGTGGCCGTGCCGCATCCGCTGCGGCATTACTTCTGGGGCGGCGGCGGGGCGACGTACTACGGCACCGGCAACTCGTACGGCGACCAGACGAACATCTTTCTTGCCGACCCGTCGTTCGCACTGCCCGTCGTGCCGGACGGCACGGCCGTTCCAGGCACGCAGGGCGGCGCGTGGACGTTCACCAACAACGCGGGCATCTACCGCAACGCCTCGGCGGGCGTATCGACGCAGGCGCTCGGCACGGCCCGCACGGTGGCCGAGCCCACGGCCGTGGGGATGAGAATCCGCACGGGAAGCGCGACGGTCTACGTGCACGAGCTTGGCCGCTGGTACACCGCGGGCCAGGGCGGCGTGCACACATGCCAGCTCGTCCGCGCGAGCGACAGGCAGCTGCTTGCCGAAGTGCGCACGACAGGGCAGTCGGGAGCAACGGTGAAGAAGTTCTCGAACTTCCGCTATGGCCGCATCATGGCGCCGGGGACGAATCTGCCGTCACCCGTGGCGCTCGCGCCGAACACGGAGTACTACATTGTCTCGTTTGAAGGGCCTGGCGGCGACAGCCACCGGAAGGAGGGCACGACGGTTGCGCCGGGCAGTTGGTTCAGCGTCGAGGGCGCGGTGTCGGCAACGCTGAACGGCGCGGCGACGAACCCGGCGGCGTGGACGATCGATGAAACCGCCGGCGCGAACCTGTGCTACGGGCCGGTGAACGTGCGGTGCACGACGAACGGCGCGCTTGCCTACACCCGCTTCCCCTGGCCCTCGTTTGACGACCAGGCGGCCTTCATCATCAGCAACGGCGCGTTGAGCACCAGCGTGTATTTCGACCGCACGGGCGTCTTCGCCGTCACGTTCATGGCGGCTGGCAACGGCAACGAATATCCAAGCTACGAGTACTTCGACATCCTGGCCGACGGCGTGTGCATCAGCCCGCGCAGCCAGACGGACTACCGCGTCAGCCCCGGCCGCGCAGGCATCGGCGGCTGGTCGCGCAGCACATCGAATTTCGAGGAGTACTGGGGAAGCTCGGTGTTCAACGTGACGAACACGGGCATGCACACCATCGCTTTCGCCGGCTGCTCGTCGAAGACGAACAACTGCACCGTGTTCGATGAGATAGCGATTGCGAGCGTCGACGAGATAATGAACAGCGGCTTCGGCTCGGGCGAGGCGCTTGGCCAGGTTGCCCAGGCGGACTACATGAAGCAGTTGAACGCCCAGGCGCGGTACTCGAAGGCATTCGGCCTCGAGACCGTCGCGTACGAGGCCGGCCTCTCGATCGGCGGCGATTTCACCAAGAGGCCCATCCAGATGTACTGTTATTTCGGCGACCCGCGCGGACGCACGATGAACAATGCCGCCATGGACATCTTCACCGGCTCGGGCGGCCAGATGAACGTCTGGGGCGTCTATCTCTACTGGCCGGTGTATGACATTGTCGGGTCGAAGACGTATCCGCTGATGCGGAGTCTTGCCGACCTGAGCGGCCGTCTGCGCGCCGAGGGCAGCAACGGCATACCGGTCCCGGCGTCGCTCGGCACGAACGGCATTATCAGGTGGATATACAACAACACCGACTCGACGACCACGCTCACCAATCCTGGCGCGTGGGCGACCTGGGTGATCACCTGCCCGGAGACGCGGAACTACAGCGTCCAGGTCAATGCCGCTTCAGGCGGCGTTGCGCGGTTCGAGATTGACGGGCGGACGATCTGGGAGGCCGGGACGCATCTTGCCTCGGGGGAGTACGCGCGGGTGACGCTCTGCAAGGGCGTGCATGGCGTGCGCATTCAGAACAGGGGAGGCGCGTTCACGCTGCCGGCGAACGGCGCGGTCGTCATCGCGCCGGCGTTCCCGGCTGACGCGCCCGTGCTCGCGCCGGCGCCCGGCACGTATCCCGTCACGAACGTCACGATCACCACGGCCACTCCCGGCGCCACGATCAGATACACAGTGGACGGGAGCGTGCCGACGGAGGATCATGGCACGATATACGGCGGCCCCGTGGCGCTGTCGAACACGGCGGTGATCTCCGCGGTGGCATTCGGCGACAACACCGAGTGCAGCAGCGTCGTGTCAGGCAATTACGCGATCCTCGCATGCGGAATCTCGACGAACGCCGTCGCCGTGCCTGAAGGCGGCAGCGCGACATTCCAGGTGTGGCTCACCGCCGCGCCGGCAGGCACGAAGACCGTCACCATCAGCCGCATCAGCGGCGACACTGACATTTCCGTCAGCGCCGGCGCCACGCGGATATTCACCGCGGGGAACTGGGCCGCGCCGCAGACAGTCACGCTGAGCGCGGCAGAGGACCTGGACATACATGACGGCAGCGCGGTCATCCTGTGCGCCGCGCCCGGCGTTTCCGGCGCCATTCTTGCCGCGCACGAGGATGACAACGACACGCTCGGCATCGGTGTGTCGGCGGACGCGGTTGTCGTGCCCGAGGGCGGGACGAACGGCTTCTCCGTCTATCTGACCGACGCGATCGCCTCACCAGCGACGGTGACCGTTGCGCGCGCGGGCGGCGATGCGGACATCACGGTGGCGACCGGCACGACGTTCGTGTTCACGCCGGCCGACTGGGGCGCGCCGCGGCAGGTCATCCTTGCGGCTGCCGAGGACAGTGATGCGGCTGACGGCGCGGCGACCATCCGCTGTGCGACGCCCGGTCTTGCTGACACGGATGTCACCGCGAGCGAAGGCGACAACGACACGCTCGAAATCGAGGTGACCGACACAGCGGTCACGATTCCCGAAGGCGGAGTCATGGCGTTCGACGTCCGGCTTACCGCGGCGCCTGTTGGCGCGGGCACGGTCGTCGTGAGCCGCGTGTCGGGCGATGCGGACATCACGGTGGGCGCGGGGACGACGCTCGTGTTCACCCCGGCCACCCATGCGACGTGGCAGACGGTGACGCTCGCCGCCGGCGAGGACGCCGATGCGTCCGGCGGCAGCGCCACGATCCGTTGCGCGTGCGACGGCGCGTCTGGCGCGGATGTTGCCGCAACGGAGGACGACAACGACGTGCTTGCCATCGTTGCCGCGGGCGCCGTCACGGTGCCCGAAGGCGGCGAGGCGGCGCTTCCCGTCTCGCTTTCCGCCGCGCCCGATGCGTTGACGACAGTCACCGTTGCGCGCACGGCGGGCGATGCGGACATCACGATTGCCGCGGGCGCGTCGCTGGTGTTCAGCGCGGGAGACTGGAACATGCCGCGGACGGTGACGCTTGCCGCGGCGGGCGATGCGGACATGAGCGACGGCAGCGCCGTCATTTCCTGCACTGCGCCCGGCGCGCTTCCGTGCGACGTGACGGCGCGCGAGCGCGACGCCGAGGCCTGGCCCGCATGCTACGACGGGTTCGACGCCACACAGCGCGTCCTCTACGGCGCCCTGACCGGCATTGGCTGGAGCAACAATGCGTGGCAGGTCGAGTCGCCCACCAACATCAGCACGTACCGCATCGTCAACGGAAGTCTCGTGCATGAGGACCTGGCGACGGGAGGCAACAAGGCCGAGGGCGGCTACGCGTACCAGACAAGCGGCCGCAGCTTCTCCCTTTCCCAGGCGTTCGCGCCGTGGATGACCAACATCGGCGGCGTGAACTACATCGGCAGGAACGGGACCGAGCTGTGGGTGAGCTACGTCACGCGGCTCGCCTCGGCGGCCTACGCGGGCAAGTTGTCGTTCGACGACGGCGGCGCCGTGTTCCACGACAACAGCGGCCGGGTGCGCGTCAGGCAAACGGCCGGGAAATGGTGCCTGTCGGCCATCGCCGATTCATACGCGTCGACCAGCAGCGTTGCCGTGGCAGCCAACACCAACTACCTCATGGTGCTGCATTTCACCTTTGCGCCCACGGACACCGTCGAGCTGTTCGTCAACCCCGCGCTCGACGGCGGCCCGCCCGCCGGGCCGGACGCCTCGGTGAGCGTGGCGACGAACGACGCGAGCGGCAGGGACCTCTTCAGGTTCTATGATCTGAACTGGCAGCCCGGAAGCGGCACGGCGAACGGATGGCTCGATGAACTGCGGTTCGGCCCCACGTTCGCCTCCGTCACGCCGCGCATCGCCGGCGTGTTCACCAACACGGACGACATCGCCGTCGCCGGCATGCGCTACTGCGACGAGCGGAGCGGATGGACAATTGTCTTCACCGGAGCTATCTCCGGCACGGGCACGGTGGTCATGGCGAACGGCATGACGAACATTCTCGTGGGAACGGTTGCCCCCGGGTATGGCCCGGGAGCGCTCGCCATCGACTGCGCGGGCGGCGTCACCCGCCTTGGGGCGCCTGATGACTTCCTTGCGCTCGAGATCGGCAATGGCGACATGCTCGTGCTGACGAGCTTCCCCGGCGCGGTGTCGCTTGCGCACACGACCGTCGCGTTCCTTGACGGAAGCACGGGCGGCATGACGAACTGGTTCCTGTACTCGACGTCGGGCATCGCGGATGCGTTCGCGGGAGTGACGTTTGCGCCCGGCACGGCGGGTACGGTGGTGTATGACGGCGCGAACAACCGCGTGGGCGTGTTCATCGCAGCCGTGCAGCCGGTCGTGGTCGTCAGCACAAACGCGCTCACGGTGGCCGAGGGAATGACCGGGCGGTTCGGCGTCCGCCTTGGATGCGCGCCCGCCGGCATTGCCACGGTGACCGTCTCGCGTGTCAGTGGAGACACGGACGTCTTCATCAACGGCGGCGGCGCATTGTGCTTCACACCGGCGAACTGGAGCATCAACCAGCCGGTGACGCTGCAGACCGGTGAAGACGCCGATGCATCGGACGGCGTTGCGGTCTTCCGCTGCGTTTCCGCCGGCTCGACCGACGTGGATGTGACGGCGACCGAAGGCGACAACGACACGATGGCGATTGCCGTATCGAGCACGGCTGTTCCTGTGCCCGAGGGCGGCGCCGCGGCGTTCAACGTGTGGCTGACCGCGGCGCCGGAGACGGCGGCGACGGTAAGCGTGAGCCGCATCAGCGGCGATGCAGATCTCGGCGTGCAGAGCGGCGCGGCGCGTGTCTTCACCGTGGCGAACTGGGCAACGCCCCAGCCCGTCACGCTCGAGGCCGCCGAGGACGCCGACATGGCGGATGGCAGTGCGGTCTTCCGCTGCGCCTCGCCGGGCATGGCCGGCGTGGACGTAACGGCAACGGAAGACGACAACGACACCACGGCGATCATCGCGTCGCATGAATCCGTTTCCGTGCCCGAAGGCGGCACGGCGGAATTCCAGGTATGGCTCTCTGCCGCGCCACCAGCCGACACGGTCGTGTCTGTTGCGCGCACGGCAGGGGACACGGACATCTCGATCAGCGCCGGCGCGTCGCTCACGTTCACCACGGGCAATTGGGGCGAGCCGCAGACGGTGACGCTCGAAGCGGCCGAGGATGCCGACATGAACAATGGGGCGGCGACCATCACATGCAGCGCATCCGGCATCGCATCGCGCGACGTTGCCGCTTCAGAGGAGGACAACGATGCCATGACTCTCTGCTACGACGGGCTCGATGTCACGCAGCGCCTCCTGCAGGGCACGCTCTCAGGCATTGGCTGGAGCAACAATGCCTGGCAGGCGGAGTCGCCGACCAACATCAGCGCGTATCGCGTCGTCAACGGCAGCCTCGAATACGGCGGCCTCGTCACCGCGGGCAACAAGATCGAGGGAGGCTACGCCT
>JAAYZF010000332.1 GCA_012514975.1 bacterium
ACGACTTGGGCATGGACATGAAGGACAAGATCATGCGCTTCGAAGTGCTGAGCGAAGATGAATGGCAGGCGAAACTCAACGAGTTCATTTCGGGATGAGGAGCCATCATGAAAAGAGCGTTACTATCCATCTTCATTGCCCTGCCCCTTGCTGCCCAACCGCCGGTGTATACCAACCCGGCCGCGCACGTCGAAATGCGCGTTGACGACCTGCTCTCGCGCATGACGCTCGAGGAGAAGATCGACCTGCTCGGCGGCATCGAGAACATGTACATCAAGGGCAACGAGCGGCTCGGCATCCCGCGCATCCGCATGAGCGACGGGCCGGTCGGCGTGCGCTGCTACGGCGAGTCAACGGCGTATCCCGCGGGCATCTGCCTCGCCGCATCATGGGATACGAATCTCGCGCAGCGCGTTGGCCGTGCGCTTGGCTGGGACTGCCGCGCGCGCGGCGTGCACATCCTGCTCGCGCCAGGCATGAACATCCATCGCCAGTACATGTGCGGCCGCAATTTCGAGTACTTCGGCGAAGACCCGTTCCTCGACGCGCGCATCACCGTGGGCTATGTCAACGGCGTGCAGGGAGAGCGCGTTGCCGCCACAATCAAGCACTATGCGTGCAACAACTTCGAGCTTGAGCGCAACAGCGTCAACGTCAAGGTGGATGACCGCACACTGCATGAAATCTATCTTCCGCCGTTCAAGGCGGGCGTGACCGAGGCGGGCGCATGGGCCGTGATGGCTGCGTACAACAAGGTCAACGGCGCCTATTGCGCGGAGAACGACGTGTTGCTCAACCAGATTCTCAAGGATGGCTGGGGCTTCAAAGGCGTCGCCATGTCCGATTGGGGCGCGGTGCACAGCACGTTGGGCACGCTCAGGGGCGGGCTTGATCTCGAAATGCCCTCCGGCAGATTCCTGAATGAAAAGTCCATAAAGCCGTTGCTGGCTGAAGGAACCATCGAGGAAGGTCTCATATCCGAAAAGATCAGGCGCATCCTCCGCCTGATCTTCTCGATGGGATGGTTCGATAGCGAGCAGGAGGACACGGCAATCCCGAAGGACAATCCTGCCAGCGCGGCCGTTGCGCTTGACGCGGCGCGCGGCGGCATCGTCCTGCTGAAGAATGACGGGAATCTGCTGCCGCTCGACCGGGCGAGGAAACCGCGGATCGCCGTTCTCGGCCCGAATGCCGACCCGGCGGTGACGGGCGGCGGAGGCAGCTCGTTCACCAAGCCGTTCCACGCGGTCAGTGTGCTTGACGGCGTGCGCGCCCTCGCAGGCACAAATGCCACGGTCGAGTATGTGCCGTGGCAGGACACGAGCCTGTACGCCAGGTACTTCGCCAATCTCAACGCGCAGAGCATCACCGGCGGCGTCGCCATCGCAGGCCTGAAGGGCGAGTACTTTGCAAATGCGGACATGACAGGCACACCGGCCTTCGTGCGGCAGGATGCAGCGATCAACTTCGACTGGCTGACGAACGCGCCCGGAGCAGGCCTTCCCAGCGATGGCTTCTCCGTGCGGTGGACGGGCACGATCACCCCGGCGCAGACCGGCGAGTACCTGTTCGTCGCGCAGAGCGATGACGGCATCCGCGTCTCCCTCGGCCGCAGGCGCATCATCAACAACTGGTCCGACCATGCTGTCGAGACGAAAACCGCATTCACGCATCTTGACGGCGGAAGGACTTACCTGCTCCGCGTCGAGTACTATGACGGACGCGCGGACGCCATTGCGCGGTTCGGCTGGGGCACCGTCGGGCAGACGGCCTGGCCGAAAGAGCAGCGGGACGCCATCGCCGCCGCGGACGCCGTGGTCGCCTGCGTCGGCTTCAGCGTGCTGGGCAGGGAAAGCGAAGGCTCGGACCGCCCCTTCGTTCTCCCGGGCGGGCAGGATGAGCTCATCCGCTCCGTCGCCGCCATCAACCCGCGCACCATTGTCGTCATCAATGCGGGCGGCGCGGTCGAAATGCAGTCGTGGATCGACCGCGTGGCTGCCGTGTTCCACGCATGGTATCCTGGCCAGGAAGGCGGGACGGCCCTTGCCGGGATGCTCTTCGGCGATGTGAACCCATCGGGCAAGCTCCCCGTCTCGTTCGAAAAACGCTGGGAAGACTCAGGCGCGTACGGCACCTATCCGCCCGAGAACGGCGAAGTGACGTACAGCGACGGCATCTTTGTCGGCTACCGCCATTTTGACGCAAAAGACACCGAGCCGCAATTCTGCTTCGGCCACGGCCTGTCCTACACCGCATTCGCCTACACAAATCTGGCAGTCACGGCAACGGCGCACGGATGCACGGTGACGTTTGATGTCAGGAATGCCGGTACGCGCGCCGGAGCAGAGACTGCGCAAGTGTACGTTCACGATGTTGAGGCTGCGGTGCCGCGTCCGCCGAAGGAGCTGAAAGGATTTGCCAAAGTGCTCCTGCAGCCGGGCGAAACGAAGCGCGTGACGGTCACGCTCGACCGGGATGCGTTTGCGTATTACGATGCCGCGAAGAAGGACTGGGCAGTCGAGCCGGGCGTGTTCGAGATCCTCGTGGGCGCCTCATCGCGGGATATCAGGCTGAAAGGGCAGACGGTGAAATGACCGCACGCGCGTTTGCTTCGCGGCCGCGGAAGTGGTATACTACCTGCGCATACGTATCGCTCAACTCACCCCCGACGGAGACTGCGATGAACGCACCAATGATCACACTCGGCGTCTGCATGTGTGCCGCTGCCTGCGGCATCGCGGAGACCGCCGCATCCGCGACGTCCACGGCCAAGGACCAGAAGAAAGTGGCGATCACCGTGTACAACGCCGGCTTCGGCGTCGTGCGCGACGAGCGCACGATCACGCTGCCCAAGGGGACCGTCGACCTGCGCTTCATGGAGGTCGCCAGCAAGGTGCAGCCCGAGACGGTGCAGATCGATGCCGCCACCGCGGGCGACAAACTGGCCGTGCTCGAACAGAACTACGAGTACGACCTGATGTCGCCGGCGAAACTGATGGAGAAATACGTCGGCAAGACGATCACCATCATCCAGCGCAACGACTTCAAGGATGCGCGCATCCCGCGCGAGGCGACGCTGCTCAGCTTCAACAACAACCAGCCCATCTACTCGATCGACGGGAAGATCGCCATCTATCGCGGCCAGGAGGAGGTCGAGCTGCCCGCCATGCCCGAGAACCTCGTGTCCGAGCCCACACTCGTCTGGCTGCTCGACAATGCGTTCGAAGGCGCCCAGACGATCATCGCGAACTACATGACGCAGGGCATGCGCTGGAATGCGGACTACGTCGCCGTGCTCACGCCCGATGAGAAGACGCTCAACCTCAACGGCTGGGTGACCATCAACAACCAGAGCGGCGCAACGTTCAACAACGCACAGCTCAAGCTCGTCGCCGGCGACGTCCAGCGCGTCGCGAGTGAGGAATATGACACGTTTGGCGGGGAGCGCGTCTATGCCATGGCTGCCGCGCCCTCGCGCAAGGCGTTTACCGAGGAAGGCCTGTTCGAGTATCACCTCTACACTCTTGACCGGCCGACGACGCTCAAGCAGAACCAGCAGAAGCAGATTTCCCTTCTCGAAGCCCGCGACGTACGGACGGAGAAGACATACCGCTGCATCGGCCAGAACTGGTGGTATCGCAACAAGCAGGGCGAGCTGATAAGGAACATCAAGATCGCCGTCTTCATCGCGTTCACCAACAGCCAGGAGAACGCGCTCGGCATCCCATTGCCAAAAGGCACCGTGCGCGTCTACAAGGCCGATTCGTCCGGCAACAACCAGTTCATCGGCGAGGACAACATCGACCACACGCCGAAGAACGAGCGGATCGAGCTGAAGCTCGGCGACGCGTTCGACATCACGTCCGAGCGGCGGCAGATGTCGTTTACCCGCCTTGCGGACAACATGTTCGAGATGTCCTGGGAAGTCAAGGTGCGCAATCACAAGGACGAGGACATCACGGTCGAGATGATCGAGCCGCTCGGCGGCGACTGGAAGATCACCGAGTCGTCCGTGCCGTTCATAAAGAAGGATGCCGGGACGGCGCAATTCAACCTGCCCGTGAAGAAGGACGGCGAAGCGGTGCTCACCTACACCGTGCGCGTGAAATGGTGAACGGTGCACGGCGCATGCCCCGCATCCGCATCCCCGCGGGCGGTGCGGCGGACAGGACGCGCGCGCTGCTCGCGTCGCTGAACGTGCATACCGTCTGCCAGGAAGCCCAGTGCCCCAACCGCTGGGAGTGCTTCGGCAGGGGCACGGCAACGTTCATGATCCTCGGCAGCGTCTGCACGCGCGGATGCAGGTTCTGCGCCGTGCAGCCCGGCGTGCCCGGGCCGGTGGATGATGGCGAGCCGCGCCGCGTGGCCGAATCGGCGGCGAAGCTCGGGCTGAAGTATGTCGTCGTCACCAGCGTCACGCGTGACGACCTTCCCGATGGCGGCGCGCACCAGTTCGTCCGCACGATCGAGGAGATCAGACGCCTGCTGCCCGATGCGGGTATCGAGGTCCTTACCCCTGATTTCCAGGGCGATGTCCGCGCGATCGAAGCAGTGCTTCGCGCGAAACCTTCCGTGTTCAACCATAACATCGAGACCATCAAGCGGCTGACGCCGCAGCTGCGGAGCAAGGCGTCGTACCTGCGCTCGCTTGCCGTGCTTGGCTACGCATACCGCTTCGCGCCTGACATCCCGACAAAGAGCGGCATCATGGTGGGCATCGGCGAGTCGCCTGATGAAGTGCGTGCGACAATGGCCGACCTGCGCGCGTGTGGCTGCCGCATACTGACGATCGGCCAGTATCTCGCGCCGTCGAAAGAACACTATCCGGTGAATGAATACGTGAGCGACGGGCAGTTCGCCGGGTATCAGAAGTGGGCGGAAGAGATGGGATTTGACGGCGTGGCTTCAGGGCCGCTGGTGCGGAGTTCTTACCACGCTGAGTTGGTTGCCGGGCGGCGACGTGTGGGGTCAGGCCCGGAGTTATTAGTTGACACGGTCCGTGTGATCCGCCCGTGAACTAATAACTCCGGGCCTGACCCCTCTGCACTGCGTCTCTGCGGCACTGCGCGAGGAGACCGTGGCTCGGGCGTGTCATGGATCGCGTGAAGCGACGGCTTTAATGCGCGGCAGGAACGACCGCCGATCCAAGCGGAACAGCAGGATCGGCGTCCATCCCCCAGAGACGAGTTGGGGGATGCCAAACGGCGGGCACGTCCGGGGCGGCGTGTGCGTGGGCGACGGGAACGGCCTCGCTGAAGCGAGCACTCCAGACCCACCCGCATCGTGCTCGGAGAACCGCGTGTGCGCGCCGCACGCGAGCAGCCTCTGCGTCTCTCAGTCTCCGCGTTGCGTCGGCTGGTGGTCTGTGTGTGTCTGTGGCGAGAGAGTCTTCCGCCGTTCGGATGGATCGTGCATGGTTCGCGCAGACCCGGCCACACTGTCTCGATGTAACTGACCAATGCCGAATGAGAACTGGCCAATGATCAGTAACAGCCTTCCTTTCGCCAGACATCGAGGATGAGGTCGTACCGCCGCAGGTCCATTCCCGTGTAAATGCAGTTGCTGGTCGAGAAGATGTAGCCGCCGCCCGGCATGCCGTGTGTGAGCGCATAGCGTGCGGACTCGGCGACTTCCTCGTCCGTTCCCGTATCCATCAGCGCGCAGTTGACATTGCCGATGAGGCACACCTGTGTGCCGACGCGTTGTTTCATCACCGCCATGTCAACGCCGCCCTGCGGGTCGAGGCTGTGAAGCGCATGCGGCTTCGCAGCCATGAGCGAATCGAGGATGGGCATGATATTGCCGTCCGTGTGCTTGATGACATAGAATCCCATGGCGCGGTATCCGGCCACGAGGTCGCACAGGAACGGCGTGACGAATTCATCGAACATGGCGGGCGAGAGGAACGGGCCGGTGTTGAAGCAGTAGTCCGAGCAGAGGGCGAAGCCGTCGAGCGCGCCGTGTTTCCTGTACTCCGCGGCGCGTGCGAGCGTTTCGTCGACGCCGCGCTTCGCCCTGTCCTTCATTCCCTGCGGGTCATCGGCGAGCTCGTTGACGAACTCCATCATTTTCTCGCCTGAGGGGAGGCCATAGGTTGAATCGCCGTGCATCATGAGGAAATACTGATCGCCGGAGAGGCGCTTGATCTCGTCAAGGATGCGCATGTTCTCGCCGATGTGCGATTGTGCGCGCTGCCAGTCCATGGGCAGGCCGTGGAAGAGGATGGCTGAGTGCTCGTAGGTGCGGGCGGTGAGCGTGTAGATATCGGCGATGTCGGCGCGGTGCAGCGCGCGCTCGGTCTCCGTCATCTGGTCCCACTGGTCGTAGCGTCTTTGGGACGGGTGGACGCGGCCGAACGCTTCCATGGTGAGGAAGAAGACGAGCTCGAAATGCGGCACGCGGCCGGGCGGCTGACGGCCTTCGAGCGCAATGATGAACTTCTCGCGCGGGGTGGGAGAGGTTCTTCCGTTTGTGCGCGGAGCGCTCATGGGGCACTTGCTCACCGGATTGTCGGCGGGCGCACGCCCTTCATGCCGCGGCGGTCGAGCTCATCGAACACGCGGCGCAGGTTGGTCTTTCCCTCCTCTTTTTTCGCGGGGTCCTTGCTGTCGACCATTTTGTGGAAGAAGTAGATGGCGTGCTGGAGCTCGTAGTTGTTGAGCCTGGCCACGTCGTACGGGTCCTTGTCCGTAAAGGGATAGCCGTACACCCAGTCGCGCTCTTCGAGCTGCTCGGGCGGGGGAGGCGGGAGGGGGATGTCCTTGATCTTGCGCTTGAGCTGCTTGAGCGTTTTCCTCGTCTTCTCGATCTCGTCGAGGACCCACTGGCGGTTGAAGTCGCAGGTGAGCGCGGGGGGCGGGGGCCAGCGGCCGTCGGAGTTGGCCGAGTTGGTGAGATGGAACCAGTATTTGTCGACGAGCTTCTTGAACTCGGGATGGCCGGGCGACTCGACGATGGGCTGGACGTTCGCCCTGTAGTCCTTGCGTATGTCCGAGAGGATCGGGTCCCATGCGCGCGCTTCAGGCGTGCCGGCCCATGCGTCGGCCCTTGTGCGGTGCCATGCATAGCGGTCTTCGACGAAGAAGGGTTCCTCGACCGGCTCCATCTGGCACGCTTCCTTGAAGGTGATCATCTGGCCGAGCTCGGAGACGGCCTTTGCCATGCGCTCGAGCTTGTCGGCGGCGTTGGGATCGACGGAGAAGCTTCTGGAGTAATCGCGGTAGTGTTTGACGAAGAAGTAGCCGGTGGTGCCGCAGTACTCGGCGTCGTCGGCGATGATGATCGTGGCGCCCTTGTCCTTTGTGCCGCTCCAGTGCCTGACGTTCTCGACGAATTCCTCGAGGGGGAGGCGGCCGAGGAAGTACCCGACGTACTTGCCGATCAGCCGGTCGCTGCGGCACATGCCGTCGAGCCCGGGCACGACGTCGCGGAACGGCTGATGAAGGAACTTGCAGTCAGGATCAAGATCGTACCACGGGATGTGGCCGCCCCAGCCGATGTCATGCGTGCGGTTGCGTTCGACCCAGCTGTAGTCCTTGTCGTTGCAGTTCATGTACGACTCGAAATCGAGCGTCAGGTACTTTGCGCCCGCGGCGCGGAAGGCGCGCGGGACGTACTGCATCCACGTGCACTCCGGGTTCCAGAACGATTCGGCGCGGAAGCCGAGGTATTTCTCGTAGGTGCGCTGCGCGAATTCGCACGACCAGCGCCCGTCCTCCTCGGGAATGTTCGCCATGATCGGATGCGCGTACGGCGCGCCCATGAACTCGCACTGGCCGCTCTTGATCGCCTTCTTCAGCTTCTTCAGCACGTCGGGCGTCAGCTTGGCAATCTGCTCGATCGTGTAGCCCGAGGCCTCGAACGTGTAGCGCGCGTCAGGGCATTTCTCCCTGAACGTATCGATGATCGTCTCGTATGACGCGCGGATCGTCTGCTCGTATTTGTGCGGTTCGAGATACGCGTAGTTGAGATTCGCGTGAAAGATCGTGACATACTTCATGGACGGCTCCTCGGCGTAAACGTTATGCAGCACCGCAGCAGACAACCCGCCGCGGCGCTGAAGCAGGCAAATTGTACTGAATTTCCGCCGGAAAGGCAAACGAAACGCGTGCCGACGTGAGCGGAGTCCAAATCTGTTGCGCACACGGCGGCGCAACAGATTTGAGAGCCGGGCAGGAGGCACGTGGGGCTGCAGCAGA
>JAAYZF010000333.1 GCA_012514975.1 bacterium
CTTCCCGTCCGTTCCGTCCCTTTGGTCCCGTCATTCCTTGAGCTTCTCGGCAAGCTTCTTCTGCACGTAGACTTTCATGACAATCATCGAGTCCTGTATGATGAGCGGCTGGACGGCGAGCATGCGCTGGCCGATGGGTGTGTTATAGAAAGCGATGATGCCGCGCAGCTCCTCGCTCGAGTAATGCTTTTCATAGACGGGGACGACCTGGGCGACCATCTCGTCGACGTTGAGGATTTCGCTCATGGCGACCTGTGATTCCTTGGGCATGTCCCTGATCATCGTGGCGAATATCTGCTGGGCCTGCTCCTTGGTGCTGGTGATGCGGAGCAATTCGTGGACGAGCGCGCGTTTCTCTCGCGCGGCCTCGGCGACGTTGATATCCGCGCCGCTCAGCGCCAGCGAGCCAATGCAAACGGCAGCTATGACGAACCTTTTCATGGCAGTGACTCCGTATGGTTACTCATCATTGGAGTATTGTATCATAAAACGGCCCGCTTGTGTGCATTGCACGTTTCGGCTATAATGAACCATGAGCTTGCGAGGCGTGTTTACATCGCTGTTCTCGTGGTGTGTGCAGGGGCTGCTGTGGCTGCGCTACCGCGTCGAGGTGCGCGGCCTCGAACGCATTCCACGCCGGCGCGGCACGTTGATCATGCCGAACCATCCGGCCGAGATCGACCCGGTGATTGTAACGGCGCTGTTCTGGCGCCGGTTCACCCCGCGGCCGGTGATGCTCGAGGATTTCTACACGATACCGGGGCTGAACGCGCTGTTCAAAGTGCTGCGCGCAATCGCCGTGCCAAACATGGAGTACGGCCAGAGCAGTTTCAAGCTCAGGCGGCTCGAGCACAGCCTCGAATCGGTCATCACAGCGCTCGAGCACGGGGACAACGTGCTGATGTATCCCGCGGGCCGGCTGTGGCGGCAGGACCATGAGGTCATTGGCGGCGCATCGGCCATGCACATGATCCTGCAGCGGATACCCGACCTGCCGATGGTACTGGTGCGGACGCGGGGGCTGTGGGGCAGCAGTTTTTCCTGGGCATTCAACAACGGCAGGCCCTCGCTCGCCCAGGCGTTCGGCAATGGCGCGAAAGCGCTTCTGAAGAACCTCATCTTCTTCACGCCCCGCCGCCGCGTGACGATCACGTGCGAGCCTGCGCCGCCCGGCTTCCCACGCACGGGAGACAAGGCCGCGATCAACGCCTGGCTCGACGCATGGTACAATGCGGAAGGGCCCGACGCGCTGACCCTGGTCCCCTACAGCCTCTGGTCGCGGACGCCGCCGAAGATCGCGCAGAAAGGCCAGGCTGAAGAAGCCGACCTGTCCCGCGTGCCCGACGCAGTGAAGAACGCTGTCAGCGCCGATATTGCCAAGATGCTGAAATGCGACCCCGCGGCCGTCTCGGCCGGGAAGAGCCTGCGCGCCGACCTTGGCATGGATTCACTGCAGCTTGCCGAGGTGGTCTGGTGGCTTGACGAGAAGTTTGGCGTGACGGAAATAGATCTCAACGAGCTGACCACCGTGGGCGCCGTGATGGCGATTGCCGCGGGCGGAACGGCAGGCGGCGAGGCGCACATCGAGCCCGCGCCGAAAGCGTGGAGGATCGGCGCGCACCGCCCGCTTCCGGCCGTTGCGCCCGGCGAGACGATCCAGGAGGCGTTTCTCAGGACATGCGACCGGATGGGTTCATGTCCCGCATGCGCGGACGACCTGTCGGGCGTGACGACGTTCAGGAAACTCAAGACAGGCGCGCTGGCCCTGGCGGACGTCGTGCGCGAGCTTCCGGGCGAACGGGTGGGCGTGATGCTTCCCGCGTCGGTGGCGGCGGACGTCGTGATCCTCGGCGTGCTCCTTGCGGGCAAGGTGCCAGTGATGATCAACTGGACGCTCGGTGAGCGGAATCTGCAGCATGTGGTCGACGCATCAGGCGTGACAACGGTGCTGTCGTCCTACCGTTTCATCGAGCGGCTGGACAACGTGGAGCTTGCGCCTGTCGAGCCGATGCTGGTGTTCCTCGAGGAGGTCAGGCGCGACCGGATCACGCTGGGCGCCAAGCTCAAGGCCGCATGGCATGCCCGCGCCTCCGCCGGCAGACTGCTGGCACGCTATCCCTGCTCATCATGCAGTGGCGATGATCCAGCGGTGATCCTCTTCACCAGCGGGTCGGAGAACCGGCCAAAAGGCGTCCCGCTCACCCACCACAACATCCTGTCGAACATCCGCGGCGCGCTCAAGGCGTTTCCCTTCAGCCATCGCGACGTCCTGTACGGATTCCTGCCGCCGTTCCACTCGTTCGGCTTCACCGTGTCGAGCATTGCGCCCGCCGTGACCGGCCTGCTCGCCTGCCATCATCCGAATCCGACGGAAGGGCGGCGCCTTGCGCGCGGGATCGCGAAATGGAAACCGACACTCCTGTGCGGCACGCCGACGTTCATCAAGGGCATCCTGCGCGTCGCATCGCCGAAGCAGCTCGCGTCGATGCGCTACTTCGTCGCCGGGGCGGAGAAGGCGCCGGACGACCTGTTCGACGCGGTCGACCGCCTTGGCACGGGCGCGTGCGTGCTCGAAGGCTATGGCATCACCGAGTGCTCTCCGGTGCTCACGCTCAACCGGCCCGGCGATCCGCGCGACGGAGTCGGCCTGCCGCTCGATGGCGTCGAGCTGCGCATTGTCAACATCGACTCGCGCGAGCCTTTGCCGCCCGGTCAGCAGGGCCTCGTCCTCGCGCGCGGGCCGAACGTGTTCAATGGATACCTCGAAGCCGATGTTGCCTCA
>JAAYZF010000334.1 GCA_012514975.1 bacterium
GCCACGCGGCGCCAGCCCCAGTAGTACGTGTTTCCCGATCCGTCGAAGTTCAGCGGCGAGCCGCCTTTGGCGACCTCGTTGGTTGCGGCGGAGTAGTTGTCGCCGAACTGGCCGAACCCGCCGTTCCAGTTTTCATTCGAGTACTCGACGTAGATGATGAGATTGGTGTCGAGGCCCGGATAGCCGTTCGCACCGTCGCGGAGCACCAGCGCGAAATTCGTGATGTAGTTGTCGTCCGCGCGGACGGGCAGGCAGACCCAGATGTCCTTCTGCGCCTCGTTGCACATCTGGATGGCGAGTTCGAGCGCCGTGCCGCGGCCCTGCCAGCCGTACCCCGGCTTGTTCATCCCGCCGGCGTGCTGGTGCGGCAGCAGGCGGTCGGACCATTTCTCGTCCTTGTTCCAGTTCGTGGCCAGCCAGTCCATGAAGCGCAGGACCGAGTAGCGTTTGAGGTGGGCCATGAACGCGCTCGTGAACATGTTCGTGCCGGCATGGCACCCCGGCCGCCACAGCCGGACATTGCGCACGCCATTCGACGTCCCGGTGAAACGCAGCATGAACTGGGTGCTGGAAGACGGCGTCACATAGGCGCGTGTCGTGTCGCTTGTGGCATCGTACGTCTTGCCCGAGATCGAGCCGCCCCAGGGAAAGGCGACGTCGCCCTTGCCGCTGAATTCGAGATGGTACTGCCCGCCAAGATTCACCGCGCCGTGCCAGCAGACGATCTGGCAATCCTGTGCCGGCCAGCCGTTCGCATCCTTGACGCACGCGCCGCCCGACGTGTTCTGCCAGTCGCGCGCGGTGCGGAATGCATCGGCAAAGACATCGCTGCCCTCCCAATCGAGCGGTGTCGGCATGTTCATGCCGATCAGATTCGGGGCTGCAAGCGCGGTGGTGGCGGAGAGGACCAGGCAAGCGAGGAGTGCGAGGGGTTTCATGCGCGACTGACCAGGGGGGTGTGAGTGTGTCTCCAAGTGCGTCATAGCGAGCTGCAATGGCGCCAAACTGCCATCATTCTAGCATAGAGCTGACTGTGTTGTCAATGCGCCTTCCGAACATGCATTCGCAGGCTCGGGGCACCGCCTTCATGCGGGCCGCTTCCGTTGGCGTGGCGTAACGGGCGCGAAGCGCTCAAATCCCTTGCGGCCCCGCAAGGGATTTGACCATCAGAAAGTCGTCCATGTAGTATCCATGGCCGATGTCGGTCTTCACTTCCTTCTCGATGACGAAGCCGTTGCGCTTGTACACGGCGATTGACGCTGTGTTCCGTTTGTTCACGGCGAGGAGCAGGCGTGTCCTCCCCGCGGCGCGTGCCGCCGCGGCGATGTGATTGATAAGCGCGGTGCCGTAGCCTTTGCCGCGGGCCGAATGCACGAGATACAGCTTGTGCAGTTTCATGGTCGCGCCGTCAGGCTGCGGGCCATAGGACGCAAAGCCGATCAGCCTGCCGCCGGCAACGGCCTTCAGCCAGACGATGCCTTTCGCCGTGATCTCATCTTCAATGACACCGGGCGCGTACATCATGTCAAGCATGTAGTCGATCTGCGCGTGCGTGATGATGCCCGGGTAGTGCCGGCGCCAGATCACGCCGGCGAGAGCGATGACGGCCGGTATGTCGGCGATGAGAAGAGGCTGTATGTTGAATGTGCTCATATTTTCGCACCCGCGCACCCCGAACCCGCGCGGCCTGGCGCCCGTCGTCTGGGCATCCCCCAACGCAGTGTCATGGGGGATTTGGAGTTCCACCTTCAGGTGGGTCGTTGCTGTTGGTGTGGCGCTGGACTTCGACCAGCGAAACCGCCAGATGTGGCTGGCCTCTCCGAGGCCGGTGACGGGCGCGAAGCACCCATCCACACCGGCAGA
>JAAYZF010000335.1 GCA_012514975.1 bacterium
GACTTCAAAACACCGATCTTCTCCAGTTCCTTGAGGTAATCGGCGGCGGTTTTCCTCTCCGCAATTCCGGCCTCGACCAGAAACTGCACTTTCGAGTACGGCTGATGGAACAGAATCTCGATCAACTCTTTCGAGTAGACACGCGACGGCAGTTCATTCTTCGCCCGTTCGAGTGTTTGCGCCATCAACTCGCGTATCGCGACGATCCTGCTTCTGGTGGAGACGGCCGTTGATTCGATGGCGTCGAGCATGAACAAGGTCCATGGTTCCCACTCCGCTTTCTCAGTCACCAGTCGAAGAAGTTTGTAGTAATCATTCTTCCGCTTGATTATGTAGCTGCTGAGGTACAACACGGGCAATTCGAGCAGGCCTTGCGAGACCAAGTAGAGAATGTTGACGATACGGCCCGTGCGTCCATTGCCATCGGCAAACGGATGGATTGCCTCAAACTGGTAGTGGATGGCAGCGAGTTTGATCAGAGGATCGGTTTCATCGTCGGCATGGATATAGTCTTCCAGGTTCTTCAGCACCGCGTTCGTCTCAAGGCACGCCTTTGGAGGCAAGAGAGGCAGATCATTGTACGGCTTTTGCGGACTGTAGCTCATATGGTCAACGTGCACACCTTTCGCGCCGTTCCATGCACATGGCTGGTCACAAGCAGACCGTTCGGCAGCAACCTGGCATTCAGATTATACGCAATCGCCAGGAAGACGTCAATGCAAGCGATGCTGAACTACAGGAAACGGCAAGTCTATTTGTCGCCAATCACCAGCACTCCAAAACGGCATTGTGGCGTGGGTGGCCCTCCCCTGTCGCACCTTCAGCGCTTGGACGTTTTGGCGTCTTGCCCCAGCCCGATGGGCTGGGCTGGCATGTGGCGGCCCTTCAGGCCTGTTGAAGCACGGCAACGACCCGTCTGAAGGCGGTAGTCCAGCCATGTTGGGAGTACCTGCTTCAGCAGGGCTGTTCTTGCGGCGCTGACGGCCCGCCTGAAGGCGGTACTCCGAACATGTGCCTGCTTCAGCAGGGCTGTTCTTGCGGCGCCAACGGCCGAGTACGAGTATCCCGAAACAGGGACTCGCTGCGCTCGCGAGGACCAGTACAAGCACGAGTCCCAGCGGCGCACTGAATACTACTCGTTCGATGTGTTGCGTGGGCAGGATTGTATTGCCTTCAGAAATAAGAAGCCCTCCGGGCTGGTGCCTGGAGGGCTGGATGTGTCTGGAGCGGGCGACCGGACTCGAACCGGCAACCAACAGCTTGGAAGGCTGTGACTCTACCAATTGAGTTACACCCGCTACGAAATCCGGGGGCTGGCCTGCCGGTCAGCCGCCGGATTTCGAGGCGCGTTCGGTGCGGCTGAACGCGAACGGCGTCGGTGGCTGGGCAGTCGCGGTCACCGAGGATCGCCGCGAGGCGGGACAGGCGGTGACCCTCCACAGCGGTGGGGTGACCACCGCACTCCACAGCGGCGGGGCGCCGCGCGGTCACCGGGGATCGCCGCGAGGCGGGACAGGCGGTGACCCTCCAGGCGGCGAGGACGCCGCGCGGTCACCGGGATCGCCGCGAGGCGGGACAGGCGGTGACCCTCCAAGTAGTGGCATGGCCACACGCGCTCGATAGCGGATATCATCAATTTCGACGGAGTTTGTCGAAATTGATCAGCGTTTCGAGAACTGGAAGCGTGCGCGGGCGCCGCGCTGGCCGTATTTCTTGCGTTCTTTTTCGCGCGCGTCGCGCGTGAGAAGGCCGGCGACCTTGAGCTGCTTGCGGGTGCCCTCGTCGATGAGGCTGAGGGCGCGGCTGATGCCGTGGCAGAGCGCGCCGGCCTGGCCGGCGATGCCGCCGCCGTCGATCGTCGCCTCGACGTCAAACTTGCCGGCGAGGCGGGTGATATCGAACGGGCGGGCGATCAACTGGCGGAGCGTGGGCACGGGGAAGTACTCCTCGATCGCGCGGCTGTTGATCTTGATGGCGCCGGCGCCGGGAACGAGGCGGACGCGGGCGACGGCGCGTTTGCGCCGGCCGACGGCGCTGTAGTTGGCGGTAAAAACGCGCTCGTCGAGTTCAGCGGCCTGGTCGACGGGGGGCGGCGCTTCGGTCTGTACGGCATCAGTGGTCTGTACGTCGTTCATGTAGCACTCGATTCGTCACGTTAAAGCGGCAGTGGCTGGGGCTGCTGGGCGGCATGGGGATGCTCGGCGCCCGCGTAGACTTTGAGTTTGCGGAACATATCGCGCCCGAGACGGTTTTTGGGGAGCATACCCTTGACGGCGAGCTCGACCATGCGTGCGGGGCGTTTGTCGCGCATCTGCTCGAAGGTACGGATATGGCGGCCGCCCTGGAAGCCGGTATAGCGGTCGTAATACTTCTGTTGCACCTTGTTGCCCGTGACGTTAATCTTGCCGGCGTTGATGACGATGACGAAGTCGCCGGTGTCGACGTGGGGCGTGAAGGTGGGGCGGTGTTTGCCGGTGAGGACGGTGGCGACGCGGGCCGCGAGGCGGCCGAGGACGTGTTCTGAAGCATCAACCACGTACCATTTCCGCTTGACGTCCACGGCTTTTGCTGAATACGTCTTGCTCATTGTGAACCTCGGTAGTATCGGTGGCGCAGCGGATGGGCCGTACGCCGTTCCATAAGACATATAAACAACTCTCGTGCACAGGTGCTCACCATAGTGCATGAGAACAAGATTATAGCAATTCACCTCCGGGAAGTCAAATCAATTCCCGATTCCATGGGCGGATGGCAATCGGGAATTGAGAATAGCTGCCAATTTGAGGGAGAGGAACGGGGCGAAAGGCCGTGCGCAGCGGGCCTGACTGACACGTCGGCGCGGCGCGTTGGTACGACGTGACTCCAGTCACGTCGGCACGCGGGATGCGCGCGTCCGGCTGACACGTTGGCGCGGCGCGTCAGGAAATTGACAGTTATGCGGGCAAAGGGTATAATAGTTGTCTTGTGGATTTCCTGCAGGACGTAACCAGCCCTGGAAGGGGCATTGTCAATGGTAAGGTTATGGCTCAGACAATGACCGAAAAAATCCTGGCGCAGCACGCGGGCAAAGCTGCCGTGCGCCCCGGGGATAACGTGTGGGTGCGCGTCGACATCCTGATGACGCACGACGTGTGCGGGCCGGGCACGGTCGGCGTGTTCGAGCGCGAGTTCGGGAAGGATGCAAAGGTATTCGACCGCGAGAAGCTCGTGGTGATCCCCGACCATTACATTTACACCGTGGACAAGATGTGCCAGCGGAACGTGGCGATCATGCGCGAGTTCTGCCAGCGGCACAACGTCAAGTATTTTTACGACCCGGACACGACGGCGTACAAGGGCGTATGCCATATCGCGCTGGCGCAGGAAGGGCACACGCGGCCGGGCGAAGTGCTGCTGGGCACCGATTCGCACACGTGCACGGCAGGGGCGTTCGGCGAGTTCGCGACGGGGATCGGCAACACGGACGCGGGGTTTGTGCTGGGCACGGGGAAGATACTGTTGAAGGTGCCCGAGACGATGCGTTTTGTGATCGAGGGCGAGCTGCCGCCGTACCTGATGGCGAAGGACCTTATATTGAGGATCATCGGGGACATCGGGGTGGACGGCGCGACGTATTGCGCGATGGAATTCGCCGGCAGCTGCATCGAGTCGCTGAGCATGGAAGAGCGGATGACGCTGTGCAACATGGCGATCGAGGCGGGCGGCAAGAACGGGATCATCCCGGTCGACCGCGTGACGCGCGAGTACGTGAAGGCGCGGACGAACAAGCCGTTCATCGAGGTGACGAGCGACCCGGGCGCGCGATTCAAGTCCGTCGCGAACTATAACGCAGCCGAGCTGGCGCCGGCGGTTGCACGGCCTCATTCGCCTGACAACTACGCGCCGGCGGCGGCGTGCGGGGATGTGAAGCTTGACCGCGCGTACATCGGCTCGTGCACGGGCGGAAAGCTTTCGGACTTCATCGCCGCAGCGAAGGTGCTGCTGGGGCGGAAGGTGAGCATCGACACGTATCTCGTGCCTGCGACGCGCGAGGTGGAGCAGGGGCTCCACGCGACGAAGCTGGACGGGAGGACGCTTGCGCAGGTGTTTGCCGACGCGGGGTGCCTGCCCGTCGCGCCGCCGAGCTGCGCAGCCTGCCTTGGCGGGCCGGTGGACACGGTGGGCCGTGCGAACGGGGCCGAGGTGGTGATCTCGACGACGAACCGGAATTTCCCGGGGCGGATGGGGTCGAAGGAGGCGTCGGTATACCTTGCCTCGCCGTACACCGTTGCCGCATCAGCCATTCGGGGAACGATAACCGATCCACGGGAGTTCATGTAAATGAGCGCCATCACGGGCAAAGTGTATGTCCTTGGGGACAACATAGACACTGACCAGATCATCCCGGCGATCCACTTGTATCTCGTGCCGACGATCGAGGCGGAATACCGGAAGCTGGGGAGCTTTGCGTTGAGCGGGCTGCCGGCCGGGCTGCCGCCGTTCGTCGCGCCGGGAAGCGAGACGAGCGAGTACCGCATCATTGTTGCCGGGCGGAATTTCGGCTGCGGCTCATCGCGCGAGCATGCGCCGATCGCGCTGGGCGCGGCAGGGGTGAAGGCGGTCGTGGCCGGGTCGTTCGCGCGGATATTTTTCCGCAACTGCATTGCGACGGGCGAGCTGTACCCGGTGGACTGCGTGGCGCGGTTGTGCGACGAGTTCAAGACGGGCGACGAGGCGGAGCTGCGGCTGGACGAGAACGTGCTGATAAAGGCTGCGACGGGCGAGCGGTTCGATCTGAAGCCGCTGGGCGATGCGAAGGACGTGATCGACGCGGGCGGGGTGTTCGCGTACGCGCGCAAGACGGGAATGATAAAGGCGGCGGGCGCGTAAGCGGCACGCCGAGTCGGAAAGTCGCACATGCGAAGCCGCGGCATGGCGGAAGGGAACACGCGGCGCAACAAATGACCGGAGCATAACGTTATGCTGAGCATACTGCGCAGGCGGCAGCGGGCAATTCTGTGGGTGGTTCTTGCCATCATCATAGTCACGTTCGTCGGGTTGTGGGGCGTGCCGCGCCTAGGGCAAGGCATGGGCCCGGCCGCGCAGAAGGACATCGCGGGCTCGTTCGGCGGCAGGCAGGTGACGGAGAGCGAGCTGGCGTACGCGGTGCGCGGCGCGCGCATCTCGTTGCGCCTGATGGGCTATCCGGCGGATCTTCTGAACACGCAGTCCGACGAGCTGCGGATGGAGGGCTGGCGCCGCCTCGTTCTTTTGCACGAAGCGGACAAGGAGGGCATTGTGGTCAGCCCGGACGAGGTGGTACAGGCGATCAGGAGCGTGGTATTCCGCGGGCAGGACAATTTCAGCATGGACGCGTACAGGGCGGCGGTGACGAGCCTTGCGGGCCCGATGCCGCTGAAAGAATTCGAGGACCACATCGCCACGCTGCTGCGAATCCAGCGGATGCAGCAACTGATCGGCTCGACGCTGTTCGTGACGGACGCGGAGCTGCGCCAGGCATACGACATTGACCACACGCTGATCCGGCTGGCGTACGTGCCGTTCTACTACACGAACTACGTGGCGCCGCAGGAAATCTCGACAAACGAGCTCGAGGAGTTCTACCAGACGAACCGCGAGGATTTCAAGGTGCCGCCCAAGGTGGCGCTCGTGTACACGCTGGCAAGGACGGACGCCGGCGGGGTGAACGTGACGGACGAGGACCTCGAGGACTACTACGAGGAGAACAAGGAGCTGTTCCTCGCGACGAACGCCGCGGCTGACGCCGCGCAGACGGCTCTGCCCGACGACGAGTTCCTTCCGCTCGCCGCGGTCAAGGGGCTCATCTGGACGAACCTGACGACGCAGCGCGCGATGGAGATGGCGCGCGACCGCGCCGAGCAGGTGTACCTGGCCCTCTCAGGCACGCGCGAACGAGAGACGGACAAGAAGATCGCCGCATTCACCCTCGCGGCACGGGACAAGGAGCTGCCCGCGGTGACCACGGGGCTCTTGACGCTCGAGGATGAGCTGCCCGGCGTGACCAATTCACTGGCCATCCTGCGCGCCGCGTTCGGCATGCAGGCGGGCGACGTGAACGACGTGCTCGAAGTGCCCGGCACGGGCTTCATCACGTTCATGGTTACGGACAAGCGTGACGCCTACGTGCCCGAGCTGGACGAGATCGCGGGCGAGGTGACGGCCGAGGTAAAGCGCCGCCGCGCCATCGCGTCTGCGCAGGAGACGGCGAACATGCTCAAGCAGAAGCTGGGCGAGCCGGTGACGAATTTCGTTGCGGCATTGAGCGCGCTTGGCTATTCGCCGAAGGTGACGACGCCGCTCGACCGCGCGACGCCGATCGAGGAGATCGGCTGCCCGGCGGGAATCGTCGCGCGGCTGTTCGCGTTCCCGGAGAACGTACCGGTCGTGGCGCCGTTCCGCGACGGCTACATGCTCGCCGCCATTGTCGAGATCATTCCCTCGGACCCGGAGCTGATGTACACGGTCGAGGACACGTTGCGCGAGCAACTGCTGTCGCGCGAGCAGAACGTGATGCTGGCTTCGTGGCTGTCGCAGGCTGCGCGCGATCTGAAGATCAATCCGCGCAGCGCGCCGCTGTCGGACGAGAACGAGAGCAGCGGGCCTGTGCCGATGCAGTAGCGGCCATGGCCGCCGCATACTTGCCGCCGCGCATCAATGGTGCGCGGCGGTTTTGTTTTTGGGAAGGGGAAGGGACCAAAGGGACCAAAGGGACGGAAGGGACATTTGACATCTGACATTTGACATTTGACATTTGACATTTGACATCACAACTGTCCGGTTATAAGTTAAACAGTTGCAGTTGGTTAGGTGGTTGAAGTAATTGATCTTTGTTATCCATGTTTGAAAGCGCCTGTAAAATCGGGGTATTTTCGAAAATGCTGACGCTGAGA
>JAAYZF010000336.1 GCA_012514975.1 bacterium
CATGCGATGAAGGGCACGCCGGACGGCGTCCTGAACCACACCCAGAATTCGATCCGCGAGATACGGTACTGGTACAATGGGCGAGAGTCGGGAGAGATTGCGCAGACGGCGCTGGTCGCCGGCAGTATGGGCATTCCCATAATCATGGTGACCGGTGATGTCGCGACATGCCGTGAGGCAAAGCGTTTTCTTGGCAGGAATGTCGTTACGGTTGCAACCAAGAGAGGCATCAGCCGTGAGGCAGCGGAACTCTTTCCCTTTCAGGAGACCAGGCTGGCCATTTCCGAGGGCGCCAGGAGAGCCCTGAGCGCCCTTGCCGTGTGCAAACCGTATAGGTTGAGGATGCCGATCCAATGTAAACGGGAGTGGATCGAATGTTCGGAGCGCCCATCGGAAACCCGCGTAATGGTGCGCGAGGCGTCCGTTCGCGACGTGACAAAGATCTGCACTTTTTGACACGGTGACGCGCGACGCGATGACGGATCGGTTGGCTATTTCATTCTGGATCTGGGCTCTGTTGGACACCGGCACGAACGGGTTCTTCAACGACCTCGATCTGCGCATGACGGAGCTGGTGGAGCGCGGCTTCAATTGCATCCGCATAGAAGCGGGCGCCGGGATCACCCACGATGCCGATGGCCGGCCGCGCGGGGAGTTGGAGTTCTTCCCCGCTTTGCCGGGTCACTGCCATTTCACCCGGCAGATGGAGCACATGACCGGCGGGCGCGTCGATCTGCTCAGACGCCTGATCGAGCTTTGCACAGTCGCCAAACGCCACAACATCAAAGTGATACTTTCGAGTTGGTACTACCTGCACACCTTCTGGTTCACCGATCGGCAGGTGACAGCGGAGTTGCTTGGCTTGCCTTTGGAAAAACGTTTCATGTTCTTCGCCCGCGGTTTGGACCTGATACTCAACGAGTTGAAGCAGCGGGGGTTGGGGAATGTCATTGCCGCCGCCGAGATCTTCAACGAGGTCGACGGGATGTGCTTTACCGGCGGTTATGGCGACGCAAAGAGGCCGGTCGGGGAACTGCACCGCTTCCGATCCCAGCATGAAGACGCCATTGAATTCCTCAAGGCCCGGCACCCTGACATCCCGTTCGCCTTGGACACCTACACTCCCTGGACCAATCTCGACTTCATCCCGCGCAACGCCCAGGTCTGGAACGTTCACAGCTACTATCTCTGGGATGTCTATGGCGTCTTCGAGAGCGGCCTGCTAGGGCCGGACGTGGATTTGAACGACCCCCGGCGCTATGCGCCGATCCGCCTCTTCCTGCGCCGGGACCTGGTGCCGTTTCAGGCCCTGCTCGACAGCCGCGGAGACCGTCCGCCCATGGCGGCCGACTGGTATCGGCGCATTTGGCTCTACCGTAACCTCGCTCCGAACGCCATGCCGGAACTGGAGCGGTTGCTGCAGGAGAAGCTGGAACAGAACCTGGACCACTTCAAGCAGAAGGCGACGGACGCCGCGGCGCAGGCGGTAAAGGTGCGCGACGCGTATCTTCCCGGCATCCCGCTGATACTCGGCGAGGGCGCGTCCTACTGCGCCGACTGCCGGCTGCGCTGGGAAGAGCGCTCCGACGCCTACTGGGAGGTCGTCGAGCACGCCGCCCGCGCCTGGCGCGACCACGGCTTTCTGGGGGCGGTGGTCCGCACAAACGCCGGGCCGGAAGACCCTGTATGGCACGAATTCCCCGAACGCCTGAAGCGGGTGAACGACGTGTTCCTTGGCAACCCTGTCGAGAGCGCGCCGTCAGCGGGGCGTTGAACCATGGAAGAGAGCAAGGATGCCGAACCAAGACATGAGGATGACAGCATGAACCGGACCAACAGAACAGCCGCCTGCACACTCGCCGCCGTCTGCGCGGCGGCACCGCGAATGGACTCTTCGAGACTGCTCATCGGCGCCTACTGCCTGCAGGCGAACGCGCGCACCGAAGCGCACGTGAAGGCGATCAGGGACTGCAGCGTGGACTTCATCGTCGGCGTGGGCGTAGATGACCGCACCACGCTCAACCTCTTCGCGAAGCACGGTGTGGGCGCAATCGTCAACGGCATCGTGCCCGGCTGGTGGGGCGGCGACGGAGAGAACGCCGGCATGCTGCGCGAGAAGAACCCGCCCGACGTCTATTCGAAGGGCGCGGCCGCTTTCAAGGACCACCCGGCGATCTGGGCTGCCGACATCGGCGACGAACCTTCCGCGCTCGACTTCCCGTATTACGGCGAGGTCGTACGCCAGTTGAACCGCGAGTTGCCGGGCGTGCCCCTTTACCTGAACCTCTATCCGAACTACGCGAGCGTCGCCCGGAACACGGGCAAGCAGACCGTCAACCAGCTCGGCGCCACGACCTACGCGGAACACGTGGCAGAGTACTGCCGCCACGTGCCGCTGGACTACATATCGTACGACTTCTACCCTTACGTCGAGCCCGCGAGCTTCGACAGCTTCATCTCAAAGTGCTACGACAACTTCATCCTCGTGGCGGACGCCTGCCGCCGCACGGGACGCGGGTTCTGGTACATTCCGCAGGTGAACTCGCGCGAGAGCCATCCCCCCATGAGCGAGAACCGCCTGCGCTTCCAGGCCTGCGCCGCCCTGAGCTTCGGCGCGGAGGCGATCACGTGGGCTTGCTGGTGCAAGGGCTGGTGGACGAACAACGTGCTCGATGCCGCAGGCGCGCAGACGGAGCAGTACGCGAAGCTGAAGACGGTCAATGCCGAGCTGAAGCGCCTCGGGCCCGAGTACATGAAGTTCAGGTCCACGGCCACGCACTTCGTCGGCTTCCGGCACGGGTCGCCGCGCAACCCGAAGGAGGCGGCGGCCTTGCCCGCCGCGCTCGACGCCGGTTTCTTCAAGGGGGTGCGCGCCTCGAACGGCGCACCGCTCCTGGTGGGCGAGATGTCTGCGCGCGACCCCGCCTGCTCGGCTCGAGCGCTCTTCGTGACGGCGGCGGACGACCCCGAGGACGCAAAGCCCGCGTCGTTCGAACTCGTCTTTCGCGCGCCGAGCGCCAAGGCGTACGGCGGCGACGGTCCCATCACAGTGAAGGAACTGCCGGACGGATCCTGCTCGATTCCGTTCCGCTCCTGCCAGGGCGTCCTCCTCGTCTCGGGCGAGTGAACGCATCCGCCGGGACGAGGCCATGCAGAACTTCCAGTCGTCAGTCCGCAACGCCTCCCGTCCGATCCTGCGCCCGCTCAGAGGCGGGCCGGTCGCGGCCGCGACAACGAGTATATTTAGGTTGCAGCAACTTTTTTGACGCATATCATCCCGCATCAGGCCTGAAAAGGGATGATGTTTTTGAGGCACAAGAGCTGTTCGGCCAAATGGTCGCATGAATCAGGAAATCATGAGATGCGCTTCAGACTTCTGAGTGCTTGTACATGTGATCGCAAAACAGGGGGGACACGATGAACCGCACGTGTAGAACCATTCTTGGGAAGGCGGGGCATGTTCTGGCGGCAACGATCCTGCTGATGTCTCCGTCAACGGCAGGGTCGGCCGATAACGTCAGCATCCGCCACCTTGTCCAGGGCAAGAAGGTGATTCCCGTAACCTGCCGCATCGGCCACTGGGAGATCACGGATATCAAGCTGCCCGACCTGGTCGTGATGAACAGGCAGAAGAACCCGGTGACCATCGAACGGGTGGACGTGATCGGCAGGGTTTCGGGCGTTGAGACGGTGCGCCTCCATATCTCCGGGAAGCCGCTGTCGGAGGCGATTGCCGAGACCGCCGGGATGCTGAACAAGCAGCAGCTTCCGCTGCCTGCGATACAGTTGTCGTTCGGCAACGCGGCGTTTCCCGAAGGCGCGTTGTCGGAGAACGGAACGGCGGCCGAGGGACAGAGCATCCTGCTCCCGCTCTCGAGAATCGCCTACATCCATCATGTCGGCCGCATGAAGATCGACGGCGTGGAGATCAACGTGACCGTGAACGCCGGCGGCGACAGGACGGTCGCCTCTTTCCCCGTGCAGCTCACGTCCTACGAGGTGAAGGGAAAGTACCTCTTTCCGGTGACGGGCGATGTGCAGATGGCGTTCCTTCCCCTGAGCTACATCCACCACCGGGCGTCCGCGTCCCAGGAGTTTGCCATGGACCTGGTGGGGGCCAACCAGAAAGGCGCGGCATCCTTCACGGACATTTCAAGTCCCAACCCCAGGACGCTTTCCGACTACAGCATCTGGGGACGGGATGTGTTGGCCATTGGCGACGGTGTGGTCCGGGAGATCGGGGACAAGTTCCCCGAGACGCGGATGAACGACCCGGCCAAGTTTGCCCAACCGGAGTACGTCCAGAGCCTCCTCAAGGAGCTGGTCACGCAGATCGGATGGACCAATGCCGTGGCCGGGAACTACGTGCTCATTGACCATGAGAACGGCGAGTTCAGCATGTACTGTCATCTCCAGGAAGGGTCGCTCCGCGTGAAGCCGGGGGACAAGGTGAAGAAGGGCATGCCGATCGCCCGGGTCGGAAACACGGGCAACTCCGGCGCGCCCCATCTCCATTTTCAACTGATGGATTCCCCGAACTTCTTCACCGCCAACGGCCTTCCGGTGATGTTCGAGAACGTGCCGGCGCAGGTGATGATCGAAGAGTTCCCCGTCCAGGGCAACGCGCTGAGTTTCAGCGACAGTATTTTCTCCACGGTGCCGTCAGACGCGGCTTTCCGCGCCCCATGACGGTCCGGTGCGGGCAATTGTCGAAGACAGGCGCCTGCTCGAAAGCGCAACAGCCCGCCTGCTGGCAGCCGGCCCCATCTCGAATACTGGGATCGCACAGGACCTTCCTGAAAGAGAAATCGTCCCTGGATTGATCCCGTCCCCACCCCATGGCAAGGCTGGCTTTTGACACAAGCGACATAAAGACTTGACGCCAACGCGGGCATCGTCGGATTCAATTCGACACCTGCATCTACACCCGCGAGTTCTGGGAGGCCCAGCGGGTCGCGGGGAGTGATCAGCTCCCCGCTCCCGCACCGCCGGACTTGCGGGTCTCGCATCCAGCTTCCTTCGGACAATTGGTCACCCTTCCGTCCTTGCTTTCAGCTCATGGTTTCATATACTGATCTCCCATAGGGGACTTACACCCCATAAGTTCACGCCCATGCTGGGCGTACACCAGCGGGTTGAGCGTACGTCGCACCCACGGCGGGCGCGCCGGCCGCTCACCCGTAACGTTAGCCGGAAGCTAAGACAGATGTGGAAGTACGATCCCGATCACGATCCTGACAGCGCTAAGTGCCTGGAGCTCGACGAGGCTCTCTGCATCGCAGCGGTTCGCCAGTACCATCAGAGGATCCGAGCCAAGCTCCCATATATCGAAGCTCACGCGCTAGCCCACGTCATTGTCGAAAATCAGCTCGCCGAAGGCCTCCTGGAGGCGAAACGTGCGCTCGACCGATTGCTCGTTAACGGACTGGACCGTCACGACGCTGTTCATGCGATCGCGTCGGTCCTGGTGGAGCACTGCTGGAACCTGACCAACAAGCCTCA
>JAAYZF010000337.1 GCA_012514975.1 bacterium
CGCAGGTCGAGCAGGTAGCTGAGCGCGGCGATGATGTCGATCTCGGTAAGGGTGGATTTGGCGAGCGACTCGGCGTCCATGGAGAGGCCGAGTTTCTTGTTGAGCATGAAGCGGCCGACGCGGCCGAGGTCGTATGTGGCCTTGTCGAAGAAGAGGCGGCGGAGGAGGTTCTCGGCGTTCTGCAGCACGATCGGCTCGCCAGGCTGGAGCCGCGCGTAGATTTCGCGCAGCGCGCGTACGCGGTCGGTCGAGTACTCCTCGCGTTCGAGCATCTTGATGACGGGCGAATCCTTGGTGGCGCCCTTGAAGACTTCGATGTCGGCGACCTTGGCGCTGACGAGCTCCTCGATCTTCTCGGGCGTCAGCTCTTTGAGGGCCTCGGCAAGGATCTTGCGGCCTGAGGGCGCGGTGATGTGCTTCGACGGGATCATGCCCGCGGCGCGCTTCTGGCCGGCCTTGGTCGCCAGGGTCTCCGTGTCGGTCTTGTAGAACAGGCCGACGATCTGCTCGTTGGTCTCGTAGCCGAGGGCGCGAAGGAGCGTGGTGGCAAGGATGCGGCGGCGCTTGTGCCTGCGATCCACGCTGATGTAGATGCTGTCGTTGAGGTCGAATGCCGCTTCGAACCAGGTGCCGCGGGACGGGATGATGGTGAAGGTGTAGAGGTACATGCCCGTCGGGTGCTGCACGCGGTCGTAGGTGATGCCGGGCGAGCGCTGCAACTGGCTGACGATGACGCGTTCGACGCCGTTGATGACGAAGGTGCCGTTGGGCGTCATGAGGGGAATCATGCCGAGGTAGACGCTCTGTTCCTTCATGACGTCGTTCGGGCCCTTGATGCGCAAGGTGACCTTGAGGGGCACCTGGTACGTCATGCCGCGCCGCTTGCATTCGTTGATGTCGTACTTGGGGACACCGAACGAATAGTGGACGAACTGCATTTCGAGCTTTTTGGATGCGCTGGCGACCGGGAAGATCTCCTTGAAGAGCGCCTGGAGGCCGACCTCGGTGCGTTCTTCCGGCAGCACATCCTTTTGCAGGAACGCCTCGTACGCCCTGCGCTGGATATCCGTAAGCGGAGGGAGCGGAACGACATCCGGGATTTTGGCGTAATTCTTGCGCATACTCATAGCCGTTGCTGCGATCAGATTAGGCCCCTGCCTGGCAATGCCGGGCCGGGGCATGCAAAGAGAGAGGAAGGCACGACGGGCATCGCGCCTTCTTCATTGCCTGCACGCCCGCGCACACGCGCGCACGGGCGCCGTGTGCCGCGGACGGACTACTTGATCTCGACTTTGCCACCGGCTGCTTCGATCTTCTCTTTGATCTTCTGTGCCTCTTCCTTGGTCACCCCTTCCTTGATCGGCTTCGGCGGGTTGTCCACAAGGTCCTTCGCTTCCTTCAGCCCGAGGCTGGTGAGCGCGCGGACTTCCTTGATCACGTTGATCTTGTTCGCGCCGGTGTCCGTCAGGATGACGTTGAATTCCGTCTGCTCCTCGGCTGCCGCCGCTTCGCCCGCCGCGCCGCCTGCCATGGGCATGGCCATCGCCATCGGGGCGGCGGCCGTCACGCCATATTTCGTCTCGAGCGCCTTGACAAGCTCGCTCAGTTCGAGCACGGTCAACTGATCAACCTGACTGACCAATGTTTCTACACGTTCGGATGCCATTGTCGTCTCCTTCGCTTCTGTGTGTCTGTTGTTACTGGTAGAGGCAATTCACGCAACGAGTGCGTACAGTTGCTTTGTTGTTGTCCGTTTTGTCACTGTGCCTGTGATGCCGCGGGGGCCTCCGCTGCCGGCGCCGCGTCCGCGCCGCCCGCTTCGCCCTTGACGCGGGCCACTTCGCCGACCACGCGCGCCATGTTGCCCATCAGCCCGCTGAACACGCGCACGAGGCCCGCCATCGGCGCCTGGAGCGTGCCGATCAGCATGGCGATGAGCACATCGCGGGACGGGAGCGTGGACAGCGCCTTGATCTCCTCGGCCGAAATCTGCTTGTCATCGAGCACGCCGCCGCGGACCTGGAGCTTGTCGTTCGTCTTTGCGAACGCCGCGAGCGCCTTGGCGAGCTGGACGATGTCGCCCGAGGTGCTCGCGATGGCCGTGGGGCCGGCGAACATCGAGTCGTCGGCGCCGCGTTTGACGTCGGCCAGCGCGCGCAGGGCGAGGCTGTTCTTCACGACATCCATCGTCCCGCTTGCCTGCGCGATGGAGCGGCGCAGGGTGTTCATGTCGTTCGCCTTGATGCCCTGGTACGTGGTGAACACGACAAGGCTGCTGCCGGCATACCGTTGCTTCAACTCGTCAATGATGAACGTTTTTTCCGCACGCATATGAATGCATCCCTGTGAAGGGTGAAGAAATCACACATGCCATCGAGCCATTAAGCGGCAAGCACCCGCTCGGCGTCGCGCGGGTCGATCGCAATGCCGGGCCCCATGGTCGTTGACAGCGAGAGGCGCTGAAGGTACGTGCCCTTCACCGATGCCGGCTTCGCCTTGAGAATCGCGGCGATGAGCGCGCCCGCGTTGTCCGCAAGCTGCTCGGCCGAGAAGGTCACCTTGCCGATCGGGCAGTGGATGCCGGCCTGCTTGTCGACACGGAACTCCACTTTGCCCGCCTTGAACTCCCTGACCGCATCGGCGACGGCAGCGGTGACCGTACCGGCCTTGGGCGACGGCATCAGCCCGCGCGGGCCGAGCACCTTGCCAAGCTTGCCCACGTCGCGCATCGTCGCCGGCGTGGCGATCGCAACATCGAAGTCCGTCCACCCTTCCTCGACCTTCTTCACCAGGTCGGCAAGCCCGACATGGTCGGCCCCGGCCTGCTGCGCCGCCTCGGCGTCCGTGCCGGTGGCAAAGACGAGCACGCGCACGGTCTTGCCCGTGCCGTGCGGCAGCACCACGGTGCCGCGCACCGCCTGGTCTGCCTGCTTCGGGTCGACGCCCAGGCGCATATGGACGTCGACGGACTCGGTGAATTTGACGCGGCGCATCTGGAGCGCCAGCTCGATGGCGTCCTTGAGGGGATACTTCTTCGCCGCCTCGAGTTTGCCGGTGTTCTCCTTCTGTCGTTTGCTCGGTGTGCTCATTCGCGTGTCCTCACGCTCCCCCGCTCGGGGTATTCGGTTAGTAAACGGCGTTCACTGGGCAATCTGCAATTGGCAGTTGACAATTGTGAACTGAAAATCCCGGTCGCGTTCGGTACTTATCCTTCCACCACGTCGATGCCCATGCTGCGGGCGGTTCCCTCGACCATTCTGACTGCCGCGTCGATATCGCGCGCGTTCAGGTCGTTCATCTTCTTCGCGCCGATGTCGCGCGCCTGTGCACGCGTGATGCGGCCGACCTTGTCGCGGTTCGGCACGGCGGAGCCGGTGGCGATGTTGGCGGCCTTCTTGATCAGCGTGGCCACCGGCGGCGACTTCATGATGAACGTGAACGACTTGTCCTGGTAGACGGTGATGACGACGGGGATGATAAGCCCGGGTTCGAGCTTGGACGTCTCCGCGTTGAACCGCTTGCAGAACTCCATGATGTTGACGCCCTGCTGGCCCAGCGCCGGGCCGATCGGCGGCGCCGGATTTGCCTGCCCGGCGGGGATCTGCAGTCGCACCATTCCTGTCACTTTTTTCGAAGCCATGGATCACTCCCGCATCAAAACTATTCTTCCTTCTCAACCTGCCAGTATTCGAGCTCGACGGGCGTTGTGCGGCCGAAGACGGTGACGTTGACACCGAGCTTGCCGCGCTCCTCGTCGACGTTCTGGACTTCGCCGACGAAGTTGATGAACGGCCCGTCGTTGATCTTCACGCGATCGCCCGCGCTGAACATGACGCGCGGCGCGATCTTCTCCTTCGACGCCTCGAGCTGGTTGAACATCTCGGCCACTTCATCCGCCGTGAGCGCCGTCGGGCGCACGCCGCCGAGGAAGCCGATGACACCCTGCGTGTGCTTGATGAGCTGCCACGTGTCGTCGTTCAACTCGAGTTCCACGAGCACGTAGCCCGGGAAGAACTTCCGCGTCATGATCCGTTTCTTGCCGCTGCGCACTTCCTGCACCGTCTGCGTCGGCACCATGACCTGGCGGATCTTCTCGCCCAGCTCGTGCAGGCGCACGCGCTCCTCGAGCAGCTCCTTCACGCGTTGCTCCTGGCCGGACAGCGTATGTAGCACGTACCACTTCATTCCAATAGCCCCTTGCGCGCGCCGCGTTATATCCGCATCTTCAGGAACCAGTTCAGCACGGCCGAGAACGCCGCGTCAACCACGCCCAGGTAGACCGCCATGATGATCGAGCCGATGATCACCACCTTCGTCGACGTGATCAACTGGTCCTTCGTCGACCAGTTCACCTTCTTGAGCTCCTCGACCGTTTCCTTCACGAAGAGCTTGCTGCGCACCACCATGTTCGGCTTTTCGTCGGCCATACGTTTGCGCTCCTTGCGCCCCGCGGGTGATGATGGCAGGGCAGGAGGGATTCGAACCCCCAACCAACGGATTTGGAATCCGCCGCTCTACCAATTAGAGCTACTGCCCTCAGCAACCCTCAGCGCGTCTCCTTGTGGATCGTGTGCTTCCGGTCGAACCTGCAGAATTTCTTGATCTGCAGCCGCCCGCTCCCCGCCTTCCTGTTCCGCTTCGTCACGTAGTTCCGGCGGTCGCATTCGGCGCAGGCCAGTGTGATGATCTCGCGTGCCATGTTGGTTCCTGGTTTCAGAGCGCAGAGTGCGGATTGAACTGCCTCTCAATCCGCAATCCGCAATCCGCAATTACTCGATGACCTGGGTTACCTGGCCGGCGCCGACCGTGTGGCCGCCTTCGCGGATCGCGAACCGCAGCCCCTGGTCCATCGCCACGGGCGTCAGCAGCTCCACCGTCACCGTCACGTTGTCGCCAGGCATCACCATCTCCGTCCCTTCCGGCAGCTTCACCAGCCCCGTCACGTCCGTCGTGCGGAAGTAGAACTGCGGACGGTAGCCCGTGAAGAACGGCGTGTGGCGCCCGCCTTCCTCTTTCGTCAGAATGTACACTTCGCCCTTGAACTTCGTGTGCGGCGTGATCGACCCGGGCTTCGCGATCACCTGGCCGCGCTCGATGTCGTCCTTCTCTATCCCGCGCAGCAGCAGCCCGACGTTGTCGCCCGCCTGCGCTTCCTCGAGTATCTTGCGGAACATCTCCACGCCCGTCACCACCGTCTTGCGCGTCGGCTTGATCCCCACGATCTCCACTTCCTCCCCCTGCTTCACCTTGCCCTGCTCGATGCGCCCCGTGGCAACCGTCCCGCGGCCCGAGATGCTGAACACGTCCTCGACCGCCATCTGCAACGGCTTGTCCACCGCGCGCACCGGCTCGGGGATGTAGCTGTCCAGCGCGTCATACAGCGCCTCGATGCTCTTGATCGCCTCCGCATCGCCCTTGAGCGCCTTGATCGCGCTGCCACGGATCACCGGCGTCTTGTCCCCGGGGAACTTGTACTCGCTCAGCAGGTCGCGCACCTCGAGCTCCACAAGGTCAAGAAGCTCAGGGTCGTCCACCAGGTCGATCTTGTTCAGATACACCACGATGTACGGCACGTTCACCTGCCGCGCCAGCAGAATGTGCTCCCGCGTCTGCGGCATCGGCCCGTCGGCCGCGCTGACCACGAGAATCGCACCGTCCATCTGCGCCGCGCCCGTGATCATGTTCTTAATATAGTCCGCATGCCCGGGGCAGTCGATGTGCGCATAGTGCCGCTGCGGCGACTCGTACTCGACGTGCGACGTGGCGATGGTCAGAATCTTCGTCTCGTCGCGCCGGCCCTGCGATTCGCTCGCCTTGGCCACCTGGTCGTACGACACGAAGGTGGCAAGGCCCTTGTCCGACGCGACTTTCGTCAGCGCGCTGGTCAGCGTCGTTTTACCGTGGTCAACGTGCCCGATCGTGCCGACGTTCACGTGCGGTTTCGTCCGTTTGAACACTTCTTTTGCCATGGTCGTTCTCCTTACGGGACCTATATCTTGTCATTGGGCGCCCCGGTTGCTTCTGCGGGTTGCGCCTGCCGGCACCTTCCGGCCATACGCACAAATCTCATCGGGCAAGCGACAAAAATTCTCCCGACGTGCTTTTAGCCAGCACTTCGACTTCCCTGCTGAGCTTACATAAGTGTCGGATATATGGACACTTAGGCGCACACTTGCTCGTCAAAACAAGTGACGCGAGCAATACTATATCAAAAGTGATCCCAAAATGCAAGCCCCGGTGAAAACGAGCGCGAAGGGCGGAGGGCGGAGCGCGGATTTTGGAGTGGAAACGAGGAGCTGGCAGAGGGAGTGAGAGTGGTAGTCAAAGTGGCCGAGGCTATGCCTTGGAAAGTAGAAGTAGCCGGTCGCCCGGGGAATTCGCGTGGCTGACACGCGCATGCTCCGAGCAGGCTTCTCACCACAGAGCCACAGAGGCACGGAGGACGGCGTTGGGAGTGACAGCGGAGTATTCAGTGATCAGTGGTCAGTGGTGGGGCGCGGGTATCAGGTTTCATGTTTCAGGTGCGAACGGCCCGACTGATGGTCATGAAGCAGGCAGCTTTACACGCCATGCATGGCGGCCGCAAGGCGGGAGGGACAACCGTGTTCCGGCCATCGCACGTTTTGTGCGCATTGATCGGTGGGCCGCAGCCCACCATCAGCGCACGGATGCGCCTGCCACACTGTGCGCAGTATGGAGGGCAGACGTACTCGTCTGCCGCAATGTGATGCGGGCATGGCCCGCATCCGCGGCGGCCGAGGACGGCCGCCCTCCATCGTGCGCGCAACGCGCACTGTCGCAATGTGATGCGGGCATGGCCCGCATCCGCGGCGGCCGGGGACGGCCGCCCTCCATCGTGCGCGCGACGCGCACCGCCAAAATGCGATGCGGGTGCCCGCATCTGCGGCGGCCGGGGACGGCCGCCCTCCATCGTGCGCGCAACGCGCACTGTCACAATGTGATGCGGGCATGGCCCGCATCTGCGGCGGCCGGGGACGGCCGCCCTCCATCGTGCGCGCGACGCGCACTGTCACAATGTGATGCGGGCATGGCCCGCATCCGCGGCGGCCGGGGACGGCCGCCCTCCATCGTGCGCGCGACGCGCACGGAAAAACAACCGATCACCGATTACCGATTACCGATCACCGATTACCGACAACTGGTCGTCAATGGCGGCGCGGACCTGGGCGAGAATGGCGGGGATGGTGAACGGCTTGGGAACGAGCCTGATCGTGCTCTCATCGATGCCGTGCTGCCGGATGACATTGCCCGTGTAGCCTGACATGAAGAGCACGGAGGTCTCCGGGTGAATGCCGCGGAAGCGGCGGTAGAGCTCTGCGCCGTCCATGCCCGGCATGATCACATCGGTGAGCAGGAGGTGGATATGGTCGTTGTAGCTGCTGGCGCATTGGATGGCCTCGTCGCCGTTGTGTGCGCGGAGGACATTGTAGCCGCTGCGGGTGAGGATGCGCGCGGTGAGAAGGTTGAGCGCCTCATCGTCCTCGGTGACGAGGATGGTTTCGGAGCCGTTGTGGCAGACACCGGGGGATGGTGCATCGAGCTCCATTGCGCCGTCGTGCGCGCAGGGCGGAAGGAGGAGCTCGAACCGCGCGCCGTGGCCGGCCTGGCTGATGACGCGGATATCGCCGCCGTGCTGTGTGGCGATGCCGTAGACGGTGGCGAGGCCGAGGCCGGTGCCCTTGCCCGTTTCCTTGGTGGTGAAGAACGGGTCGAATATCTTCTTGATGATCTCGGGCTGGATGCCGCAGCCGGCATCGGTGACGGCGAGCATGACGTAGCGGCCCGGCTTGAGCGGCGCGCGGCTTGCGCAGTAGGCCTCGTCGAGAGTGACTTCGCCCGTTTCGATGGTGATCGTCCCGCCGTCCGGCATGGCATCGCGCGCATTGACCACCAGGTTCATGAGCACCTGCTCGATCTGGGCCACATCGGCGCGCACGACCGGCCGGGCGGCATCGAGGCGGACGACGATCCGAATATCCTCCCCGACGATTCGTTTGAGCATGGACTCGAAGCCCGCGGTGACGGCGTTGAGGTCGATGGGCTTGATGTCGAGCACCTGGTTGCGGCTGAATGCAAGCAGATGGCGCGTAAGGACAGCGGCGCGGCGGCCCGCCTCCTCGATCTGGGAGACGAGATCGTGCTCTTCGCTCCCCTTGGGGAAGAGCGGCAGGAGCATCTCGGCGTATCCGAGAACGGGCGAGAGGAGATTGTTGAAATCGTGGGCAACGCCTCCGGCGAGCCGGCCGATTGATTCGAGCTTCTGCGCCTGGAGAAGCTGGGCCTGCAGCCGCGCGCGCTCCTCCTCGTCCTTCTTGTGCGCATCGATGTCCGTGTACGTGCCGACCATGCGCGACGGGCGGTCCGCATTGTCATGGCGGACGACACGGCCGCAGCCGAGCACCCAGAGCCAGCCGCCCTGCTTTGTCCGCATGCGGTATTCGCTCTCGAACGTATCAGCCTCGCCATCGAAGTGGCGGCGCATGGCGGCGAGCATCCGCTGGCGGTCGTCCGGATGGACAAGTTCGTTCATCGCGTCGAACGATGCGGGAAATTCGCCGGGCAGGAAGCCAAGCATTGTGTAGCTGCGCGGGCTGAGATAGAACGTGCCTGACGCGATGTCCCAGTCCCACAGGCCGTCGTGCGACGCCTCGAGGGCGAGTTCGAGCCGCTCCTCGCTCTTGCGCACGGAGGCATTGAGGCGGATGAGCTCGGACGTACGCGCCTCGACGCGCGCTTCGAGCGACTCGTTCATTTCGCGTATCGCGCTGAACTGGCGCGCGAACGCGGCGGTCATGTGCCTGAAATTCCCGATAAGCGCGCTGATCTCGGCGATGGCGCTGCGCGGCCATTCCATCGGGATGCCCTCCTGCACCTTGCGCGGCAGGTCGGTCGTCATTTCCGTCACGCGGACGATCGGCGCCGAGAGGCGGACGCTGGCTTCGTAGGCCACGAAGAGGAAGGCGACGACAAGGACAAGCACGGCAGCGAAGCCCCTGAGATACGCCTGGGTGATCTCCGTCACCGCCTGCGCCAGCGGCATCTCAGCCACGAGCTGCCACCCGGGCAGCCCGTGTATGGGAAGCATGAGCGCATAGGACGAATGCGCCCACTGCTGGATGACAGGCATGCCGAGCGCGGCATCGGGGAAGCGATGATACAGGTTGTTGCCGCGCGGCATGGCCTTGCAGCCATCAAGCGGCGCCCACCGCCCGCCGGGCGTGCGGCCGCCAACGGTCGTGCACATCACCTCGCCGTCCGGCGCGAGCACGGTGCTGTCAATGCGTTCCCCGAGTGCGCGGCCGGTGAGAAACGAGGGGATCTGGCCGGGCAGGAACGTGCCGATGACCGCGCCATGATACGTGTTGGAGGACACGATTGACGCGATGATCACCGCGCGCGGCGGCGTACAGGTGGTGACCGTGACGACGCTCTCAAGCGTGTGCCGCACGAGCTCCAGCCCGGGCATGTGCGCACAAACAACCCCGCACGTGCATGCCTCATGGCCGCCGTAGCGTGCCCGCACGCCATCCGCGGCGTCCACGACAATGCACTGATCGATCTCCGGCACATCCTTCGAGACAAGGGTGTCGAGGAGCGACAACACGGCGGAGTTGGATACGCCGCCCGAGGCGAGCATCGCGGCGGCGCCCTCGACGAAGTTAAGATTGCCGAGCATCCGGTACGCGGTCTCCTCCACCTGGCGGCTGGCGTGATCGTTCACTCTCGCGATGGCTTCGTTCTCGATCCTGCGCTGCTCGCCATGGCCGTAGACGGCGAGCAGGATGATCGCCGGGATGATCACAATGCCGATCCAGAGGTTGAACAGCATGTTGCCGACGGTGAATTCCGTTTGCCGGCGCGAGCATGCCGCCCAGCGATGGAACGGGACGAACGCGAGGAGGGCATTGGCAATGAAGGCATTGGCAATGCCGTTGACCCACTGCTTGAGAAATATGGCCGTGCTCGTCTGCGCATCGGCGCGCAGGACGAACAGGAAGATGACAAGGATCAGCGGCCCGCCGATCAGCGCCCAGTAGAAGGTTTCATAGATGACGAGATTCCTGGTGCGCCACCGGCGGAAACACCAGCCGACAAAGGCCGCTTCGGCCACGTACCACACCATCGCGTACGGATGCCCCCACAGCAGGCATGTCTGCAGCGCGGCACCCAGCGCGGCGGCAATCCCCCACCACGTGCCGTACAGGGCGACAACCATCAGCACGGCCACCGTGCCGAATACGTAGTCGTACCCCGCAAAGAGCCGGACGGAGTACTCGTTCCCGCAGTACCCCGCTATGATGAGCGCGGCAAGCAGCAGCCATCTGGCCTGCCGGCGGCTTCCGCTGTGTGCTGTCACTGTACCCCCCATCCCAGGAGCCATCCGCAGTATCCCCGCATGCATTCCCCATCGATCTTGGCGTGCTATATCGTAGCAGACACGCCGACGGATGTCAATGGCGGAATGCCGCCGGCAGCGCCCTGTCAGCGCACGCGCCGGCGCTCTGCCGCAAGCACGGCGGCGCCGTAGCGCCCAAGCCGGAGTTCGCCGCCGGTCTTCCTCCCCGTCAGCACATCGGTCCTGCCCGCGGGAACGCGCACGGTCTGCTCCCTGTCCGTGTGATTGACGATGAAAAGCAGCCTGCGCCCCTTGCCCTCGCGCACCGACACCTCGACGCCTTCGGGCGGCGTGACGAGCGCCTTCACGCCAGCGTCCTTGAGCGCGGCGGCTACCAGCGCATCGTAGAACGCGCTCTCCTTCGCGACCACACCGGAATACCAGCCGGCTCCCTTGCCGTACGCGTTGCGCGTCACAGCCGCGTATTTCTTCAGATGCCACACATCGCACGCGGCGAGCGCATCGGCGCCCCTCGGCACGATCCAGTCGGCATACTTGACGGCGGTGTATTCACCTGCAAGCGCGCCCGAGCCTTTCACCGGATATGAGCACTCATCGGGTATCGCTTCGTATTCGGGAATTTCGATGCCGAGCGCGGCGGAAAGCCTGCCCGGCAGCGTGCGCGCATGGCAGAGGTTGTCCCTGTCCTTCACGCCGGTGCGGCAATCGGCAAGGAGGACTCCCCCGCTTTTCACGTATGCATCGAGCCGCGCGGCGACGTCATCGGCAAGAAGATAAAGGTGCGGCGCGAGCACCAGCCTGTACGCGCTGAAATCGGCGTCCGGGCGGATCATGTCGGCATTGACGCCCGCGCGGAACAGCGCGTTGTAGTAGTTGCCGATCGCGCGCTGGTAGTCCGCACCCGGATAGCCTGGCTGGATGCGCATGGCCCAGAGGCTGTCGTAGTCATAGATGATCGCGACGTCCGGCCTCACGGTCGTACCGTCGAGGCGGCCGGCGAGCGCATGCAGCTCGCGCGCGACGGCGGCGGCTTCGCGGTAGCGCCGTCCGGGCTTGCCGTCGTGCGAAAGGAGGCCGTGCCAGTACTGCTCGCGCCCTGCCGTGCACGTGCGCCAGCGGAACCAGACATAGCCGTCGCAGCCGCGGCCGATCTGCTGATAGGCAACGCTGCGCATCTCGCCGGGCTTGATGTTCGGGCCGAAGACGCCCCAGCCGCACGGCCCGGCGGTGGTCTCCATGATCCAGAAATTCCTGCCCTTGACGCCGCGCATCACATCGGCGGCGTACGACGCATCATAGCGCACGGCAGGCCTGCCCCAGACAGGATAGTTGTCCCAACTGACGAAATCGAGGTCGGCGCTCAAGTCGTAGTAATCTATCTCCTTGAACAATCCCATCAGGTTGTGCGTGATGAACTGCGCCGGGCAGCACGCGCGAAGGATTTCGACCTGGTCGTGCTGGAATCGCACGTTCTGCCACGAGAAGAACCGGTGCCAGTCGAGCGACGCGCCCGGATTGTGCGAGCCGGTGTCTACGGGGATGGTGATTTCGCCCCATGTGCCGACCGTATGCCCCCAGAAATGCGTGCCCCATGCGCGGTTGAGCTCATCAAGCGAGCCGTATCCCGTTCGCAGCCAGCTCTGGAACGCCGCACGGCACGTCTCGCAGTAGCAGAACGGGTGGCCGAACTCGTTGTCGGTCTGCCAGCCGATGACGGTCGGATTGTCTGCATAGTGCACGGCCATGGCGCGCGTGATGCGCTCGGAGAGGCGGCGGTACGCCGCGCTCGAAAGGCAGTTCTGCTTGCGCACGCCCCATGTGTCGCGCATGCCATCCTTTTTAACATGGATGACCTCGGGATACGTGCGCGCGACCCACGCGGGCATCGAGCCGGTGGGCGTGCCGAGAATCGCCTTGATCCCCTGCCGGCCAAGGATTTCGAGCGCGCGGTCGAGCCACTCGAACTCGAACACGCCTTCCTCGGGCTCCATCTTCACCCAGGCAAACTCGGCCATGCGGACGACATTGAATCCGGCCTTCTTCATCAGCTTCGCATCCGTTTCCCAGCGGGACGCGGGCCAGTGCTCGGGATAGTAATCAGCGCCGATGTACATGGAGGCAAATGGGAGTTGGTGGTTAGTGGTTAGTGGTTAGTGGTTGGGAGTTCATCGTTCATCGTTCTTCGTTCATCGTTGATCGTTTCCCCCAGTACGTCTTGGGGGATTCATCGTCCATCGTTCATCGTTCATCGTTTCCCCCAGATGCGTCTTGGGGGATTCATCGTCCATCGTTCATCGTTCATCGTACTTCGTACTTCGTCCTTCGTCCTTCGTCCTTCGTACATCGTCCATCGCCACGCTGCCACACCATCGCCCCCGATCGCTGCACCCGCGCCGCCCGCCCCGTAGGGGCGCGACATTTGTAGACAACGGACGCTTCGGCGTCAATCCGCTCCGTCAGGTGCGGGACATGAATCACGCCACTTGAACAAGTAGCGGTCATCAAACGCCACATCGAATTTCCTCAACATCTCCACATACTCATCCCTGAACGACCTCACCCGATGGTGATCCCGCTGGTTCATAATGTACTTTGCCACTGCATCAAGTTGCGAGCGCGCGTATGAAAACGCACCATAACCTTCCTGCCACGCAAACCTGCCGATGCCCAGCCGGTTGTCGTTGATGAATTTCGTCGAATCGCATTTCACATCCCTCACAAGATCAGACAATGATTGGCTGGGATTGTATCCGATCAGGACATGAACATGGTCGGGCATGCCGTTGATAGCGATCAGCTTGTGACCTGATTCCTGCACGATGCCGGTGATGTACCTATACACTCTGTCGGTGTGCCTTTCAGGCACGCTCGCCACCCGTTCGCTTGTCGCGAAGACGATCTGGATGTAGATCTGCGTGTACGTGTTTGCCATGTTCATGTGCCGCCCCTACGGGGCGGTGGGTTTGTGCTGCCTCGTTGTTCTACAAATGTCGGGCTCCCACGGAGCCGCAAGCTCGCCATGGAGTGCGGACAAATGCTTGCGTCCATCGTTCATCGTTCATCGTACTTCGTTCATCGTTCATCGTTCATCGTTCATCGTACTTCGTTCATCGTACATCGTACATCGTCCGTCGTACATCACTTCGTCCTTCGTCCATCGTCCTTCGTACATCACTTCGTACTTCGTACATCACTTCGTACTTCGTACATCACTTCGTCCTTCGTACTTCGTCCTTCGTACTTCGTCCGTTGCTCCGCAACGGACTTACTGGCCGTAGCGTTCAAGGAATCTCATGACGGCCGCCTCGTCCTTCACCTCCGCGCCGGCGATCAGAATGAGCCCTTTCGCGCTCCCCACCTGCTGGACGATGGTATCGAATGTGCGCTCGATATCGGCCCATTTCCCATAGCCGAACAACTGGGCGCGCTTGCCCGCGGCGATGATCTTCCGGTAGATTTGGGGCCAGTGGCCTATGCCCGGCTGGCCGTCGCCGGGAATCCACTGGACGCCTTTGAGCTCCTTTATCTCGAGGAGCGAATCGAGATGGGGAATCTGGCCCGGGCCGTCAAGATGATAGAACGGGTTCGCAATACGCGCGCACGCGGCGGCGAGCTCGGGCTTGACGAATTCGTCCAACATGGCGGGGCTGATCATGTAGCAGAAATCGCATTGCAGCATGTAATAGGGCTCGTCAGAAAAGATCGGCGTCCACGCGGTATAGCCCGGATTGGCGGGCTGGAGGCAGGCATTGATCTCGTCGAAGTAGCGGAACCAGAGGCCGTGCGCCTCCCATGTGAGCCGCTTCACTTCATCGGGATGGTCGTAGAGATCAAGGAGCAGATTCTCCCCGGGCCGGAACGACGAGAGCACGTCAAGATTGCCGCCAAGGTCTGTCATGCTGGTCTGGACGCGGCCATGCCATTGCCCGACCGCGGCGCGCACGACCTCTTTGACGCGGCGGAACCACGGATTCTCCGGGTCGTACGCGAAGGAGATGTCCCTGATGTCGCGCACGGCCCTCGGGCGGAACCAGACGGTGTGCTCGGTGTTGTGGAGCTCGGCGCCAAGGAACGCGGCGATGGCGCCCGCGCCGTAGTTGGGCCACATCGAGGGGAACGCGTCGCCAAGGAACTTCTGCGTTTCGAGCTGGTAGGTCCAGCGGTCGACAATCTGTTCCGCGGGCGTGTCGAGGCCGTAGAAGGCGGTGAACCCGTGGTACGGGAGCGCCGGCGCGGGCCTGCCTGCATCGCGGCCGTTCAGCGTGACGGCGAGCAGCGGGCGTTCGAGCTCGCCGGCCCACCACGCGCGGTAGTGTTCCTTGACAGACTGCCAGCGCCGCGGGGAAAAGTCGATGTTCATGTGTGGAGGGGATGTGCCGCGCGCTAGAACCAGCGGCGGCGGATGAAGTAGTAGACAAGGCCGATGGTCATTCCGAACGCGATGCCCATGACGATCCAGAAGGCGACGGGGTCTTCGAGATTGCGGACGAACGGGAGCTTCACGTTCATGCCGTAGATGCTGGCGATGAGCGTGGGCAATGCCAGGACAATCGTGATCGAGGTGAGCAGTTTGACGACCGCGCCGACGTTGTTCGAGATGATCGAGGCGAAGGCGTCCATCATGCCGGTGAGGATGTTGTTGTAGATGTTCGCCATTTCGATCGCCTGCTTGTTCTCGACGATGACATCATCGAGGAGCTCGATCTGCTCCTCGGAGAATCTGAGGAACGGGAGTTTCTGCAGGCGTTCGAGCATGAGCTCGTTCGAGCGGAGGGAGGTGGTGAAATAGACGAGGCTTTTCTGAAGGCTGAGGAGTTTGATGAGCTGGCGGTTCTCCATCGCGCGGTGCAGCTTTTCCTGCACGATATTGGCGCTGGTGTTGATCTCCTTGAGGTCGCGCAGGTAGAGCAGGGCCGTGCGGAGGAATATCTGGAGGAGGAAGCGCGTGCGGTTTGCCGTGCTGAAATTCCGCACCTTCCCGTTCATGAAGTCGTGCATCACATCGTTGTCCTTGCGGCAGATGGTGACGATGTGGTGTTCGCCGACAAGGATGCCGAGCGGGATGGTGAAGAACGGGATGTCCTGGCTGGTGTCGTCCGCGACGGGTATGCGCGCGATAACCAGCGTCGCGTTGTCCTCGGCCTCGCAGCGCGAACGCTCGTCGATGTCGAGCGGGTCGGTGAGGATGTCGAGCGGGACGGCGAGCTCGTGGGAGAGGCGTTCGAGCTCCTCGTATGTCGGGTTCACCACATTCACCCAGGAATCCGCCTCGAACTCCTGAATGCCTTCAAGAACAGCCAGCGTCGTCTTGTAGATCGTGATCATGTGCACCTTCCCCGGCGCCGTCATCTCCGCCGCCCGGCGCGGGCATTCCGGTACTGCAATGCATGGGATAGTGTACGAAACTTCACGGCGAAATGCAAGATGCTGACAACGCGCGCGCATTCTGCTATAATCTGAAATCATGAGCGTTCTCGTTGCGCCATCGATCCTTGCATGCGACTTCTCGCGCCTGCGCG
>JAAYZF010000338.1 GCA_012514975.1 bacterium
CAGCCATCATCGTCCTGCTCGGTCAGGTGCCCGTGGACCAGCTCGTGCCGCTCGGGACGATCAACGGCCTGCCGACGTTCGAGTGGCTGAAGCAGATCATCCTCGATTTCCCCAATACCGCCGCGAAACGCAGCATCATCATCGGCGTCGCCCTCGGCAGCCTGGCCACGAGCATCAAAATCCTCGCCGGGATCGAGAAACCGTACATGGGAGGGGAGTGAGATGGCGGGGAAACGGACATGGTGGGGGAGGCGCTACCGCGTGGTGATCTACGGCCTTCTTGCCGCGGCGGTACTGGTGCCGGCGTTCTTCACCGTTCCGCTGCGGATGAACGTCGCGGCGTCAACGCGCGGCGTGTTCGATTTCATCGATGACCTGCCTGCAAAACGCGCTGCGGCCATCAACGCCCGCGAGGCGGCGCTCGCGGCGGCCCGCGCGGCCGTCCCGCCCGACACCGCCGCCGTGGCGCGCATCGAGCAGCATCTCGCCCGGCTCCGCATGCACACGAACGGCGTTATCCTCGTCGATTTCAATTTCTCGCCCGATGTCGCCGCGGAACTCGAACCGATGTCCGAGGCGATCGTGCGCCACGCGTTCGAGCGGGGGGCGAGTGTGCTTGGCACATCGTACAGCCTTGGTTCGCCCCTCGCCAAGGCCATTCTCGAGCGCGCAGCGCAGGACACGCGGGGGCGCTATGCCGTCAAGCGCAACCAGCGCGATTTTGTCTTCATGGGCTACCGGCCGGGCAACGTCATCATCCAGATGGGGCAGGACATTGCCGGCGCATTCGGCACGGACTACGGCGGCACGCCGCTCAAGGACATCCCCTTCATGCACGGAGTGAAGAACTACGACGACATCGACTACGTGATCGAGCTCACCGGGTTCGTCAACCTGCCGGAGTACTGGATATCGGTGGTGAACAACAAGTACGGGCGGCAGATGGGCCTTGGCGTCACCGCGGTTTCCGCCGGCGACTTCTTCCCCTATGTGCAGTCAAGGCAGATCACGGGCCTGCTGGCCGGGCTGCGCGGCGCGGCCGAATACGAGACCGCGCTCGGCCAGCCGTCGATGGCGGTGAAGATGATGGTCACCCAGCTCTTCGTCCACCTGCTTGCCATCGCGCTGATTGCGGCGGGCAATATCGAGTTCATCGCGCGGAGGTTCCATGGCGCCTGACACGATGATGGACCTTGTGGGGGTGTGGGTTGCGGCGCTGATGACGCTCAGCGTCTTCTCCTTCCTGTTCAGGGACAATGTGCTGTACCGCGTCACCGAAGCCGTGTTCGTCGGCGGCAGCGTCGGGTTCGGCATCGTGATCGAGTACCAGAACGGGCTTCTTCCGAAGGTGATCATGCCGATCGAGAAGTTCATCGCCGAGTTTGCGCAGAAGGGTGGCGCGGATTTCGTGTGGGCGGCGTACATGCTTGCATCGCTTATGCTCGGCCTGCTCTTCCTCGCGCGGTTCAGCCCGAAGCACGCGTGGATTTCCCGGCTCCCGATGGCCTATCTCATCGGCATTGGCACTGGCATCAGCGTGCCGCTTACCATCCAGTCCTTCGTCTTTACACAGGTGCAGGCCACGCTCATCCCGGTGCTCGTCAGGGCGGATGGACGGATCGACTGGGTGGGCACGGCGGGCAACATCAGCCTGATCGTCGGCGTGCTGGCCGTGCTGTACCACTTCTTCTTCTCCCTGAAAAAGACGGACCCGCTCTCGCGCGGCGTGTCGAAGATCGGCATCGCGTACCTCATGCTCGGCTTCGGCTCGTCGTTCGCGTTCACGGTGATGGCCCGCGTCACGCTCCTCGTCGGCCGCGCGAGTTTCCTGAAGGATGACTGGGTCATCGGAACGCTCAAATACTTCAACCTCATTCCGCCCTGAACGCGCCCACATGTACCAGGACATCATCACCACCATCACCAGCAGCGATGACGCCCTCCGGCATCGCACCGAGGACGAGCTGCTCTCGGGCAGAACGCAGGAGGAGCTCCTCCGCATCGCCGAGGGACTCGAATTCTTCCGCAAGCAGACGGACAACCTGTATCACCGCGTCCGCGCATGCCTCTTCATCCACGCGATCTACCGCTATTACCTCATCGACCGCAAGGATGTGCGGAAGGAGGGCTACATCCCGTACCCCGGCATCCGCGCGTCGCTCAGCCGCGAGTATGACGACGCGATCGAGCGGTTCCGCGCCGCCATGATGGCGCAGGGATGCAGCGAGGCCCTCCTCAGCGCGCTCGCCGAATCATACTACAATCTCGCATTCAAGTACCTGGTTGA
>JAAYZF010000339.1 GCA_012514975.1 bacterium
CAGGCGAACATCCTCCGGCGACGGAAAATGGAACAGACTACGCTCGTCGCGTACCGGCATGGCCGGCAGGCCGAGCAGGAGCGCTGTCGCCAGAGCGATCATCAGTGCGCCACGGCGGCGGCCGCCGCCTCGTCGATCAGCCGGCCGGTGCGGAAGCGCTCCAGCGTGAACGGCGCGTTGATGCAATGCGGCTCGTCGCGGGCGATGGTGTGGGCGAAGACATGGCCGGAACCCGGCGTCGCCTTGAAGCCGCCAGTACCCCAGCCGCAATTGACGTAGAGCCCCTTGACCGGGGTCTTTGCGAGGATCGGCGAACGGTCCGGCGTCACGTCGACAATGCCGCCCCACGACCGCAGCATCTTCATGCGCGTGAACATCGGGAACATCTCGCAGATCGCGTCGAGCGTGTGGTTCAGGATGTGCAGGCCCCCGGTCTGCGAATAGGAGGTGTACTGGTCGGTGCCCGCGCCGATAACCAGTTCGCCCTTGTCGGACTGGGAGATGTAGGCGTGGACCGTGTTCGACATCACGACACAAGGGAAAACCGGCTTGACCGGCTCCGACACCAGCGCCTGCAACGGATAGGACTCGAGCGGCATTCGAACGCCAGCCATCTGCATGATGACCGATGAATGGCCGGCCGCCACCACGCCGATCTTCTTCGCGCCGATGAAGCCTTTCGTCGTCTCGACGCCCAGCACATGGCCTTCCGGCGCGCGACGGATGCCGGTCACCTCGCAATTCTGGATGATATCGACGCCGCGCGCCGCAGCACCCCGCGCATAACCCCAGGCGACGGCGTCGTGGCGCGCGGTGCCGCCGCGGCGTTGCAGCGCCGCGCCCATGACCGGATAGCGCGCGTCGGGCGAGCTGTTGAGCGGCGGGCAGAACTCCTTCGCCTGCTGCGGCGTCAGCCATTCATTGTCGACGCCGTTGAGCCGGTTGGCGTGGATGTGGCGCTTGAACACCTGCACGTCATGGACATTGTGCGCCAGCATCATCACGCCGCGCGCCGAATACATGACGTTGTAGTTGAGCTCCTGGCTGAGCCCGTCCCACAGCTTGACCGCGTGATCGTACATCGCGGCGCTCTCGTCGTAGAGATAATTGGAGCGGATGATCGTCGTGTTGCGGCCGGTGTTGCCGCCACCGAGCCAGCCCTTCTCGACCACGGCGACATTGGTGATGCCGTGTTGCGACGCAAGATAGTAGGCGGTGGCGAGGCCGTGCCCGCCCGCGCCGACGATGACGACGTCATAGGACGATTTCGGCTCCGGCGAGCTCCACTGCTCGGGCCAGCCCTTATGGCCGCGCAAGGCTTCCCGGGCGATGGCGAAGGCTGAATATTTGCGCATGGGCTGCTGCATCCGGCTGTCGGTCATGGTCGGCGTTGGTCAAGCGTATCACTAGCCGATGATGCGGCAAGGACTTGGATCAAATGCGACGGACGATGCCGCTTTGCGGGAAGTCGAGCGCTGCAAGACAGGCCCCATACCGATTTGCCACGCAAGCGCGGGAAGCCGCGCGCCCGCGCGCAAACGGTTGTGGACAGCGCACTCCGGTTCTGCTAAGAGCCGCCGCAGTTCGCAGTGCCTTTGCTGCGGACGCGCAGTCGTATTGCGCATAGACGGTTTCGAAACTTCGGCAAATAGGCCATCTTTAGACAGGAACGCACGTGCAGGTACTCGTCCGCGACAATAATGTTGATCAGGCTCTCCGCGCTCTCAAGAAGAAGATGCAGCGTGAGGGCATCTTCCGCGAAATGAAGATGCGCGGACATTACGAGAAGCCTTCCGAGAAGCGCGCCCGCGAAAAGGCCGAGGCCGTTCGCCGTGCCCGCCCGCG
>JAAYZF010000340.1 GCA_012514975.1 bacterium
CAAGGCCGAGCCGACAAGCGGCGGGCTCTTCGGCCAGAACGTCTTCGTCTCCAGTTCAAAAGGCGAGTTCGTCCTCCGCGGCTGTCCGCATTACGATTGGCAATTCCCCAAGGAACGGTTCTTCGCGCGCAGCCTCGCCGAACGAACCAGCGTTCCCGCTCCCTGGCCCTATCTCTATGAACCCTCGACCGACATCTTCGGCTGGAGTTATGCCTTTATGCCGCGCCTGCCCGGGGAGACGGCCGACGTTGATCGTGGCGCGGAAGACAACCTTGCCATCGCCCGCGCCATGGGAGCGAACCTCGCTGAATGCCAGACGCTCTCCTGGCCGCATGCGGGCGAATACAGCCTCGAAATCGATGACATCCAGCCGTATCCAAACGGATATGAAGCATGGGTGATGGACGACGTCCGCGGCCAGTTGGACCGCTGTGGCCGCCTAGCCTGCGTGCGCCCGGAAGAAACGCAATGGGCCGAGTCCGTCGTTGCATCTGCCGCAGGCGCGTGGTCAGAGGACTGGCAGCCGTGCTTCGTGCAGAACGATTACGGGCTCAACAACGTGTTCGTCGAGCGGGATGGTGAAGGCTGGCGCGTAAGCGGCCTGTTCGACCTGATGGAATGCCGCTGCGGGGATGGCGAGTGCGATCTTGTGCGCTTGGCGGGCCGCTACCTCGGCAAACAGCCGCCATGCGGACGCGAGCTTGCGGTCGAGTTCCTGCGCGCATACGGCGAACGCCGGCCCTTGCGGCCTGGCCACCACAAACGTTTCCGCGTGCATGCGTTGCGCAACATGCTGACGTTCTGGGAATACGGGCACAGCATGGCCAAGTGGTTCCCTGCTGATCTCTCGCTGCGCCCGTGGGCCGAGCCTGCCGTCGAATCCCTTCCGGGGCTGATCGGATAGGCTGTAGCACCTTTCCCCAACAGCCCCTGTCACGGATCTACTGGCTCTGCTGTTCTGCCAGGGGATTTGTTCATCTCATCCGCTTCCACAACGCCTGGGCGGCGGTCGTGCATGATGCTGTCAGCGACGCCTCGTCCATGGTTTTCAACGTCCCGTCAATGAACGCGATGCGGCCGTTGGATATCGTCGCGTACACGGGGCACTCAGCAGCGCCGTAGAGCACGTGCGACCATGCGTTCTCTTCGCTCAACGGCGTGTGAGGTTTGTAGTCGACGATGGCAATGTCGGCGCGGCAGCCGGATTTGAGTTCCGCTGCATGGTCGTCGAAGAAGCGCGCGCCGAGCGCCTGTGTCGCCGCGTACATCTTCTTCGTCTCTACGCAGCCGGCACCCGGGCTGCGATGGACATGGCGGGCGACGTCGTACGCGGTCTTGTACGTCCTGAGCATGCTGCTGTGCATGCCGTCCGTGCCCGCGGCGACGGTGACGCCCAGGCGTTGCGCGCGGGCGACATCGAGAGCGCCGACGCCGTTGTGAAGGTTCGAGTCGGGACAATGGACGAGGCAGCATGCATGCGGCGCGATGCCGCGCAGGTCGTCCTCGCGCAGATGCACGCCATGGACGAGGAGCGTTGCGGGCCTGAGCACTTCGAACCGTTCGAGCCGCGTGACGAGCGCGTTGTGGTTGTCCCGGATGTCGATCGCGTCCTCGGCGCAGTGGAGATGGAAGCCCAGCTCTGGCGGCGCGGCACGTTTCACGGCGCGGAATGTTTCGTCGCTGATGGTGAACGCCGCATGCAGGCCAAACAGGCGTTTCACACCGGCCGTTTCGACGAATGCGGCGTTCTCCTCGATCGCTGCCGTGGTCGCTTCGGGCCCGTTCCGGTCTGACACCTCGAAGCAGACGGCGCCGCGGATGCCTGCGCGGTCGAGTTCCTCGCAGATCACGGAGAGGCTGCCACGGACGGCGCCGTACGAGGCGTGATGGTCGAGCACGGTCGTCACGCCGTTGCGCAGGCATTGCGCCGCCGTCCAGCGTGCCGAGAGGCGCACATCGTCGAGCGTAAGGGCGCGGTCGAGTTTCCACCAGAGGTTTTCGAGCACGGCGTAGAAGGTCGAGCCGGGCTTCGCCGGCATGCCGGTGGAAAGCGCGGAATACGCATGATGATGCGCATTGACGAACCCCGGCATCACGAGGCGGCCGCCGGCATCGAGCGTTTCGCCACGTTTGCCCGCTCCGTGCGCGTGGTTGATCGAGCGGATCTTTCCGTCCTCGATGGCGATGGCGGCATTGTGCATCACGGCGCTGCCGGTAAAGACCTCCGCATTGACGATGGCGAGCTGGGTGTGGCTGTGTTTCATGATACCAACGGCTCCAGATACGCTGACAGGCCCGGCGCGACGCGGTAGTGCCGCTGCCTGACAAACTGCTCGGGCACGCGGCGGGGCGTGTTCACCGCCTCGCCGATCGGAATGAACGAGTACGACAACGAATACGCGCCGGCGGACGCGCGCTGGGCAATCAGCATCATGCCGTTCGCACGGGCGGCACGCGGCCGCGCGGCGGCTGTGCCGGCGCGGCTGTGTTCCCGTGCGCACCGCGCCGCGCAATGCGCCTCGTCGAACATTTCCCCCGGGCACACTTGTGCGCATGCGGCCTCGAGATGAAGCTGCTGCCCGAGCATTGCGGCGATACGCGCGCGATCGGGCGCGCGGCCGGTGGCCGCCGAGACGATGAGCGCCGTGCCGTGCGCACCGATTGAGCGTTTAACCTCGGCCGCGAGAACCGCGGAGTCGACGGACGCATCGGGCAGCAGTGCAATCGCCTGCGTATGGGGCGCGGCAAGGGCCGCGGCGCCCGCGGTGAGCCAGCCGACGCGGTCGCCCGCGATCTCGAGGATGGCCACGGGCGCGCGATGCGCGTCAGCCGCGCGCGCGGAGAGCAGTTCACGCGCGGTGTCGGCGCACCAGTTCAATGCCGGGCCGAAGCCGATGCTGTGGTCGGTGAACGCCACGCTGTTGAACGGGCAGCACGGCACGCCGATCCAGCGAAAGGGCAATGCCGCCTCGCGGCCCCACAAGGCAAGCCGCGCGGCAAGCTGCATCGCCACGCTGTCGCCGCAGATGAACACGTCGTGTGCGCACGCCGCATCAAGCACATCGCGCAGTGCCTGATGCGCCGCGCGGGTGTCGGCAAGCGATGCCGCGGGCTGCACGGGCCGCGGCATGGCGGCGAGCTCGACGCCCGCGCGCACCGCACGCACATCCGCCCGCGCCGCAGCCAGCATGTTCGCGCCCGAGAACGCACGCACTGTATGATAGCGTTTCCGCAGTGCCGCCACAAACGCCGTGCAGAACGGTTTGACATGCGTGCCGGCCGGCGCAAGCATGACGATCAGCGCGCCATGCGATTGTTTCCTGTTCACGGTACCACCTTCAATCCTCACATCCCCACACCGCGTCCCTCACCCGCCGCGCGCGATTGTGTCAGAGGCTTTCGGCAACGCGGTTCAACTCGGCCTCCGCGTCCCTGACAAGGTCCTCGATCAACGCCGTCACCGGCTTCACTTCATCGACGAGGCCGACCGTCTGGCCGGCCATGAGCGAGCCCTGGTCGACATCGCCGTCGATGGCGGCGCGGCGGAGGGCGCCGATCCAGAAGCGCTCGACTTCGAGCTGCGCGGTCTCGCGGTCAATCTCGCCGCTGTCGAGTTTCTTCAGCAGTTCGAGCTGGAGCCTGCCGAATTCGTTCGTGCCCTTGTTCTTCAGCGCGCGCACGGGGATCACGGGCAGGCGCGAGTCGAACTGGGGCGAGGCGATCGCATCGCGCGCATCGGCGCGCTTGAATGCCTCCTTGAAGTTGTCATGCGCAGTGCACTCGTGCGTCATTACGAACAGCGTGCCGAGCTGCACGCCTGAGGCGCCCATCATGAGCAGGTGGGCCATCATCTTGCCCGTGGCGATGCCGCCCGCGGTGAAGATCGGCACCTGGTCACAGAACTTGAAGAGAATCTGCTGCCAGAGCACCGTGCCGGCCACAGGGCCGATGTGCCCGCCCGCCTCCATCCCCTCGAGGATCAGCGCGTCAACGCCATAGTCAAGCAGCCGCTTCGCAATCGCCTCGACCGGGGCGAACGCCATGACTCTCGCGCCCGAGGCCTTGGCTTTCTCGATGTCAGGCGCCTTTGGGATGGTGCCGGCAAATACGATGATCGGCAGCCGGGCCTGGACGGCGATATCGAGATGCGCGTCGTAGTTGGGCGCAATCGTGATCAGGTTGACGGCGAAGGGCTTTGCCGTGCGCGCGCGTGTCTCCTCGATGTGCCTCGCCAGGGCGTCCGGCGGCATGTTGCCGCAGGCGATGCTTGCAAACGCACCCGCGTTGCAGACTGCCGAGACGAGCTGCGGCTCGCTCACCCACGTCATCGCGCCGCACATGATCGGGTAGTGCACGCCGAGGAAATCCCGGCCGCGCTTCCACAAGTGATCAAGCCGTGTTGTGTTCATGAGAGGGTGTTCATCGTTCATCGTTCATGGTTCATCGTTTCCCCCGATACGTCATGGAGGATTCATCGCCTGTCGTCCACCATCGGTGCTGGATGAAACGTCCACGCCCTGTGCCCCGCAGGGATTCAACACTTGTAGACTACTCCAGTCTGAAATCTGAAATCTGAAATCTGAAATGTAAGTCTCAATGCCCTTCGCCCGCTATCATGCTGAGCGCGTGATGCAGCGACGGCGCGAGCGCATCGAGCGATTCGTTCACCGCGCGCGGGCTGCCGGGGAGGGTGATGATGAGGGTCGGGCCGCGCATGCCGGCGATGCCGTTCGAGAGCATTGCGCTGGGCGTCCTGTGCTGGCCGTACGCGCGGAGCCATTCGGCAATGCCGGGCGCTTCGCGGTCGAGCAAGCCGTGGATGACGCGCGCCGTGTTATCCCTCGGTCCCAGCCCCGTGCCGCCGGAGGTGATGAGCAGGTCGGGCTTCTCCGCGCACAGTTTCCCGGCCGCGGCGGCAATTCCCTCAGGATCGTCCGATACGACAACGGGCTCGCCAACGTCAAAGCCGAGCGCGCGCAGCCGCTCGCATGCCGCGCGGCCGCTTGCATCAGCCCGCGTGCCGCGCGCGGCGGAATCGCTCACCACCAAGACAGATGCCCGGAACGGATGGGCATCTGCTTTGGGATCGCGGCTTTTTATGCCCCCTGATTTTTCAAGGACTCTGACCGAGGCGATCTCGATGGTGTCGTCGATGGGCTTCAGCATGTCGAACAGCGTGAGCGCCGCGACGCCAGCAGCCGTCATCGCCTCGACTTCCACACCCGTCTTGTACCCGGCTTTCACGAGCGCAGTGATCTCGATCTCGCCCGCCGCGGGCCGCAGGGCGAAGTCGACCGAGACGAAATCAAGCGGCACCTGGTGGCATGCGGGAATGATCTCGCTGGTCTTCTTCGCCGCCTGGATGCCGGCCCAGCGCGCAACGATGAGCGCATCGGGTTTCGGCAGGTCGTTGTGCCGCACGCGGTCGAGCGTTGCAGGCTGCATCGTGACAAGCGCCTGCGCGCGCGCGGCACGCGCCGTGGGGAATTTCGCTGAGATGTCGATCATGGGAACCGCATCCAATCCCGTTGTCAACAGTATACCCTCCCGTTCCGCTCCTGTCAAATCCCAGCAAATCTGTTGCGGCAGAACGGCATACCGCAACAGATTTGTGATACTCCCGTTTTGGTGAACGGCAGCGACACGTGCGCCACTGCATCATTCGTAATACGTCTCGGGCTCCATGACGAACTGCGGCGCGCGCGACCACGCGCGTCGGGTCGTTCAGGTCCAGCAGCGTAACGCCAAGCCGGTAACACACGCGGCCGGCGGAAGGCAACTGAAGATACAAACGCAACCTGCTACGGATTACACTGATTGGCAACGGATTGACGCGGATTACAGCGGATATGGCGGGGTGTCGAAACGCAGAGGCGCAGAGGTGCAAAGACCACCGTTCGCAGATCCGCGCGGGTGATTGTAGTCCATGCGGCTGAGCGCGGACTCCGGGCACGGCGTGGTTGATTCGGAGTGCTCGCTTCAGCGAGGCCGTGCACGCTGCGCTCGCACACGCTGCAAACCATTGCAGACGCTGGTTTCGGATGCGAAGAACAAGCTCCCACTGTCCGTCCTTACGCCGCCGTGCGCCGCCACAGGATTCCTTGCGCAGCCGTATGCGCAGGGAATTTCCTCGATGTCGCAGTGCGCATCTGTCCTCACCCGTGATAGCACCCATGTTGGCACCCGTGATGGCGCCCCCGCCTCTTTTGTGGTATACTATCAGTGAACAAGGGCTTCATGAGAACTTTTGTGTTTCCCGCCGTCATTGCTGCAACGGCATGTGCCATTGCACCCAGTCCCTACACTGGTCATTACGGCCCGCTCGCGACGAACGGCGGCGTGTCGTTCCGCGCCTGGGCGCCGCATGCGTCCGCCATCACATTGCGCGGCACGTTCAACGGCTGGAACGCGACGTCAGACCCGCTCGCGCCCGATGACGCGTCATCGAACTACTGGTCGGGCTTCTTCACCGCGCCGCAACAGGGCGATGAATACAAGTTCTACGTGAACAATGCGTTCTACCGGCCCGACCCGTGGGCGCGACAGCTTGGCGTGAACGACAACGGGGTGCTTGTGAACGCGTCGTTCCCCTGGACGCCGTGTACGCGGCCGGACGAAAGCCAGGCGGTTGTCTACGAGCTCCACGTGGGCACGTTCAACGGCGGAACGTTCGGCGGCGTGGCTGCCCGCGCAGCGTATCTGCGGCAGCTCGGCGTCAACGCCGTCGAGCTGATGCCGCCTGCCGAATTCAACGGCTCGCAGTCGTGGGGCTACAACCCCGTCGCCACCTATGCGCTCGAAGCCGCCTATGGCGGATACGCCGCGTTCAAGAGTATGGTCGAGACGCTCCATCAACACGGCATCGCCGTGTACGTCGATCTCGTGCACAATCACATCGAGGGCACGGTGCTGTGGCAATGGGACGGCTGGAGCATGGGCGGCCATACCTGCGCCATTGACGCCGGGACGTACCAGCACGGCGGGATTTTCTATTATGGCTGGACTGGCTCGCCGCCCGAGCGGTGGCACACGCCCTGGGGGCACAACCGGCCTGATTACTCGCGGCCCGAGGTCACCAACTACCTCGCCGGGAACATCGCATTCTGGCTGCGCGAAATGAACTGCGACGGCATTCGCGTTGACTCGACCATCAACATGCGCACCGTCAACAACGGCGCCGGCGGCGACATCACCGAGGGCTACACACTGCTCCGCCTCTGCAATGCGCTCGCCGACGCCGTGGCGCCCGGCAGCATCATGATCGCCGAGGATCTCAGCAACTACTCCGGCGTCACCGACAAATCGGGCGGCGCATTCACCCTCGGCTTCGATTCCCAGTGGAACGATTATTTCGTCGACAACGTGCGCGCACAGATGAAGTTCGCACAGGACAACCAGCGCAGCATGGCCGTCTTGCAGAATGCCGTCCAGTCAACCGAGAACGGCCGCGCGTTCGCCACGGTCAAGTACAGCGACTCGCATGACGACGCCGCCAACGGCCAGCAGCGGCTCAATGTCGAGATCGACCCGCCCGGCACGTCCTACCACGCGAAGAAGCGCTCGACTCTCGCCGCCGCGCTCGCGCTTACCGCGCCGGGCATCCCGATGATTCTCCAGGGTCAGGAATTTCTCGAGGACGGGTATTTCTCTGACAGCGACCCGCTCGATTGGACAAAAGTGAACGCCCACGGCGGCATCTGGCGCCTGTACCACGACATGATCCACGCGCGCCGCAACGCGTACGGCATCACCAGCGGCCTCACGGGAGCGTATGTCAACACATACCTCGTCGACGACGCCAACAAGTTGATGGCGTATCACCGGCGCAGCACGGGCGGGGCCGGGGATGACGTCATCGTCATCGTGAACAACAGCGCGGCGGCGCGGCACGACGTCGCCATCGGCATGCCGTCAAGCGGCGCGTGGAACGCCGTGTGCAATTCCGACTGGCGGTGCTACGATCCCGGTTTCGGCGGCATGGGCAGACAGACGGTTGCTGCAGCGGCCGGGCCGCTGCACGGCATGCCTGCCCAAGCCGTGGTCGACGCGCCGCCGTACTCGTTCGTCATCTACAGCCAGGGCGCGCCGCCGGCGCCGGTCGCGGCATTCACGGCGTCGCCGACCAACGGCGCCCAGGGGCTCCTGGTCCGTTTCCATGACGACACGGCAGGGATTGCCACGAACTGGCTGTGGGACTTCGGCGACGGGCAGACGAGCATGGTGGTGAATCCGACGCATTCCTACAGCCACGGCGGCGTGTACACGGTCTCGATGTCCGTCTCCGGCCCGGGCGGTGCGAGCGCCGTGGCGCAGACAGGCATGGTCACCGTGGTCGAGGGCAACTGGCTCGACGGGCAGAACATCACGGGCGATTTCGCCGGTGCGGAGAACGCAGTGTACCAGGACACGGCGACGGACTGGGGCTCGTGGAACTCCCTGCTCTCGATGCGCGGCACGCTGACAGGCGACCGGGTGCTGCTTGGCATTGCGGGCAGCATCGAGAAGAACAACGGCGTCGCCGTGTTCTTCGACACGGACATGGCGCGCGGCACGAATGTGATTCCCGCGGGGCTCAGCGGCGTTGCCACGCGCGCGACGAACATGGCGGGCCTCGTCTTCGACACGCAGTTCACACCCGAGCGCGTGCTCACGATCGGCGTGCGCAACGATGCCGCGCCGGCGCTCGCCTGGGTTGACTGGTCGGATCTCGGGGACAACAGCTACGAGTACTGGGGCACGCTCGAGAACCTTGATACAGGCTACGGCTCGATCAGCAACGGCCAGGCGCAGATCGCGCTGTTCGACCAGGCGGCCGCGGGCGCCGGCCTTGCGGCGACGGGCACCTTCGCCACCGGGCTCGAATGCGCGATCAGCCTTGCTGCGCTTGGCGGCTCGAGTGACATGTGCTGGGTGCAGGCGCTGATCATCAACAATGACGGCACGTACTCGGCGAACCAGAGCCTCGGGCCCGCCCACGGCAGCGCGGGCGGCGCGGGCGGCTTGACGAAGAACAAGCGCTACGATCTGGCGCCCGGCGAGCAGTTCATGGTGCTCGGAATACCGGAACCGTTGCTTATTTTGCCGGTTTTGTTTATCATTGGAGGCAGAGTCTCCCCGTCGGCAGCGGCAAGACGCGGACAACGCCCTCGCATCCCGCGAGGCGCCTCCAGGCTGCCATAAGCGGACATCACCCAGTATCATCCACAGGAGCACGATGGACATCAGTGTAGTGGGCCTTCTCAAGATGGGCAAGAAAGGCGACGGCGTAACGCGCGACCCCGTGCGGTCGTTCAGGCCGGGGCCGACCGACGCCATCGTGCCGTCGGCGCTCATCAGGCAGTACGGCATCGTCGAGGGCGCGGTGGTCGCCGGCAAGGCGCAGAAGACAAAACGGGGGCTCGAGTTGAAGACCGTGGAGACCATCTGCGGCCTCCCGCCCGCCCAGTTCCAGAAGCGCGCAAGCTATTCCGACCTGGTCGCCATCGACCCGTGCGAGCGCTTCAACCTCTCGATCACCGGCAACCCGAGCATGCGGGTGATCGACCTGATCTCGCCGATCGGCAAGGGGACGCGCCAGCTCATCGTCTCGCCGCCCAAGGCGGGCAAGACGATGATCCTCGAGCAGATCGCGCACAGCATCCGCGCCTGCGAGCCCCAGGCGCGCATCATCGCGCTTCTCATCGACGAGCGGCCCGAGGAAGTGACCCATTTCCGCCGCCAGGTCCAGGCCGAGGTGCTGGCCAGCTCGAACGACCAGACGCCGCAGGAGCACGTCGAGCTCGCCGAGCTCACCCTGGCGCACATCCGCTGCGAGCTCGAGTGCGGGCGCGACATCGTCATCCTGCTCGACAGCATCACGCGCATGGGCCGCGCATTCAACCTCAAGGGCTCGGGCAGCGGCCGCACCATGTCGGGCGGCATGGAGGCGGGCGCGCTTGAGATTCCCCGCCGTTTCTTCGGCCTTGCGCGCAACATCGAGAACGGCGGGTCGATCACCATCGTCGCCACCGCGCTCGTCAACACGGGCTCGCGCATGGACGAGCTGATCTTCCAGGAATTCAAGGGAACGGGCAACAGCGAGGTCGTGCTCGACCGCGCGCTGTCCGAGGCGCGCATCTTCCCCGCGATCAACATCCATCAGAGCGGCACGCGCAAGGAGGAGCGCCTCTATCCCAGGGATGAATACCCGCGCATCGTCGCCCTGCGCCGCGCGCTGGCCACGCTCACGCCGGTCGAAGCCATGGGCACCCTGCTCAAGCTTGTCGCCAAGTACCCGACCAACGAATCGTTCCTTCGCTCAACCTGAACGGCGCCGCGTACACCTGCCGACTCCAACCCGGACTGCCCCATGATCACTCCTCTCCCCTCGCTGGGCAAGACGTACCGCCACATGGCGCGGTACCGCGAGCTGATCGCGATCCTGATGAAGTACGGCTTTCAGGACATCGTCGAGCAGTTGAACCTGCGGTACTACGTCGAGCTGGGCAAGAGCGTACTGCTCCAGCGGCCGGCCGAGCATGTGACGCAGATTCCCCGCGCCGTGCGCGTGCGGCTGATCCTCGAGGAGATGGGCACAACGTTCATCAAGTTCGGCCAGATCATGAGCACGCGCCCTGACTTCATCCCCGAGGAGTTCATCGCCGAGCTGAAGAAGCTGCAGGACTCGGTGCCTCCGTTTCCCACGCCCGATGCCCTTGCACTGATCGAGACCGAGCTCGAAGCGCCCGTCAAGGAGCTGTTCGCCGAGTTCGGCGATGAGCCGATTGCGAGCGCATCGATCGCGCAGGTCTACCGGGCCGTGCTCCACACGGGCGAGGAAGTCGCCGTCAAAGTCCAGCGCCCGGACATCCAGCGCGTCATCGAGGTCGACGTCGAGATCATGATGAATCTCGCGCGGCTTGCCGAGGCGCATCTCAAGGGGCTCGAGATTCTCCAGCCCGTCTCCATGGTCGAGGAGTTCTCGCGTGTCATCGACAACGAGCTCAATTTCCATGTCGAGGCGCGCAACATCGAGCGGTTCGCCGAGAATTTCGGCCAGGATGAGACCGTGCAGGTGCCGCGCGTCTTCCATGAGTTCTCGACGAAACGGATATTGACGATCGAGTACATCCACGGCATTCCCGCCTCGGACCACGAGAAGCTTCTGGCCGAGGGGTACGACCTGCCGACGCTCGCCCTCACGGGCGCCAATGCGCTCGTCCGCCAGATCTTCGAGCACGGGTTCTTCCATGCCGACCCGCATCCGGGAAACATCTTCGTCGTCGGCCCGGCGCGGGTCTGCTTCCTCGATTTCGGCATGATGGGCAAGCTCGACCGTACGCTCCAGGAAACGCTCGCCGCGCTGCTCGTCTGCATTGTCAACCGCGATGATGAACGGCTTACCCAGAGCGTGCTGCACCTCTCGACCAACCCGGATGATCTGCGCGACACGCGCAAGCTGCGCCGGGAGCTGACGGATTTCGTCGACCGCTATTTCTACGTCCCGTTCGACAAGCTGAAGATCGGCGAGGTGCTCGAAGATCTCCTCTCGCTCATCATCCGCTTCGGCCTGAAGCTCCCGCCGGAAATCTACCTCCTTATCAAGTCGCTCGTCACCATCGAGGGCGTCGGCCGCGATCTCAACCCCCAGTTCGACATCATAACGATCATCAAACCGTTCGTCGAGCGCCTCGTCAAACGCCAGTACGACCCGCGCCGCATCGCCAGCGATCTCGGGCGGACGACCGCCGAGCTCTACCGCCTCCTGCGCGACCTGCCCGAGGAAATCCGCGCCCTGCTCAAGTTCATCAGGCGCGGCGAGCTCAGGGTCGACCTCGAAACGCGCAGCATGGAGCCGGTGATGAAGACATGGGACCGCGACGCGAACCGCATGTCGTTCGCCATCGTGCTCGCCGCCCTGTTTGTCAGCTCGGCCCTGATCATCCACGCGCACGTGCCGCCGCTGTGGCACGGCATGCCTGTCATCGGCATCGTGGGCTTCGCCGTCGCCATCATCATGGGCCTGTGGCTCCTCATCGCCATCTTCCTTTCAGGCCACCTGTGACGCGCGCGCATGCCGTTCCTCCGCGCTTTTTTTGACTTTTGCGGCCGCTTTGCGGTATACTAGAGCGCTTTGCCGCCAGACACGCGGCGCCGACCGGCTCAGTTCAGCATGCCAGGTGCCAGAATGTAACCACCAGGACACGTATGCCAAAGACGGACGTCATTGAAGTCGAAGGTGTCGTCACCAAAGTGCTGCCCAGTACAATGTACCGTGTGCAGTTGGAGAACGGCCACGAGGTGCTCGCGCACATCTCGGGCAAGATGAGGAAGTACTTCATCCGCATCGTCACGGGCGACCGGGTGAAACTCGAAATGTCTCCTTATGACCTCACGAAGGGCCGTATCACCTACCGCTTTCCGGAATGACGGGCCCGCGCCCGCGGCGGACGACCATGAAGCGAGGAAGGGCTGCGGGTGCCTCGCCGGCGCCATCGGCGGCGGATGCGGGTGCCTCGTCGTCATCGTCATTCTGCTCATCGCCGGCATCTTCGGCGCCAATTACTGGATCCAATCGCACATCCAGCGCGAGCCCGAGTCAATCACTCACATCGCGTCGCAGATCGTCGAGGAGCCCGTTCCCGACGCCTATGTGCCCCGTTTCGGCTTCGACTCGCCGTTCCTCAGGTTCTCCGTCTTCATCGTCAAGGATATCCCCACCGTGCGTGCCATGGCGGTCGTCATGGATACGCCCAGCACGGAAATCTCCTCCTTTGACTTGAAAGCCATGTTCGAGGCCTATTACGGCCTCATCGCCCGCACCAACACCCCCAGCATCATCGTCCGCATCGTCGAGCCGGACGGCACGGTGACAGGGCCGCCCCCGGCCGAACCAACGGCTGAAGGCGCACAGCCTCCCCCGCAGACAGGCGTCCGCATCGTCTCGTTGTACCAGATGATCCTCCCGCGCGGCGACCGCACGATCCTTGCGTACTATTTCCTCA
>JAAYZF010000341.1 GCA_012514975.1 bacterium
CGAGGCTTCGAGGCTCGAAAGCGTCTGGCGCGCCATCTCCTCGCCATGATGAATCCACGCATAGCAGGTCGTGCCGATGCAGGAATAGAAGCTCCCGTCAGCGTAGCGGAAGTGATGGTGCCTTTCCACGGTGACAGGGCCATGGTTGGCTGCTGACGGCGCGACGCACTCGAACCTCCCCTGCCGCCCGTCCAGCACGGCCGTCGCGCTCTGCGTACGGAACGTCCACGCGCCTTCGCTGTCAGGCATGAAGCGGACGACGTATGTGCCATCGCCATCGTAGAAGCCCGCCACGCGCTGTGTGCGATTCCCCTTGGAGAACTCGGCCAGCAGTTCGACGTCCTTGAACGGATTGCCGCTGCACGGCCCGTCGAACCGCACCTCGAACACATCCCATTTACCGATTCTCTCCGTCATGACAATGCTCCGTGCGGTGAACCACTCCTGTATGACTGTGAGCAGGTGGTGTAGTATTGTACACACAAAGCGGCGGACAGGCAACAGGCTCCGGTGGCGATGCCGCCGCCGGGCCGGCACCCAGGCTGCACTTGACGCCCATGCGCGTTTGTGGGACAATACCTGCATGAAACGCGTGCTGCGCGAGCGGATTGCCGAAGTGCGGCATCACTGGAGGCATTACGTCCTCCAGAGCCTTGCGGCAGGGCTGACGGTGTTTCTGGCCATCCTGTTCATGACGTTCCAGAACCAGATCATCATCGCGTCCCTGGGCGCAACGGCATTCATCGTGTTCGCAATGCCCAACAGCGTCACCGCACAGCCGCGGCGCGTCGTTGGCGGCCATGCCGTTGGCGTGCTCGCCGGCTTCTGCTGCAGCCTGCTGCCCCACGCGACGCAACTGGGCGCAACCGTGGTCTACGCCTGCGCGGTCGCCGTTTCGATGTTCCTCATGGTCGCCTCCGACACCGAGCATCCGCCCGCGGCGGGCACGGCCCTCGGCATCGCCTCCTCGGCGCACACGTGGCAGAACGACCTCGGTGTGCTCATCGGCGCGATCGTCCTTACCGTCGTCCAGCGCATCCTTCATCCGCGCCTGCGCGATCTCACCTGACCACATGCTCCGCCCGCGCGAACCAAACTTCCATCCATGCTCGCATTCCCATGACCGTCCTTGACAACATCCCCTTCGTGCTCGACATCTCCTCCCTGCTCGACCGCCTGCACATCGAGCCTGGCAGCGGCGACGCGCGCGACTTCAAAGCCCTCGTCCTCGCCGTGCGCACGCTGGCACGGCCAAAGGCGCTCTACAGGGAAGCATTCATCACTGCGCGCGATGGCGACACGGTGACGATCGACGGCGTGACGTTCCGCAGCCGCACGCTCCACGCAAATCTCGCTGCCGCCCAGCGCGTCTTCCCCTTCATCGCCACCTGCGGCATCGAGGCCGATGCAATCCCCCTCGCCCCGGGCGATGTCCTCCAGCAGTTCTGGCTCGATACCATCAAGGCCGTCCTCCTCGGCGCCAGCACAACGCATCTGCTCGACCACCTCGAACGCAGGCACCAGCTCGGCAAGTCATCGTCCATGAGCCCCGGCTCCGGCGATGCCGACACCTGGCCCATCGAACAGCAGAAGGAGCTGTTCGCTCTCCTCGGCGACGTGAAACAGCACATAGGCGTCCGCCTGACCGACTCGTTCCTGATGATCCCGAACAAGACGGTGTCAGGCGTGCGCTTCCCCACTGAAACCGATTTCCGCAGTTGCCAGGTGTGCCATCGCACAAGCTGCCCCTCGCGCAGCGCGCCATTCGACAAAACACTTTGGGAGACGCTGCAGCATGACTGACTCTGAGATGAAATGGAGCGCCTCGTGGATATGGCACCCGCCCACGGGCGCCCCGGACAACTTCTACCTCTACGCCCGCAGGGAGTTCATGCTCGATGCCGTGCCGAACCGCGCGCGCGTCCTCGTCACCGCGGGCAGCCTGTACAAGTTGTACGTCAACGGCCGGTACGTCGGCCGCGGGCCCAACCCCGCCGACCCGTCGTACTACTACTATGACGTCCATGAGGTCGCACCGCTGCTCGTGCCGGGCGCAAACGTCATCGCCGCCGTGTGCTACAACTACGGCCCTGAATCAAAAGGCGTCATAGGGCAGAACTGGGGCCGCGGCGCTTTCATCCTCGAACTGCACGACGGGCGCACGGGAAAGCCGCTTGTCGTCACCGACCGCTCGTGGAAAGTCGTCCAGGCGCCCGAGTGGGACCAGTCGTCGCCAATCAACTGCACCTTGTACGCCGATTACAAGGAGTACTTCGACTCGCGCAAGGAGCTTTGCGGCTGGATGTCCGCCGGCTTTGACGACCGCGCGTGGCGCGAACCGGACGTACTTGGCGCGCCGCCCATCGAGCCGTACACACGCCTCGTCGAGCGCGAAATCCCGTTCCTCGACGGCGACCGCGTCTACCCGGTCAACGCCTTCCGCGAGTCGGCAAGCGTCACCTACGCATGGCGCGACGACTGGGAAGTCTACCACGAGCAGACGCTCGTCAAAGGCCATCCGCATGCCCCAAAAGGCAAATGCGTCGAGGTGTTCAAGACGCACGCGGACTTCTCTCCGGGCATCATCCTCGATTTTGGCCGCGATGTCACCGGCTACCCCGAGATCGTCGTCAAAACCAGTGGCGGCGGCATCATCGACGTGCTCTACGGCGAGGACCTGCGCCTCGTCCGCGTCGACCGGTTTGTTCTCAAGGGCGGCGCGCAGGTGCTCGAACCGTTCAACCGGCGCACGTTCCGGTACATGAAACTCCTGTTCCAGGAAACGCCGCAACGAATCGAGATCGAACGCGTTTCGATGAAGATGGACACCTACCCCGTCGAGTACAAGGGATGCTTCTCCTGCTCTGATCCGCTGCTCAACCGCATATGGGATGTCGGCCGCTACACGATCCACATCAGCATGCTCGACCACTTCGTTGACTGCCCGTGGCGCGAGCGGACGATCTACGGCGGCGACGTGTACAACGAGAACCTCATCGCGCACTACGCGTTCGGCGATCCGCGCCTGAACCGCAAAACTTTGCGCCAGATGTTCGCCATCCAGCACGACGCGGGCGCGCTGCCGCCCTACGGGCCATACCGCGGGTGCGACAGCTTCTACCCTTCGTGGGCCGCGTTCCTCTGCCTTGCGTTCCTCGATCACTACGACTTCACGGGCGACCGAGCCTTCCTTGACGAGCTCTGGCCGCAGTTCGTCCGCATGATCGACTGGACGA
>JAAYZF010000342.1 GCA_012514975.1 bacterium
TCGCGTGGTAGGCCGCGACTCCAGTCCAAATCTGTTGCGCGAACAGCGGCGCAGCAGATTTGAGGGCCGTGCAGAAGGCACGTGCGGCTGCAGCGTGATCGTGTCGGCACAGGGGTGCGCGACCGGTGGTAGGCCGCGACTCCAGTCGTGGCCACACGCGGCGAAAAGCGTCGGCACACATGCGCATTGATCCCCGGCCTACCCGGGCCGGAAGTCATTTCCCCATTCTCTTCTCCGCCACGCTCCAATCGATATTGCTGAAAAACGCGTCAATGTACGCGCCGCGCTCAAGCTGGTAGTCGGGCATGAACGCATGCTCGAACACGTCCATCACGAGAATCGGTTTCGCGCCGGCGAGATGACTCACGTCGTGTTCGTTCACCCAGACATTGATCAGGCGGTTGTTGGCGGTGTCCTCATAGAGGATCACCCAGCCGATGCCGCGCATTTTGCCGACGCCGATGAATTCCTTCTTCCATGCGTCGAACCCGCCGAAGTCCCTTACGATCTTCTTATGCAGGGCGCCTGCTTCATCCGGCGCGTTTGTGCCGCCAAGGTTCTCGAAGTAGAGCTCGTGCAGCCGCATTCCGTTCCACTCCCATCCCAGCCGCCGGCGCAATTCCGCGCACGCCGGGTCGGCCTGTTTTCCCTCGGCGACCATCGCATTCAGTTTGTCGAGCACGAGTTTCGTGTTTGACACGTAGCCCTGGTAAAGTTTGAAATGGTTCGACAGGGCCGTGCCGCTGAACCCCGGCATGCCAAGGAGTTTCGAGAAATCGCGCGGCGCGTATTCCGTCGCGGCCGGAGCGCCGGGCGCCGGCGCCGGTTCCGCGGCCATGGCGAACAGGCTGCCCGCAGCCAATGCCGCCAGTGTGATCGTGATCGCTTTCATCGTCATCTCCCGCCAGTGGTTAGCACACGCAAGTGAACGCAAGCATGCGTTCGACGTGACTCGGTGAAGCCTTGCCGTCGTTCACCCAACAAAGATATCATGAAAAGCGGCGTGCCTTTCGCCGCTTTTCATTCGTAATCGATCTCCTTCACGCCCTTCTTGAGGCGGCATGCCTCGACATTCACGCGAATCGTATCGAGCAACGCTGCCGGGTTGTGAATTGCGCGCAGCGTTACAACAGGCGTCGTCTTGTCCGAGGTTGTCAGCACGATGTCACCCATCGAGCATATGCGGTACCACAACGGCTGGAGCAGCGTGAAGTCGCGCACGCGGTACAGCTCGAGGACCTCGGTGCGCCTGCTCAGCACGCCGGTCGTGATTCTCAGCCGCTCGGTCGAGAGCGAATACACGGTGAACCTGACCACGAGCCACTTGTGGAACACGAAGCCGACGTAGATGAAAAGGAGGGCCGCGCAGCCGATGATGTAGACCTCGGCGCCGGCATGCAGACGGCGGGACACCACGGTGAACGCGGCGACCAGGGCGATGAACACGGCCGAATACAACACGAACACCCACAGATTCTGGAGGTGCGACGACGTGCCCTGCCACAACGGCGCTTCAGCCTGCTCGTCCATGTGTCCCGTCCTGGTGCGGTTGGCTAGTACCTGCTTTCACAGAAAAGCGATAGTATGACGAGCGCGGCATGGCAGATGGCACGGCGCTGGCGCGCAGGCGATGCGCGGGCATCGCTGAGCGACGGCAACACCGCCAGCTGCCGTGCCCCGCTCGCCCGAAGGGGCACTCGCCTCCGGCGCATCGCGGCGTTGGCGCAGGCCGGCCATATGCCCGATATGGCCGGTCTGCCCCGCCTTGCGCTGCA
>JAAYZF010000343.1 GCA_012514975.1 bacterium
GCCGCCGATCACCGCGCCGCTTCCCTTGGTGAAATTGCACCACCCCGCGTTGGTACTGTCATTGACAAACGGCGCGCGCGTGAATATCGCCGCTGATTCGTGCGTCGCCACCGAAACCGCCTGCGCGGTGGCCGCGCAAAAAAGCGCGAGCGCGACTGCCGCTGGTTTCCCTCTTGCTTCCATCGTGCAACCTTGTACGCTGGTTAGTCCTATGCGGACGTTCACATTCACAAATCCGTTGGCGTGCAACGGATTCGATCGGGACAGGGATGTCCCTCCTACATCAAAATCGGGACAGGGATGTCCCTCCTACATTAAAGGAGAGCCGGCCGAGCATCGACCGGCCCTCCCATTTCAGCTTCCACGTCGCAGCCGGTTCCGCTCAGTTGCGCTTCCTGAACATTGCAGCCGCGCACAGCGCCGCCAGCGCCACCACCGCCGGCTCGGGCACCACGCTCACCATCAGCGACGGCGACGTGCCCGCGAACCTGCGCGTGTAGATGTATGCATTGCCGTTGGACGTCAGCGGCTTGATCGCGACGCCGAAGTTCGTCTCGGGGCTGTCAAGCCATTTCTGTATCAGCGCCTGGCTGATCACCCACGTCGTCGAGCTGAGATTCTCGAGCGGCAGTGTCTGCGCACCAAGATCAGCGCCGAGCACCTCCGTGTAGTCGCCATCGCCCACATACGACGCCCATGTCGCGCTGTTCTCCGCCCACGGCTTGAGCAGCTCGTAGCAGTTGAACGTGATCGGCCCGAAATTCGGGTCCACAAACCCGTTGCGCACGGTGAACGTCGCGTTGCTCTCGGTCGTCAGACCGTTGAACATGCTCAGGTCGAACCATGCCATCATGATCCCGCAGATGCCGTTCGACGCCGGCATCGGCCAGAACATGGTGTCTACGCTCCCGTTGTAGTTGCTCGTCGGCTGCGACCGCAGGATCATCGCGCTCTGCAGGGCAAGCTTGTTGAACGTGCCTTCCTTCACTTCCGTGTCGAACTTCGTCGGCAGCGAGTACGCGCTCTTCCCGCCGTCCACCCCGACATGCCGCACTCGCCAGTAGTACCGGCTCGAGAACTGCAGCACGTTGCTCGACACGGTGATCTGCGTGAAGGCGCTCGTGCTCGTCACATCCCAGACCGGCGCCGAGAACCCCGGATCGCCCGCGATCTGCCACTGCGCCGCTCCCTGCGGCACACCGCCCGAGTACGCCGTCGATTCGAGCACCGGCGTCAACTGCAGGCCCGTCGCACCGTCCGCCGGAGAAGCGTTCGCCGGCTGCGCAGGCGGCACCGCGTTCGTCGAGCTCAGGTCGAACGTCAGCTTCGGCGGGATCGCCGCCCGCTGCGTGTTGAACGTCGTGTTCCCCTGCCCCAGCGGGATCAGCGCCACACCAAGATTCAGATTCGTATCGTTCACCCATGACTGGATCAGCGACTTCGGCACCGTCCAGTGATACACCGTGTCGGTCGCGTCCATCAGGTTCGCGTCAAGCTCAGGCCCGAACTTGACCGCCCATGTCCCCCAGTCAGGCCCGACGAAATTGTTCCACGTCACGTTCGTCTCGTCCCATCCCTGGAGCACCGCGTGCAGCTTGAACGTCGGCGGATGGTTGACGTCGGTGTACAGCACGTTCACCGCCAGATCGCCGTCAGTGTCGACATTCAGTCCCGAGTACCGCGAGAATACGCGCGTGTCAAACCAGTACATGCACACGCCCGGCGGCGCGATGTTCGTCGTCTTGTTGAGGGGATTGAAGCTTGACACCACGCTCCCATTAAGATTCGAGTTCGCGAAGTCAAACGTATGGCCGGCAGGCGCATCCATCCGCCCAGGCGCGATCATCACGTTCTCCGCCGCGATGCGCGACTGCGACTGGATAAGGTTCAGAGCCGTGTCGAAATAGCTCGGCGCCGACCACTCGCTGAA
>JAAYZF010000344.1 GCA_012514975.1 bacterium
ACACGCAGGGGCTGGGCGTGGTGGCGATCGGGCTGGCGCTGTTCGCCGTCATGGCAGGCATTCTGGTCGAGCGCCGCCCATCCCCGGAGGCTGAAGCGCCACGCACGACCGATCACCGATCACCGATCACCGATTACCGTCCTGTTGTGATGTTCTGGGCCGTTGCGGCGGTCGTTGCGCTCGTGTTCGCGTGGGGCAGGTATCTCGACATGTCGCCGCACGGCGCAAGCGGGTTCGGGCCGTACCGCCTGTTCTACATGCTGCCGAAGATGGATGCGATGCGCAACCCGTTGAAGTTTCTGTACCCGATGATGCTGAGCGTGGCGGTGCTCGCCGCATTCGGGATGCAGTACCTTTCGCAACAACCGGCGAAACAGGGAAAGAGCGGGGCAAGGCGCACACGCTGAGAACGCATGCAACCGACGACAGAACAGATCAGAACCGCCCTGCGGAAGGCAGCCGTAATGGACGATCCGCTCCGGCAGAAGCTGGCTGTCATCGCCGCGATCACCAAGGCGTTGGAGCCGCAGGGAATCCGGCCGGTCGTGATCGGCGGCCTGGCTGTTGCATTCTACACATCGGGAGGTTATGCGACCGACGATGTGGACCTTGCGGTTGTTGGCCGCGAGCAGTTTGGCGAAGCGCTTGAGGCACTTGGTTTCACACGCGAGGGCCGTTTCTGGACGCACGAGCGGTTCGCCTTTCCCATCGAGGCGCCGGCCGGGGCTCTTGCAGGCAAGGATGCGCCGCTCAGCCATGTTGACGTCGATGGATGGCCGGTCTTCATTCTTGGAATTGAGGATCTCATCATCGACCGCCTCAGCGCATACGTGCATTGGAAGAGCAGGGCCGATGGCGAATGGGTCAGGCAGCTTCTGGCTGACCATCGCGCGATCATCGACCAGGCGTATCTCCGCAGGAAATGCGAGGAGCGCGGCGTGGCGAACGCCCTGGTGGAGCTGCAGCAGCAGGAACGACTATGACGGAACGTTATCTTGGAGATTACGACAGCTACATGCGCGCGCTGAAGCCTGTTGCGTGCGCGACCGTCGTCTCCATCCGCAACCAGCGGACACACCGCCCGGTGAAGACGCGCGGCAAGGATGCCGAGGAACTGCGCATGCTCCTGCGCGCCTCGCGCATGCGTCGCCGGCAGTATGCCGAGCGCGGCCTGCTTGTGCAGACCGGCCCGCGTGAATGGATAATGCGCATCGATGAGCCGGCGAAGCAGCCGGGAACACTGGGCGAGAACGAAGAACGGTGCCGGCGGAATCTCGACAAGACGCTCGGACTGATCGACGCGTGCTTCACGCTGAAGGAAGCGTGGCTGAAACAGCAGCATCCCGGGCTTTCGGAGAGCGAAATCCGCCGCAGGATCTACCGGGGCATTGTTGCCCGCAAGGAACGGCAATGGACGTCTCAGCAGCGTTGATCGGAACACTGGAGCGCGTCAGCGCGATTCTGGCAGGCGAACACATCGGCCACTGCCTGATCGGCGGGCTGGCCGTGAGCATGTTGTCACGCCCCCGGGCGACGGAGGACGTTGATCTCATCATCGCTGTCGGCGAGCCGGAACGCGCTCGTGTCCTTTCCGCGTTAGCAAGCGAGTTCAGGGTTGTTCAGGACCAACTGATGCAGTTCCAGCGCGCGAGAATCTGGCGGATTCTGCTCGCGAGTCCTTCCGGCAGCGCGGACGAGGTCGTGGTCGTTGATTTCCTTCTGGCAGACCGCGAACCGTACACCTCAGCCGTGTCCAATGCCATGCCCGTTCGCATTGGTTCCGTTGCCGTTCCCGTGGCACGCAAGGAGAATCTCATTGCAGTCAAGCGCATCTCCAACCGGCCGATCGACGTGATCGACATTGAGTCGCTGCAGAACGCCTCCGACGACACGCCATGACAGCCCTCATGACATACCCCACATCGTCCATCGTACTTCGTACATCGTACATCGTACTCCCTGAATCCCCCACGGCATTCCCATGATTCGCCTTCCTGAACACACACCGCACCGCAGGTTCCTCATCGCCTGGGCATGCATCACCGCCGCGCTGGTCCTGCTTGCCGCGGCAACGTATCTGAGCGCAGGCTCGTTCACCGCATCGATCTCCGCCGGCCGATGGGACGATTTCATCCACACGCGCGGCGTTGCGGCGCAGGTGCAGCAGGCGATGCAGCAGGGCATGCCGCTCGACCAGGTGAAGGCGGCGCTCACGCAGCAATGCCACCAGCAGGGCATGGCCACGTGGGACGACGAGGCGCGGATGATCGTCGCCAACATGCAGCGCGCGGCGCGGCGCGCGGCGGTGCTTGCCGTCATCGCGCTGGCGGTGTTCTACGGGCTGTTCGCCATGCCTTCCCTGTCGCGCCAGGCGCGCATGCTGCTTGCCGGGGCGCTGGTTGCCGTGCTGTTGTTCGACCTGGTGAACATCGCGACGAAATTCATCCTGCCCGAGCGGACGTCCGTCACGCTGGGGACGCCCGAGGCGTTCAGGAAGCTGCTGACGGTGGACAAGCCGTTCCGCGTCGCGCTCGTCTCGCCGGGGCTGAAAGGCGTGGGGATGTACAACCTGTGGGTGTCCTCATTGTTCAACCTTCACGGGATCGAGACGATCGACGTCCCGGCCGATTCGCGTCCGACGCCCGACCACAAGCTGTTCTTCTACAGCGACGCGCTGTCACCCGTGCGCCGGTGGCAATACGGCAACGTCCGCTTCCTCCTCGGCCCGAAAGACTTCCTCGAGCGGAGCCTGCGGCAGCTTGGCATGCGCAACCAGTGCGTGCCGTTCATCGAGCACCGCGCGGATGACGGCATGCACGCCATCTACGAGTTCACGAACGCGCTGCCCCGCATCTTCGCCGTGGGCTCCTGGACGGTCATCACCAATGCCATTCAGGCCCTGGCGCTCATGAATGCCAACGGCACTGACCCGCACACGTCCGCCGTGCTCATGGACGCGGCATATCCCCCGCGCACCTCGACGAATTTCACCGGCTCGATCGTCATCACACGCTACGCGCCAGAGCGGATCGAGGCCACGGCGACGCTCTCCGGCGAGGGCATCGTCGTCATGGCCACGGAACCGGATCCGGGCTGGACGGCAACGGTGGACGGCAGGCAGGAGAAGATACTGCGGTGCAATCTCCTGCACCAGGGCGTCATCGTGCCCGCGGGAACGCACGCGATCGTCTTCTCGTTCCACACGGGGCATTGGACGCACACGCTGAACGACGCGGCATACGTGGCATTGCCCGTGCTTGCCGTGGCGACGCTGGCGTGGCTGGCAGTGCGGAAGCGGGCCAAGTCGGACGGTTGATCCCCATTTCACGCGCCGGTGATGGCCGAAGGGACACGGGCGATGCACAGCCTCCCAAGGAACCAAGGACCTGTTGATGCGCATCCTGATGCTCGAAGGGTTTGACCGCGGGAACTTCAGCACGCGCTGGCGCACCTACTGCGTGGGCGAGTACCTGCGGCAGCACGGCCACCAGGTGCGCTACTACCACCTGCTGCTCAATGTGGACGAGGCGCCGGTGCTGCGCGGGCTGCCCGCGGTGGTGCAGCAGGCGGCGCTGCGGCTCATCGCCGCCGTCCGCGCAGTGCTCGCGCGCCGCTGGTGCCGGTGGGCCGGGCGGGTGATCGTGCTGAACGTCTACAGCTCGCGCTGGCTGACGCGCTATCTGAACAGGCGGTGCGGCGGGTATGTGTACGACACGGTCGATTTCGCGGACACGGAGGATTTCATCAGGCTGCATTGCGCGCCCGGCTGGCGCGGCATGCCCCAGCGCCTGAAGATGCGGATGAACTACCGGACGTTCCTTGCCTATGTCGACAACGCGCGCATCGTCTGCACGAACAACTTCCACTGCATCGAGCAAGCGGGCAGGCGCGGCAGGAAGACGCATCTGTTCATCGACCCGATTCCGAACGAGTATCTCAAGCCGCTCCCGCAGCGCGAGCCCGGCGCGCCGTTCATACTAGGCTGGACGGGCTCGTTCGCCACGACGCGGTATCTCGAGGAGTACATCGACGTGCTCACGTTCTTCACTCGCGGCCGCGGCGTGAGGCTCGAGCTGATGGAGGGCGAGCCGCGGTTCGCGGCAAAGGCGAACGCCACCGTCGTTCCCTGGACCGTCGACAATTTCAAGCAGCATCTGCCACACTGGAGCGTCGGCATCGCGCCGCTTCCCTCGTCAGTCCCCTTCACCGGCAAGTTCCCGGGGAAGATACTGCAGTACATGGCGGCAGGCATTCCCTCGATCGTCACGCCGAAGGGGATGGCAACGCATTTCATCACCCATGGCGAGACGGGCTTTTACGCGAACACGGCGGATGAGTGGATCGGGTTCATCCATCATTTCATCGAGCATCCGGAGGACGTGGTGCGCATGGGGCGCAATGCGCGCGCGGATTTCGAGGCGCGTTTCTCTCTCGAAGCGCAGATGCCGGCGTACGAGCACGCGCTTTCGCTCAACGACACCGGTGGTGCGTGATGGACAGGTTCCCGTACGGCAGGGCGCCATTCTTCATCCTGCTCGTCGCTCTCGCGGCCGGCGCGGCGCGGATATGGCTGTCTGCGCGCCACGCGGAATCGCGTCCGGACCTGGTGTTCGCCACGTTCGCCTACACGCACCTCGAGGCATACCGCCGCGCGCTTCCCGGCTTCGAGAAGAAGCACGGAGTCAAGGTGGCAATGTATCACCTTGATTTCCGGCCACTGCGCGACCGGCTGCAAAGCGCGTTCCTCACGGGCGCCAGCGTGCCCGACGTGGTCGAGCTTGGCCAGATAGGCTATTTCACCCGCGGGCCGGTCGAGGACATCCCGTTCGCCGACATCACCGAGCGCGTCCACCGCGAAGGCCTCTACACGAACATGGTCGCCAGCAGATTCCCCCTCTGGTCAAGCCGCGGACACATGTACGGCCTGCCGCACGACGTCCACCCCGTCATGCTCGCCTACCGGCGCGATCTGATCGACGAGCTCGGCATCGATGTCTCGAAACTCGAAACATGGGACGACTTCGCAGCCATGGGCCGCCGCGTCACCAGGGATTTGAACGGCGACGGGATACCTGACCGCTATGCCCTCGAGCTCTCCGCGACGAGCGCCGCGCAGCTCGGCCAGCTCTCGCGCCAGCGCGGCGCAGGCCTGTTCGACGAATCGGGCGCCGTCGCGTTCGACAGCGTCGAGATGCTCGAAACGCTCCTCTGGTGCGTCAGACATGCCATCGGGCCGGAGCGCATCGGCTACGATCCCGGCGGAGGCCAGAATTTCGCCAAGGCGATCAACGACGGCCTCGTCCTCTTCCTCTTCTGCCCTGACTGGCGGTCGAAACAGTTCATGCTCGACCTTGCGGGCCTGAGCGGCAAGATGGCGCTGATGCCCCTCCCCGCCTGGCACAAGGGCGGACGAAGGACCACATGCTGGGGCGGCACGGGCGTCTTTGTCACCAAGGCGAGCACGAAGCAGGAGCTTGCATGGGAATTCGCCAAGTATCTCTATCTTGACAAGGAGGAGCTGGGCAAGCGGTTCCTCGACACCAACATCATTCCGCCCTACAAGCCCGCATGGTCGATGCCCGCGCTCAACGAGCCGTTCCCCTATTACGGCGGCGAGCGCATTGGCGCACGTTACGCCGAGCTCGCGCCGGAGACGCCGCCCCAGTATGACAGCCCCTACTCGGATCTCGCCGAGAGCAAGCTGGTCGAGGCATATCTGAACGCAGGCATCTACTACGCGGACCATGGGGATGTAGGGCTGCGCGCCTATGCCCAGTCCGAGCTGACGCGGTGCGCCGAGTATGTGCGTCGCGTGATTGGCCGGAATGTGTTTCTTGCGGGCGGAGGGGGCGAATGAACCGGCATGGGGTGAAGCACACAAGGCGGAGCAGCCAGGGCCCATGGCCGTGGTGGGTGCCATGGCTGTTCCTTGCGCCGTACATCGTGCTGTCGTCCGTATTTCTTGTCTACCCGTTCATCAACGCGATCTGGCTTGCGTTTCACCAGACGAACGGGCCGCGGCACGCGGTGTACGTAGGCCTGTCGAATTTCCTGTTTGTCCTGGGCGATCCTGATTTCCACACGGCGGTGAAGAACACGACGGTGTACGCGCTATGCTCCGTGTTCATCCAACTGCCGTTGTCGCTCGGGCTGGCGTTGTTGCTACACCGCGGCGGCAGCCGCGTGCGGAACACGTTCCGCCTGATACTGTTCAGCCCGCACCTGGTGGGGCAGGTCTTCGTGGCGATCCTGTTCGCCATGCTTTTCACGCCGCGGTACGGCCTCTTCAACAAGCTCCTCCATGCCGTGTTCAACTGGGGGCTGGAACACCGCTGGCTCAGCACGCCGTCGCTCATCATGCCCGCACTGGTCATCATCGCCCTTTGGATGTACGTGGGATTCAACATGATCTATTTTCTCGCCGCGCTCCAGGCCGTCGACCAGAACCTTGTGGAGGCGGCGAAGATCGATGGCGCAGGCCCGTGGCACGTGTTCTGGCACGTCACGCTGCCGTCGATCAAGCCTGTTGCCGTGTTCGTCGTCGTCATGAGCACCATCGGCTCGTACCAGTTGTTCGAGCTGCCCTACACGCTCCTCCAGCAGACTTTCGGTCCGAAGAACGGCGGGCTGACAATCGTGGGCTACCTGTACAACACCGCGTTCACAAGCGGCGACCTCGGCACAGGCGCGGCAGTCGGCTGGATTCTCGCGCTGATCATCTTCACAATCACCGTGGTGCAGCTCAAGGTGACACGAGTCGCGGAGGAGGGGTGACATTTGACATTTGACATTTGACATTTGACATTTGACATTTGGAATGATGGTATGATGGAATGGTGGTATGATGGAATGGTGGTATGATGGAATGGTGGAATGATGGAATGGTGGAATGATGGAATGATGGGATGGGAAGGATGAACCACGTGCAACTGACGCTTATCGCGCTGATCGCGCTCTATCCCCTGCTTCGCCTGGTGTTCGCGCGGCGGCCGGGCGTGGCGAACGCGTACGCGCGCTACGCGGTGCTGTGCGCTGCGGCGTGTCTGATGCTTGCGCCGTTCTTCTGGCTCGTCTGCGCCGCGTTCAAGGACAAGGACGTGCTGATGCAGTACACGTTCCTTCCGCCGCCGTCCGAGTGGTCGCTCAAGACGCTCAATCTCTCGAATTTCCACACGCTGTTCGCCGGCGAGGAATCCACGTCCGGCCGGGTGTATTTCTGGGAATACGCGGTCAATTCGCTCTTTCTGTCGAGCACGATCACGATTGTCCAGGTGTTCTTCTGCTCGCTTGCCGGGTATGCGCTGGCGAAGCACCGCTTCCGCGGCAAGAAAATCCTGCAGGCGTTCATGCTCAGCTCGATGATGATCCCGGGCATCCTCCTTCTAGCCCCGATG
>JAAYZF010000031.1 GCA_012514975.1 bacterium
AGAGACGCTGGGGCGCAGAGGGATTCTCTGGAAGGTTGTTGACGGCGCGCGTGATACCGTCTTTCATCAGCGCTTCACCGAAGTTGAGAAGGTAGCCGAGTCTGCATCCCGTCAGGCGCAAGTAGGTTTGGATCTGCTTCTTGTGCGCGGGCTGCACGTGCTCGACCGACTTCAGCTCGATGACCACTTTTCCCTCTACGACCAAATCTGCACGGAACGCCACGTCGATCGTCATTCCTCTATACGTGACGGCTACAGGCACCTGGCTCTCGACCCTGAGCCCCCTCCCACGGAGCGCATGTGCGATGACAAGCCCGTAGACCGACTCAAGCAGGCCCGGCCCGAGTTCGCGATGCACTTCAATCGCAGTCTCCACAACAACAGTCCCAATTTCATTCTCTGTCATGCCGGTCTCTCCGCGTCACTGCGCCTCTGCGCGACAAAGTGTTCTTGCCACAGCCCAAAGGTCGTCCTTGTAGGTATACGAGGGAATCGCATGTTTCTTGCAGTCTGCGGGCCCACAGACAAGGAGTATCTTCCTATTGCCCCGCTTTTCATGGTATACTATTAGATGATGATACGAACGTTGGTCAGTGCAGTGTTCCTTGTCGCCAGCCTCGGCATGGCTGCGGCAGATGAGCCGCTCCCGGCGGGCGAGTTCATCATTCGCGTCTACTATCCCGACATCGCGTCGATCGAGCGCCTCGCGCGGTATGACCTGCATGAGTACAACAACCAGGCCGAACGCTATGTCCGCGTATCGGGCAACGCCGATGTGTACAGGCAGCTCGAACGCGAGGGCTGGCGCATCGCCCTCGACGAGGAAGCCACCCGCGCGTTCACGCAGTTCCTGCCGCGCGAGTTCTACGGCGGGTACCGGAGCGTCGACGAACTGTACCGCGACTGCGCCGCCGTGACCGCCGCCCATCCGGCGATCACGGAGATCGTGAAATACGGCGAAAGCCAGAACAAGATGATGGGTGGCGAAAAACACGGGACAACCAACTGCGCGGGCTACGACCTCATCGCCGTGCGTGTGGCAAACCGGCAGGTGTCCGGGCCGAAACCCGTGTTCTTCCTCATGGCCAACATCCACGCGCGGGAAGTCACCACGCCCGAAATGGCCATGCGCTTCCTCGACTGGCTGACGCGAAGTTATTCCACCAACGCTGATGCGCGCTGGATCGTCGACCATCAGGAGACGTACATCGTGCCCACGGCCAACCCCGACGGGCATTTCATCGTTTCGCTCCACGACCCGCCGTACACGCAGCGCAAGAACGGCCGGCGCGGCGGAAGCGCGTACTGGCCGCCCAACGGCTCCCAGCAGTACGGAGTCGACTGCAACAGGAATCACAGCTACATGTGGGGCGCGTCGGGCAGCAGCACGGCGCCGATGGATCTGACGTACCGCGGCGCCGGCGCCGCCTCGGAACCGGAAGTGTCGAATCTCGAGGCGTTCGTCTCGGCGCTCATCCCCGACCAGCGCGGGCCCGCGCCCTCAGACCCGGCGCCTGAGACGACGGCCGGCATCCTCGTCTCGCTGCACAGCTACAGCGAGCTCGTGCTCTGGCCATGGGGCTACGGCTCGGCGGTCGCACCGAACAATGCCGGGCTTCAGCGCATCGGCCAGAAGTTTACCACGTACAATTCCTATACGCCGCAAAAGGCCAGCCAGTTGTATTACGCCAGCGGCGACTCGGTTGACTGGGCGTACGGCGCGCTCGGCATCCCTGCCTACACGTTCGAGTGCGGCACGACATTCATACCGCCCTACGGCCAGGTTGACAGCGACCAATGGCCGCGCAATTTCCCCGCGCTCGTCTACGCGGCA
>JAAYZF010000345.1 GCA_012514975.1 bacterium
CGCCCGACCATCCCGTATGCCCCCCTGCGCCGCGTCAGGATGCCGCGAGCCTGGCCGCATGGCCGGGCACGTGCGTCCGCGATCACCGCCGCCTATCATGCGAGCACCGCGCTGCCAGCCGCACCGGTGGGCAAACCCGCGCCCGACCATCCCGAATGACGCGCGCGCCGCCCAAACGAAAGCGGCGGCGTGCCCCTGAGCACACCGCCGCACTGCACCCACCTGCCAAGCCCGCTACCGCAGCAGCAGATCGTCCGTTCCATCCACATCCGACCCGATGCACGGCAGCACGCCCTTGCCCGCAGCCACCGCCGCGACGTAGCCAGCCACGTCGCGCTCGAACTCCGCTGCTTTTGCTTTCCATCCCACAAGGCTCGGCCGGCCGCTCTCCAACGCGGCCTGGTCCAGCTCCCGAAGCGCAACAAACAGCATGATCGCTGCGCGCCGGGCAGCGTCCCACAGCGCCCCGGTTGCGCCATCCATCGCCATTTCCATCGCCGGGATGGGCTCATCATGTACCTGCGTTCCATCAGTCTGCTTTTCCATAGTGTACCTCATTGGTTTTGTGTTATGGGACTCGCGCGGACTATCCGCGCGAGAGATTTCTGTGTGCTTTTGATTAGAGTGCGCAATGTGGACACATGCGTGGACACCTCTAGCCCGTACTGGCGTCCGACCCGGCCAAGCGCGGATTTGACAAGCGGGCGGGGAATGCCTATAATGGCACGGTTCTTTGAGGCATGGCGGCGGCGGGGAATCCCGCGGAATCGGGCTCGATGTGGACACTTTTGTGGACACATACCCCGAAAATGCGAAGCCCGAAAAAGCCAGAAATGCCGACAGAAAGCGTGTTTAGGTGGCGTAGTCAAGTGGTTAAGACGATGGTTTGCAAAACCATTATTCATCGGTTCGAATCCGATCGCCACCTCCACTTCACCTGAAAGGCGGAGCGGCCGGCGGCGTGGAGCCGCCATGGCTCGCTGCCACGGTTGACGTGCCGGCGCCGAAGTGGCGGAACTGGTAGACGCCAGGGATTTAAAATCCCTTGGGTGGTGTACACCCGTGCCGGTTCGAGCCCGGCCTTCGGCATTATCCCGGGACGGCGTTCATCGTTTCCCCCAGTACAGATTGGGGGATGACCAAACGACGGTCACATAGTCGATGGTCGATAGTCGATAGTCCGTAGCTGGCAGTTCAATCTGAGATCTGAAATCTGAAATCCCCAGATCATCAAGTCATCAGATCATCAAGTCATCAAGTCATCAAGTCGCCCATGTCTCTCCTCTCACGATTGCGCCGGCGCCGTCCGCCGATTCCCGACGGGCTCTGGATCAAATGCCAGAACTGCGGGGAGATCATCTACTCGAAGACGCTGATCGAGGGCGACAAGCTGTGCCCGAAGTGCCACTATCACTACCTGTTGAGCGCGCGCGAGCGGATCGCCCTGCTCATCGATGACGGCACGTTCGAGGAGCACGACGGGGCGATGACGCCGTGCGACCCGCTGAAGTTTGTTGACACGGGATCGTACAGCGACAAGCAGAAGAACGCGCGCAAGAAATCAGGCGAGCTCGAGGCGGCTGTCACGGGCACGGGCACTATGGACGGGGTGAGGGTGGCGCTGGGCGTGATGGACTTTTCGTACATGGGGGGCTCGATGGGCTCGGTGGTGGGCGAGAAGCTGACGCGGCTGATCGAGCGGGCGGCGGAGCAGCGGCTGCCGGTCATTGTCGTCAGCGCCTCGGGCGGCGTGCGCATGCACGAGGCGATCATCGGGCTGATGCAGATGGCCAAGACGAGCGCGGCGCTTTACAGGCTGAAGGAGGCGCGAGTGCCGTACATTTCCGTGCTGACGAACCCGACGACGGGGGGGACGACGGCGAGTTTCGCCATGCTGGGCGACGTGATCATTGCCGAGCCCAAATCGCTCATCGGGTTCGCCGGGCCGCGCGTGATCAAGCAGACGATCCGGCAGGATCTGCCTGAAGGGTTTCAGACCGCCGAATTCCTGCTCGAGAAAGGGACGATCGACCTTGTGGTGCCGCGGCCGGAGATGAAGGCGACGATCGTCAGATTGCTTCGGCACCTCGGCTGCTCGTGACGCGCCCGGGAGACCGCCTTGCGAACGCCTGGCGGCATCACCACGCACACGCGTTCATAGCGCGCCCGCAGGGGCATACCTGAATCCCGCATGTTCACAGGCATCGTCGAGGAAGTGGGTGTCGTTGAGCGCATCGCGCGGTCATTCCCCGCGGCACGCCTGGCCGTGCGCGCGCCCGTGGTGACGGCGGATGTGAAGGAAGGCGACAGCATCTGCGTGGACGGGGTGTGCCTGACGGTGGTTGCCCACGGCGGCGGCATGTTCGAGGCGGACGTGCAGGAGGAGACGCAACGGCGTACCCGCTTCGCGCGGTACCGCGAGGGCACGGCGGTGAACCTCGAACGCGCGGTCACGCCGTCCACGCGGCTCGGCGGCCACTATGTGCAGGGCCATGTCGACGCGGTGGGCATCGTGCGCGCATGGCGGCAGCAGGGGGCGGACTGGGTGTTGCGCGTCAGCATTCCCGACGTGCTGCGGAAGTACGTCGTCCACAAGGGCTTCATCGCGGTCAACGGCATCAGCCTCACCGTCACGGAAAGCCGCAACGGCGAGATGGCCGCGCACGTCATCCCCCACACGCGTGCGGCGACGAATCTTCAGCATCTGTCGGTCGGCGACGAAGTGAACATCGAAGTCGACATCATTGCGAAATACGTCGAGTCGCTTCTGAAATGAAGCTGCGCCACATCGAGTACAAGGTCTGCTATGCGCTGTGGATTCCCGCGCTGATGCTGGTGGCGATCGGGCTGCTGTTTGTGTACAGCGCCTCGGCGGGGTACGCGCGGAACTACATGCCCCGGCAGGCGGTCTGGGTGGCCGCGGGGATTGCGCTGGCCATTCCGGCGGCGTTGGTGAACGGGCGCGTCTACCGGCATTTTGCCGCGCCCGTGTTCCTGGCGTCGATCCTGAGCCTTGTGCTCGTGCTTGTCACCGGCCAGGTGCGGCATGGTGCGCGGAGCTGGCTTGGCTGGGGCGGGCTGGGCATCCAGCCGTCCGAGTTCGCGAAGCTGGCGCTGATCCTCGTGTGTGGCCGGTATCTTTCTGATTTCGAGGAACACCGGTACGATTTCCGCTATTACGCCGTATCGTTCGCCCTGCTGTTTGTGCCGTTGCTGCTGATCCTCGCGCAACCGGACCTGGGGACGGCGCTGGTGTTCTTCCCCGTCGTCCTGGCCATGTTCTACGTCAGCGGCACGCGGCAGAGCATGCTGGCGGCGACGCTTCTTGCCGGCGCGGCGTGTTTCCCGCTCATGTGGCAGTTCCTCAAGCCGCACCAGAAGATGCGCATCGTGCTCACCTGGCATCCCGAGCTCAAGCCCGACACCTACGGCTACCAGGCCATCCAGTCGAAGATCGCCATCGGCAGCGGCCTCGTGTTCGGCCGCGGCTATCTGCACAGCCTCCAGAGCAAGCTGCGCTTCCTGCCGGAGCGGCACACAGATTTCATCTTCTCGGTGGTGGGCGAGGAATGGGGTTTTGCGGGCTGCGTGCTTGTGCTGCTTCTCTACCTTGCGCTGATCTTCGCAGGGCTGTACATTGCGCGGCGGGCGAAGACGGTGTTCGGCGAAGTGGTTGCCGTGGGCATCACGGTGCTGTTCGCGACGCACGTGCTCCTCAATCTCGGCATGGTCATGGGCCTGACGCCGATCATCGGCCTGCCCCTGCCGCTGCTTTCGTACGGCGGGTCGGCGATGGTGACGTCGCTGCTTGCGCTCGGCATCCTGCAATCAATCTACGCGTACGAACTATGAGCGTGCTGGCGATCGCTGTCGCACTCACGGGCGGGCTCGCGCTTTTCGTGTACGGCATGGGCCTGTTGAGCAGCGGGATGCTGGACCTGGCGGGTGCGCGGCTGCGCCAGTGGGTCGGCGCGGCCGTGCGGCACCGGTGGGCGGGGCTGGCGATCGGTTTCGCGCTCACGGTCCTCATGCAGTCGAGCGCCGCGTCGTCCGTGCTGTTCGTCTCGCTTGTCGACAGCGGCATGCTTGCGTTCACGCACACCATCGCCCTGCTCCTTGGCGCGATGGCCGGCTCGGCGCTGACGGCGCAGTTGCTGGCGTTCAGCTTCGCCGAGTATGCGCTTCTGCTTGTGGCGCTTGGCGCGGTCATCAAGCTTGCGTGCAGGTACCGGCGCCAGCGGGACGTGGCGGACATGCTGCTCGGAATAGGGTTCCTGTTCTACGGCATGGGCGTGATGAGGAACGGGGCCGCGGGGCTCAAAGACTACCCGGCCTTCATCGCCGTGTTCGAGGAGGGGCTGCGCCGGCCGTGGCTGGGCTTTGCGGCCAGCACGCTCTTCACCGCCGTCGCGCAGAATTCGTCGGCCACTGTCGCCGTCGCGTTCTCGTTCGCCGGCGCCGGCCTTCTCGGGGAGGGCGAGCGGACGATGCTGATCAACGCGGTGCCCATGATCCTCGGCGCCAACGTCGGCACGGCGGCCACGGCGCTCATCGCGGGCATTCGCGCAGGGCGGACGGGCATGCGCTGCGCCGTGGCGAACGCCGCGTTCCGCCTCGTCAGCGCGGTGGCCTGCATGTTCCTTGTCTCCCCGTTTGCGGACGCGACTCTCTGGCTGGGCAGCCTGGCGGGGCCGGTGAGCATCGAGCGCTCGATCGCCAACGGCCACCTGCTGTTCGGCGTGCTGAACGCGGCGGTCTACATCCCGTTCGTCCGCCAGATCGCCGCGTTGTTCACCTGGCTGCTGCCTGATAAGCCGAAGCCCGCCGTGCTGCCGGAGCTGGCGGGTGCCGTGGCGGCGCCGAACGATTTTCCCGCCGAACATGCGCGCCTCGCCCGCGGGCTCGCGCACTGCATTGGCATGGTCGACCGCATGGCCTCCCGCGTAGCCGAGCAGGTGGCCTCGCCGTCAGCTTCGCAGCTCGAGCGGATTGGCAATGATGACGAGGCGGTTGACCAGGGATACGAGGAGCTGCGCGGGTATGCCATGCTGCTCTACCGCCTGCCGTCGCTCCTTGGCGAGCGCGAGCAGCTTGCCAGGATCATCCGCGCCGGCGAGATCATCGAGAGGCTCGGCGACGATTTCTCGCGCAGCGCGGTGCGCGTGCTGCAGAAGATGGAGCGGGCCGGCGTGGCGTTCTCGCTCGAGAGCTGCGCAAGCCTCCAATCGTTCATGCGCTCGGTCCACGATGTCCTCGAACGCCTCCGCGCCGCGGCGGTGGACGCGCAGGAGGGGCCTCCGCCGATTCAACGCCAGATCGACGCCCTGAAGTCGCAGCTCGACTCGATGCGCCGCTCGCACTTCCAGGCGCTGAGCGACAACATCCCCGCCGCCGTCAAGAGCAGCGAGTATCTTCTCGACATCCTCTCGGAGCTGGAATCGTCGCTGACGAAGCTCAGGCTGCTGGCACGGTTGTTCGCGCAGGACGCGCGCGGCGCGCATGGCGTGAAGCGGGGCACGCCGCTCAACGGATGACGCGCTCGGTCTCCGTGTCGAAGAAGTGCGCCCGGTCCATGTCGAACACAAGCGGGATCGTCTGGCCGACATCGCAGTGCTCATGGCCCGTGATCTTGGCGATGAACGCGTGCCGGTCGGCGGTGAGATACAGGTAGGTCTCCGAGCCCATCGGCTCGATGACATCGACGAGGCCCTTGACGATGCGCGCGGGCTCCGCGTTGGGCATGGTGGCGATGTCGTGGATATGCTCGGGCCTGATGCCGAACGTAACGTCCCGGCCGACGTACGGCCCGAGGGCCGCGGCGCGCGCGGCGGGTATGCGCAGGCGGACGGACCGGCCGTCGGCCCAGAGCGCCCCGTTCTCAGCGACGATCCGCGCCTGCAGGAAATTCATCGGCGGCGTGCCGATGAACCCGGCGACGAACCGGTTCTCCGGATGCTCGTACAGGGTGATCGGGTCGGCCACCTGCTGGATGTACCCGTCCTTCATCACCACGATCCGGTCGCCCATGGTCATCGCCTCGACCTGGTCGTGCGTCACGTAGAGCATGGTCGCCTGGAGCCGCGTGTGCAGCTTGGCGATTTCCGTGCGCATCTGCACGCGCATCTTCGCATCGAGATTCGAGAGCGGCTCGTCAAAGAGGAATACTTTCGGCTTGCGCACGATTGCCCGGCCCACGGCGACGCGCTGGCGCTGGCCGCCCGAGAGCTGCTTGGGCTTGCGGTTCAGCAGGTCGTCGAGGCCGAGAATCTGCGCGGCTTCGCGCACGCGCTCATCGATCTCCTTCTTCGGGAAGCCCCGCAGTTTCAGCCCGAACGCCATGTTCTTGTACACCGACATGTGCGGGTACAACGCGTAGTTCTGGAACACCATCGCAATGTCCCGGTCCTTCGGCGGCACGTTGTTCACCAGCCGGTCGCCAATCTGTATCTCGCCCTCCGTGATCTCCTCGAGCCCGGCGACCATGCGCAACGTCGTCGATTTCCCGCAGCCCGACGGGCCGACGAGCACGACGAATTCCTTGTCGTTGACGGTAAGGGTGAAATCATGGACGGCAATGACATTGCCTTCGTAGACTTTCTTGACGTTCGAAAGCCGCACCTCGGCCATGGGAACCTCGTGGCTGGCGTTATCGCACGGCGGGCTGCCGCGCATCTCCAGTGCAATGGTCGAGGAATGCCATGCCGGCGGCCCGGAACTCCTTCACCATTGCGTTCATGCTGCAGGACCGCACGTGCGCATCCCGAAGCGTGCATCTCCGGCGCCGCCGGCGTGTGCCAGTAAAGGCAGGAGCCCGTGCCGGCGGCGACAACAAGATTATACACCGCGCGGTCCGCGGTGTCAAGCGGTTCGCGCCCGTGTTTGGTGTTCCGCCTCTGGGCGGAGGTCGTCCCGTTCCCCGGGAAGTGTCAGTATTGAGTGTTCAGTATCCTGTACCCGGCGGCCGGTAACGGCAGAGGGCGAAGAACACGGCGAACGGAACCACGGATTGCCCAGATGAGAACGGATGCCGCCGCGCGCCTCTGCACGTCCTCGCCGTTGTTCCCGCGGTTCGTGACGTGGTACCAGAGGGCTGCATCCTGGAAGCGGAGTGGCCGTGCCATGGAGTCAGTGTAGCAGAATGGCCCGCTAAAGTCAATAGTCAGTCCCTGACCCTATCACCCAGGTTCATCCTGAACACCCGCAGGCTCAAGGTCTTCTCGCGCGTTTGGGAGTACGCGTCGCCCAAGCGCAGAGTCAGCTTACACGTGCCTGGCTGGATGCCTTCGAGAAGCATCAGTGTAGAGGGTGCAGCTCCCGGGTTTGGCGAGAACGACCTTGTGAGGGTAGGGTCAGGGACTGACTATTGACTTTGACATGGTCGCGATGCGCCGCCGGAAGGCTCGGTTGCTCTTCTGCTTCCGTTCCACCCGCTCCTTCACACGC
>JAAYZF010000032.1 GCA_012514975.1 bacterium
CCGAGATTGATCACCCGGTTGCGGTCGCCCTGGAACCATTTCTTCAGGCTGAAACCCGCGCGGCCGAAGAAGTCGCTGTCGCCCAGCGCCATCTCCTCCTCTTTCCACGTGCCGATCTGGTTCTTCGCCGGGTCGCCGGCGAGAGCCACGCGTTCCTGCTCGGTGTACGCGGCCCAGCGGATCGTGGGGTAGACGTAGTAGAGGCAAACGAGGATGCCCAGGGCGATGAGTATGCTCTTCAGACGAAGCTCGCGGGTCATAACGAATCCTGCGGATGAGTTAAGCGAACGACTCGGATGTCAGGCCTCGATGCCGGGTTACTTTGTTTCGGCCGGCGCCGCGCCTTGCGCACGCTCGAGCACGGTGCCGATGGCGGCCTTGGCGAGCTCGATGCGCGTGTTGTCGTCGATTTTCAGCCTGACTGAGTCCTGTTTCACCTGGGTCACCACCCCGTAGATCCCGCCGGTGGTGACGATCTTGTCGCCCACGCCGACCGCGCGCAGCATCTGTTCTTTCTCGCGCTGCTTCTTCTGCTGGGGCCGGATCATGAGGAAGTACATGATGGCGAAGATGGCGATGAAGGGGAGAAGGCTCTTGAGCATGTTGCCTTGGGGCGCAGGCTGCTGTACCGCTTCCTCCCCCGCGGCCTGCACGGGCGCCTCGGGCGCCGGCGTTCCGGCCGGGGCGGACTGGACGGAGGGAACGGCGGGGGCCTGCCCGGCGCCTTCCGGCGCGTCGGCGGCGTATACGAGCGCGGCTGCCGCCACGCAGACGAACAATGCTGCGGAGATCTTCTTCATGATGAGATTCCTTGTGTGCTGCGCGTTATTTCGTGACAAGGCCCAGCCAGCCCTGAATGACCGGCGCGAGCTTGACAATCACGGGGGTGAACACGACGCTGACCATGCTCATCAGCTTGATGAGAATGTTGAGTGACGGGCCCGCGGTGTCCTTGCACGGGTCGCCCACGGTGTCGCCGATGACGGCGGCGCCATGCACCGGGTTCTTCGAGCCGTCAGGCAGTTTCTTTCCGCCGTAATTGCCCTTCTCGATGAATTTCTTCGCGTTGTCCCATGCGCCGCCTGCGTTGTTGAGCATGCAGGCGAGGACAAAGCCCGTCGTCAACCCGCCGGCCAGCAGGCCCATCACGCCCGCCACGCCGAGAATCAGGCCGGTGATCACCGGCACGGCGATGGCCATGAGCGACGGGATGATCATCTCGCGCTGCGCGCCCGCGGTCGATATCTCGACGCAGCGCGCATAATCGGGCAGGTCGGTTCCCTGCATGATGCCGGGTTTCTCCTTGAACTGGCGGCGCACTTCGTTCACCATGGCGCCCGCGGCACGGCCGACGGCCTTGACCGTCATCGCGCAGAAGACAAAGGCCATCATCGAGCCGATGAAGATGCCGCACAGGAGCAGCGGGTTCATCAGCGAGAGGTCGAATTTGTCGACAAAGTCGCTGATTCTCGCGTTCATCACCTGCTGGGCGTCGCTGAAGCCCATGAAACTTGCGCCGGTTTCCTTGATGATGCGGCCGACCCAGAGGCGGACTTCCTCGATGTAGGCGGCCAGGAGCGCCAGCGCCGTCAGCGCGGCGGAGCCGATGGCAAAGCCCTTGCCCGTGGCAGCCGTCGTGTTGCCCAGCGCGTCGAGCGCGTCCGTGCGCTCGCGGACCTGCGGCGGCATATGGCTCATCTCGGCGTTGCCGCCCGCGTTGTCCGCGATCGGGCCGTATGCGTCAGTGGCAAGTGTGATGCCCAGGGTGGCGAGCATGCCGACCGCGGCGAATCCCACGCCGTACAACCCCATCGCCATGTTCCCAAAGCCGCCGGAGAAGCCGAACGCGCAGAGAATGCCGATGACAATCGTGATCACCGGTATGCCGCTCGAGAACATGCCGACGGCAAGGCCGTCGATGATCGTCGTGGCAGGGCCCATCTGCGCCTGGATGGCAATGCCTTTCGTGGGGCCGTATTCATCCGACGTGTAATACTCGGTCGCCTGGCCGATGATGACACCGGCAACGAGGCCCGAGGCGACGGCCATGAACACGCCCCAGCCGAGGCCCATGAACCAGCAGACACCTGCCGTGCCGAGAAGAATCAGAACCGAGCTTGACAGCGTGCCCGTCAGCAGTGCGCGCAGGAGATTACGCTGCGTCGCCCCTTCCTTGCAGCGCACCGTGTAGATGCCGATGATCGAGAGGATGATGCCAATGCCGGCGACGACCATTGGCGCGAGCACGTAGGACAGCGTCTTTGACACCGCCTGGTCGGCCGGGAAGAACTTGAACAGCGATGCGCCCAGCGCCGCCGTCGCGAGAATCGAGCCGCAGTATGACTCGTACAGGTCGGCCCCCATGCCGGCGACATCACCGACATTGTCGCCCACGTTGTCGGCGATGGTGGCCGGATTGCGCGGATCGTCTTCCGGGATGCCCGCCTCGACCTTGCCGACAAGATCGGCGCCGACGTCAGCGGCCTTGGTGTAGATGCCGCCGCCCACGCGGGCGAACAGCGCCTGTGTCGACGCGCCCATGCCGAACGTCAGCATCGTCGTGGTGATCTCGACGATCTTCTGGTCGGGCGTCGTGCCTGCATGGACGAGGGTCAGGCCGATGAACTTCAGTCCGCTGACCATGTGCTCGGGCGTGAACACGAACTTGTCGAGCACGAAATACCACATCGCTATGTCGAGCAGGCCGAACCCGACGACCACAAGGCCCATCACCGCGCCGGAACGGAAGGCGACCTGCAGGCCCTGGTTGAGGCTCTTGGACGCGCCCTGCGCGGTGCGCGAGCTGGCGTTCGTCGCGGTCTTCATCCCGAGAAAACCGCACAGGCCCGAGAAAAAGCCGCCCGTCAGGAATGCCACCGGCACAAACGGGTTCTGAATGCCGATGATGGCCAGCACGGCGAAAATCACCACGAGCACCAGGAACACGATGCTCACCACCCGGTACTGCCGGAACAGGTAGGCCAGGGCGCCCTCGCGCACGTATGACGCGATGGTCCGCATGGTTTCGTTGCCATCCTCCGATGCCATCATCTGGCGGTAGAAAACGAACGCAAAGACAAGCGCCAGCACCGAGGCGACAGGCGCGATCCACCAGTAGACCGGTGTGCCGCTCACTCCATCGGCGGCAAAGACACTTGACGTGGCGAACAGGGCTGCTGCACAGGCGACAACGCGGTTGCGTACCATGGTTGATAGCTCCATTATCATTAAGTGTGGGCAAAGCCGCGGCGCTGTCTCCTTGCAGACGCACGGCTTTACCATACCTAAAAGCGGCAAAGTATACCATTTCCATCTTTCGGTGTCAAAAACTGCCGGATGCGGCATGAGATTCGTTTGCGTTTGGGGTTTCGTTTGGGGTCGGACCACGGCAAGTATTTGGTATTGAGGATGATAGAGAGTTTTTTGGGGCTGTTTTCCGCGTTAGAGCGCTGTTTTTGGCCCCGAAAAGGGGTCTCTAAGAAGCAGAAGCGGAGTCAGAGATGGATGGCGGTGGCCCGGGTGCCTCTTTCGGACGGGCGTGTACGCGTTCCCACAGCCTTGAATCCGCGGTCCAGATCAGTTGCCCGAACGGCGGCGCAACAGATTTGGGAGCCGGGCAGGAGGCGCGCTGGGCTGCCGCATGACCGCATAGGCACAACGGCGCGCGAAAGGTGGCAGGCGGCGACTCCAGTCGTGGCCATCCGGTGCTGAAAGGCGTTGGCAGACGCGGACGCCACGTGTTGACGCGAAGTCACGTCATCCCCCCGCCTGGCAGCCTTTGCCTGACCATATATATGGCCGTCCCTGTGTTCTTTGTGCCTCGGTGACAGGACATATCTGTTGGTTTTGCCTTGCTGTTTCTGGCGCTTTTGTTTGTTTTTTGCTACCATACTAGCGGATTCACCCGGGTTGCTTTGCATTTCATCCATGATGGTAACATGCCAGAACCGTACGTTCGATCTTCGCGGCGATGCCGCGGCATGCGCGTTTGTCCTTGCAAGCACGCAGTTCAACACGTGGCTCGGCCGGATGGATGAACGGTTTGTCATCACGGCGATCGAGGTGCAGAGCGTGGACAAGCGTTTCGATGGCGGTCTCCTGTTCGCCAAGCTGCGCGCCGAGGTGACCGACCCTGAGGGCAATCGCATTCCCGGCTCGGTATTTCTGCGGGGCGATGCGGTTGCCGTGTTCATCGTGCTGCACGACGGGACGCGCGACTGGGTGGTGCTGACGACGCAGCCGCGGTTCCCTGTGGGCGTGTTCGAGAGCGTCGAGATACCCGCGGGGATGATGGATGACCGCGGCAGTTTTGCCGGCACGGCGGCGCGCGAGGTGCAGGAGGAAACGGGGCTCGTCATTAATCACGAACGTCTCACGTTGCTTGATGAGTTCGCCCCGTCCGGCGGCGGCAGTGATGAGTTCATAAAGCTGTATTCGTACGAGGCCGCGATGCCGCCCGGGGAGATCGCCGCGCTGCAAGGCCGCCTCGCCGGCGCGCACCACGAGCATGAACGCATGTCAGTGCTTCTCGTGCCGCTCGACGAGCTGCCGCAGCATACCAAGGACATCAAGGCCCTGCTTGCGTACGGCTGCTATCATCGGTGGAGGATGGAGGGCCGCCGTTCCCGGTGACCGCACGCCGGTTGCACGGTAACGACCGAGTACGATTACGAGCACAAGGACGAGCACGAGGACGAGCAGGCAGCGTGTTCAATCTGAAATCTGAAATCTGAAATCATCAAATCATCAAGTCATCAAATCATCAAGTCATCAAATCATCAAGTCATCAAGTCCTGCCGAGGTCACTGTGAATACGACTCATGGTTTTGCCCGTGTGGCCGCCGCGACGCCGCTGGTGCGCGTTGCGGACACGGCGTTCAACGCCGCCCAGGCGATCGCGCTGCTCACGCGGGCTGATCGCGCGGGCGTGCATGTGGTCGTGTTTCCCGAGCTGAACCTGACGGGGTACACGGTAAACGATCTGTTCCACCAGCAGGCGTTGCAGGCGGGCGCGCTCGATTCGCTCGATTCGGTGTGCCGGGCGACGAAGGAGCTAGCCGTGCTCGGCATCGTGGGCCTGCCGCTCGCGGCGGACAACCAGTTGTTCAACTGCGCGGCGGTGGTACAGCGGGGCCGCGTGCTTGGGATAGTGCCCAAGACGTTCATCCCGGGGTACAAGGAGTACTATGAAGAGCGCTGGTTTGCCCGTGCAACGGACAAGGTGAGCGACGAGGTGGCGTGTGGGGGCGGCCATGTGCCGTTCGGCGCCGACCTGTTGTTCCGCGCGGCGGACATGCCGGGCCTGGTGGTCGGCGTCGAAATCTGCGAGGATTTGTGGGTGCCGATCCCGCCGAGCTCATACCAGGCGGTGGGTGGCGCGACAGTGTTGGCCAATCTTTCCGCGAGCAACGAGCTTGTGGCAAAGCCGGAGTACCGCGCCGCGTTCGTCCGCCAGCAGTCGGGCCGGTGCGCCGCGGCGTACGTGCTTGCCGCGGCCGGCGTGGGCGAATCGACGACGGACATGGTGTTCAGCGGGCACACGATGATAGCCGAGAACGGCGTGATGATTGCGGACGGCACGCGGTTTGCACGCACGCCCCAGCTTGCCGTCGCCGACATTGACATCGACAGGCTTGTCGCCGACCGCCAGCGCACGACGAGCTTTGGCGAGAGCGTTGGGGCGATGAAGCCGCGGTTTCGCGCCATCCCGTTCACGTCAGCGCAGCCGGCGTGGAAGCCGCCGCTCGAGCGGCCCGCGGTGCCGCATCCGTTCGTTCCGCAGGATCCGGATCTCAGGGATGAGCGGTGCGCTGAGATCTTCGCCATCCAGACGGCCGCGCTGGCCAAGCGGCTTGAACACACGCGGACGTCCACCGCCGTCATCGGGCTGTCCGGCGGGCTTGATTCGACGCTTGCGCTTCTTGTGTGCGTCAAGACCTTCGAGCTGCTCGGGCTCGACAAGAAAGGGATACACGGCCTGACGATGCCCGGGTTCGGCACATCGCGGCGCACGTATGCGAACGTGCAGAAGCTCTGCGCGGCGCTGGGCCTGCCGCTCGAGTCGATCAGTATTGTCGCGGCGTGCAGGCAGCATTTCCGCGACATTGGGCAGGACCCGGGCGATCATGACAACGTCTACGAAAACACGCAGTCGCGCGAGCGCATGCAGATCCTGATGAACCGTGCGAACCAGCTGGGCGGGCTTGTGGTCGGCACGGGCGACATGTCCGAGCTTGCGCTGGGATGGTGCACGTACAACGGCGACCACATGTCGATGTACAACGTCAACTGCGGCGTGCCCAAGACGCTTGTCCGCTATCTTGTCCACTGGGTGGCGGAGCGGCAGGTCGAGGGCGCGGCGCGCAGAGTCCTGCTTGACATCGTGAGCACGCCTATCTCGCCCGAGCTGCTTCCGACGGGCGAGGATGGGGAGATCAGGCAGAAGACGGAGCACGAGATAGGCCCGTACGATCTGCACGATTTCTTTCTGTACCATGTGGTGCGTTTTGGCGCGCGGCCGGCGAAGATCGTGTTTCTCGCGGGCCAGGCGTTCAAGGGGGCGTACACGAAGAAGGAGATCAAGAAGTGGCTGCGCGTGTTCTACACGCGCTTCTTCGTCCAGCAGTTCAAACGGTCATGCGTGCCGGACGGGCCGAAAGTCGGCTCGGTCAGCCTGTCGCCGCGGGGCGACTGGCGCATGCCGAGCGATGCGGAGGCGGCGACGTGGCTGGCCGAGCTGGACAAGGCGTGACGCGCCCGCGCGCGGTGGCACGGAGAGGCGGCAACAAGACAGGGACGCACATGCACGACGACATCAAGAAACGAATCCGCACCATCCCCCATTGGCCGAGGAAAGGCGTGATGTTCCGCGACATCACCACGCTGATCAATGACGCCGGCGGCCTGCGCGCCTCGTGCGACAGGCTGCACGACCATTACCGGCACATGCAGATCGACGCGATTGCCGGCATCGAGTCGCGCGGGTTCACGTTCGGCTGCGTGCTGGCGTACCTGATGAACAAGGGGTTCGTGCTCTTGCGCAAGCCGGGGAAGCTGCCCGCGAAGACCGTCAGCCAGGAATACAAGCTCGAGTACGGGACGGACAGCATCGAGATGCACGAGGACGCGATCAGGCCGGGCGACCGCGTGCTGATTGTTGACGATCTGCTTGCGACGGGCGGCACGATGCGCGCGGCGTGCACGCTTGTCGAGAAGCTTGGCGGGAAGGTCGTTGGCTGCGCTTTTGTCGTCGAGCTGCCGGAACTTGGGGGCCGCAAGGCGCTCGCGGGGTATGATGTATTCTCGCTGGTGGAATTCGAGGGGGAGTGAATGCACCACACCGCGGAGAAACTGGCGGCGGCGCGCCGCGACGTGCCGTGTGATCTTGTGATTCGCGGGGCGCGCGTGGTCAACGTTTTCAGCGGCGAGGTGGTCGAGACGGGCGTCGGCGTGTTCGAGGGCCGGATAGTCGGCCTCGGCGACTATGACGGGCGCGAGGTGGTGGAAGCCGGCGGCGCGTTCCTCGTGCCCGGGCTCATCGAGGGGCACATCCACGTCGAGAGCACCATGCTGACGATCCCGGAGTTCGCGCGGCTTGTCCTGCCGTGCGGCACGACGGCCGCCGTGATCGACCCGCACGAGATCGCCAACGTGTTCGGCGTTGACGGCATCCTGTACATGCTGCGCAGCGCGGCGTACAGCCCGCTCGATGTGTTCGTCATGCTGCCGTCGTGCGTACCCGCCTCGCCCTTCGAGTCGGCGGGCGCAAACCTCACGGCGGACGATCTTGCCGCGCTGATCAACGAAGCGTGCGTTGCCGGCATTGGCGAAGTCATGAATTTCCGCGCCGTGTGCGAGGGCGATCCGGAGTTTCTCAGGCGCATCGACGTGGGCAAGGGAAAAGTCGTTGACGGCCATGCCCCCGGCCTCGCCGGCCCGCTGCTCAATGCGTACGTCCTTGCCGGCATTACAAGCGACCATGAGAGCACCACGGCGGCGGAGGCGCGGGAGAAGCTGCGCCTTGGCATGCACCTCCACATCCGCGAGGGCAGCACCGAGCGCAACCTGCTCGACCTGGTGCCCGTCGTTACGCAGGCCAACGCGCGATTCTGTTCGTTCGTCACCGACGACAAGCACCCGGACGATTTTCTTGCCGAGGGGCACCTGGATCACTCGATCCGCCTGGCGATCAAGGCGGGCGTGCCGGCGGTGACGGCGGTGCAGATGGCGACGATCAACACGGCGCAGCATTACCGTCTGCCGAATCTCGGGGCGATCGCCCCGCGGTACCACGCGGATTTTTTCCTTGCGGAGACGCTCGAGGAATGCCGGCCCGCGCGCGTGTACAAGCGCGGCGTGCTGGTGGCCGAGAACGGCAGGTGCGTTGCGCAGACGGGCGCGCCGCCGCCGCTGTCGCGCGCGACGATGAACGTCAAGCCCTTCGCGGACAATCCGTTTGCGGTTGCCGCGGCAGGCGCGCGGGTCCGCGTCATCAACATCGTCCCGCGGCAGATCGTCACGAAGGAGAGCATCGAGCCCGCGCCCGTGCGCGGCGGGATGCTCGAGGCGGACACAGGGCGCGACCTGTTGAAGATCGCCGTCGTCGAGCGGCACAAGGCGAGCGGCAATGTCGGCGTCGCGCTCGTGCGCGGATTCGGCCTGCAGCGCGGGGCGATTGCGAGCACGGTGGCGCACGATGCGCACAACATCATTGCCGTGGGAACGAACGACGGCGATCTGCGCGCGGCGGTGGAGGCCCTTGTCCACCTGGGCGGCGGGCTTGCGGTGGTCGAAGGCGGCGTTGTGCGCGCGACGCTGGCGCTGCCCATCGCAGGCCTTATGAGCACGAAGAGGTTCGAGGATGTTGCGGCGGGCGAACGCGCGGTGGTCGAGGCGGCGCGCGCCCTTGGCTGCACGATGCGGAATCCGTTCATGACGCTCAGCTTCCTCGCTTTGACGCCAGTACCCGAGCTGAAAATAACCGACCAGGGCCTTGTTGACGCCCGCGCATTCACGCACGTCGCGCTGTTCGTGGAGTAACCGCGCCACACGGCCACTCATGCTGCCAATGTCCTGCATCTGCCACTGCATCAGCCGCATGGCCGGCTTCCACAGGCGCGCCGCCGCAGCCGTGCTGGCGCTGTGCGCCGCGATGGCTGTCCGCGCGCAGGAGCAGGAGGCGCCCAGCAACGGAACCGTCTTCGCCCTGTCGATCGAGGTGCCGAGTTTCGCGGCGGAGACCGTCCTTCCTTCTCCGCGCCAACTGATCGATCCGCTTGCGGCAGGGCGCATGCCGCACTGGCGATTCAGGTACGAGCGCGGCCGCCTGGTGGAAGTGTCGCGCCGCGACGCCGGCGGCACGTACCGGCCGATGGCGCTTCCGTATTACCTGCCGCCGACCAACGGGTATGTGTTCGAGTACGCGGGGGACGACGGGCAGCCATGCGCGCTTGTCGTGCCGTCGGGCCTGCGGTACGCGCTCTCGTGCGACTCGACGGGGAGGGTGTGGCGGATCGTCTCGCGGAACGACTACGACGAGCGGCGGGTGCCGTACGCGGAAGTCCGCGTGGCGAGGGACGCGGAGGGCAGCGTTACGTCCGTATCGTTCTGGGCGCGGAGCGGCATGCCATCGGGCGATGCGTTCGGCGTGCACGCGCGGGTGTTTTCGTATGACACGAACGGGTATGTCAACGGGGTGCGCCTTACCGATGCAGCCGGCGGCGCAGTCAGCGGCGCCGTGTCCAAGGAATACACGCGCGGCGCGCATGGCGAATGGCTGTCCATCGCCAGCCGCGCGGCGGACGGCGCACTGACGGACGACTGGCGGGGGGTCGCGCGCCATGTCTTTGCGTACGACCGTGGCGGGCAGATCACCGAGGCGGCGACGTATACGAGTTCGGGCCTGCCGCGCACCAACGTGCTCGGCGTCTATCGCATCAGGCCCCAGTATGACGTGCTGGGCAATCTTGTCGGCATGCAGGGATTCGGCACGAATGACGTGCTCGTGTTCGACGGACCCGCGCTGGCGCCGGAGCTGTTCAACCGCGCGTGGTGCCACGCGGTCGTCGCCGAGGAGAAGGGATGGCTGAATCTGCCCGTGTGGACATTCATGGACTACTCGGAGCTCTCGAGGGCGTACCGCCGCTGGGGCCACGGGGCGGACCGCCGGTGGCGCCCGGGCCCGTTCGAGATCGAGCAGCTTCGCGTGCTCGCCGATTTCCTCATCCAGGCGCAGGGAGGATTGTACGCGCTTGCCGCCGCATACGATTGCTGCGCAGGCGGGATCGCCACTTCCGCGGCGATCAGGCAGGCCTTTCTGCGCAGCGGCGTCGTGCCGCATCCGGCAAGCGACGCCGGACGCCTCTGGCTGGACGAAGCGCACGCCGCGCTCGGGTCGAACGCCCTTTACTGCGGCGGCTATGATTTCGGGTGGCAGCTCGTCGAGTACGCCGCGCGCGTTGACGGCGAGCGCAGCGACATCGTGGCCGTGCTGCTCGCCAGCCTGTCGGACACGACGTACTGCGGCGCGCTCTCGCGCTTTCACGGCAGCGGCCTCTGGCTGCCCGGGGCCGAGGAATTCCGATCCATCATCCGTTCGTACGCGCAGGCGTTCAGGCAGCCGGGGGTGCGCGACGACACCGCGCTCGATGTCAGGCCGGGCAGCGTCACCCTTCGTGGCCGGCGCACCATGCAGACGATGACCGCGCGGCTGCTTGACGAGGTGATTGCCGGCAATGAATCGCGGCCCGTGTTCCTTGACGCCGCGCCCCCGTTCACCGACCTGTGGCGCCGGGTGACATTCGCCGGGCCGCTGCTCCGCGCGCTTCCCGCCGGCGCGGCGCCGGAGGGCACGAACGGGTATGCCCGTGCGTCGGCCTACTGGCGATCGCTCGAGCAGCGCGTGCGCTCGCTGCGTCCATCGCAGGACGCCTGGGCCGTCCGCAAGCTTTTCGCCTTCTGCGCCATCGCGCAGGGCGATGTTGCCCTGGCCGCGGATGCGGGCGACGCGGCGCGCGGGCTGTATCAGCATGCCATCACCCTCGCCCCGCGCGAGCCGCAGGCCTATGCGCGCATCGTGCGTCTCCTTATTGATCGCGAGTGCATTGCCGACGCAGTCGCCGTTGCCGGCGCCCTTCTTGCCGAGAGGCCGGATGATCCGCTGGCGCGTGCGTTGCGCGAGGAATGCGCTGCCACGCTGGAGCGGCATCGCCGCATCGGCGACATTGAAGCGCTTGTCGCCGGCGGGAATGCCACGGTCACCGCGCGGATCGAGCTCGTCGAACTGCACACGCGCGAGAATCACCGGCCGCAGGCCCGCGCGGCGCTTGCCGCCATCGCCCCGCACTGCGCAACCAATGCCTTCCTGCTCGAGAAACTGATTCCGCTGTATGCGAGCCTTGACGATCTCGACGGCGTGGAGTGGTGTCTCGAGAAGCTCACCCTTCTTCAGCCCGCCTCGTTCAACCACTGGCTGCGCCGCGCCGCCGTCGCGTTCGAGCGCCGCGAGCCGGCTGCGGCGGTCGCCTGCCTGAAGCGCGCCGCGGAGATCGACCGGCCGCGCCTCGCGCGCCTGCTGCGCTCCAGCAACACCATCGAGCAGCTCCGCGAGGATGAGAACACCGAGCTTCTCAGAAGCATCGAGGAACTCATCGCTCCTGCATCGCCCGGCGTGGAGGAAGGCACGGAGGAAGCGCCGGATGCGCCGGAGGAAGACGCCGGCGGACTCCCGTCAGTGGAATAGGGAAACGCGGCAGACGGCCCGCTCAAGGCTGCTGCGCCTTGCCCGTCATCGGGACGAACATCACGCCCATGAGGCGCTCGCGCTGCAGGTTCTTTCCGCGCCTTGTCACGCGCACGAGCTCCTGCCCGAACCCGCCGCCGACAGGAATGACGATCCGGCCGCCATCGGCAAGCTGGTCGATCAGCGGTTGTGGAATCGCATCGGGCGCGCAGGTGACGATGATGCCGTTGAACGGCGCGTGCTCGGGCCATCCGGCGTACCCGTCGCCCGCGCGCACATGGACGTTCGTGTGGCCGAGGCGTTCAAGCGTTGCCTTCGCCTGCGCAGCGAGCTCGGGCACGATCTCAATCGAGTAGACATTCGACACGAGCGCCGCGAGCACCGCGGCCTGGTAGCCCGAGCCGGTGCCGATTTCGAGCACAGCATCCGACGGCTTCAGCTCGAGCGCCTCGGTCATCGCGGCGACGATGTACGGCTGTGAGATTGTCTGGCCGAATCCGATGGGCACGGGGTGGTCGTCGTACGCCTCGTTGCGGAAGCGCTCGGGGATGAACTCATGACGCGGCACGCGGCGCATGGCGGCGAGCACGGCGGGGGCGGCGACACCGCGCGCCTCGATCTGCAGGCGCACCATGTGCTCGCGCTGCGCCACCAGCGTGTTTGTCGCACCGGGCGAGGCAAAGGGCATGGCGCCGCCCCCTTCGCCACACGCGGCAAGCAGTGGCAATGGCAGGAGAATGGAGAGCGTTTTCATTGACAGTGCCATGTGGCTTGTGAGCCTGTTTGAGATGTCTGCTGACAGGACTAGTGTACCGCCGCCGCGGCGAAAAGTCAACCTCTGCGGAACCGTGTGCTCTGTACGGCTTCTCACCACAGAGTCACAGAGGCGCAGAGGAACCGGGGAGCGGATGAGTATGCGGAGGGAAGCGCGAAAGCAACGGACACGGGCCCGCAGTGCGCCCGTGAGGGCGTACCAAGCCGCACGGCGCGGCCATGTCACCGCCTCGACATCCGGACATCCTTTGGCGATAATGAGCGCGTGGTTGCGGTCTGAAGAAGCGGCAGTAGAGCACACCGTTGCCCTGTCCCTTCACGTGGTTGCTGACGACGGCCAGGCAATCCACACCAACAATGTCCCCTGGACAGTCGGCGCTACAAACTGCGTCACTCTCACCCTCCTCCGCAACCCGTGCGTCGTGGCCGGTACCCTACAAGACGATGAGGACAAGCCGCTGGCAGGCGCCATCGTGCATCTGGCACAATGGTGTAGAATGAGATTGGATGGAAACGGACAAGCGGCAGCGCGTTTTCCGAGTGGCACCTACCGCAATGGCGTGCTCGTGCATATGAACACGGAATACGTGGTGGAGCCATTCACGGCTACACCGCAGACACGAAGTCTCACGCTGACGGCGCGGCCGCTTGGCGCCGAGGAAGCAGCGCAACGCAAGAGGCGGTTCCCGTGGTTTACCCCAGCCGAGGCGGCGGACAGTGGCGCGAGATGATCTGATGCCCAACTACAATGTCCGGCGCGCACTTCCGCATGCACGTATCCCTGTACGCATGGCCGTTACTGAACACTGAGTAACCGGCAGCAATGTGCTGCTTGGCTGGAAGCGAGGCTGAATGTACGAATACACGGAATACTTGACTTTTTAGTATGTATAATGTATACTATAAAGTATGACAATGCTTGATGGTCAGTCTGGTGTACATGCTTCACTCGCACGGCTTGGCAGACGGCTCCTGTACGAGTACGCAGACCCGATCGCGCTCGTCGTCTGTGGAGGCAGCGCGCTGAACGTGGTGGGCATCGCGCAGCGCACCACTCGCGATGTCGATGTTCTAGCTTTGGCTGAAGAGACACGTGGGGGCGTGGTTCTGAGAACAGGCAGTGCGCTGCCCGAAGCGGTTGTCAATGCCGTGGCACGGGTCGGTACTGACCTCGGTTTGCGTCCCGACTGGCTCAACATGGGGCCGAAGGATCTCGTAGTGATATACGGCATTCCGCCCGGCATGCTTGAGCGTTTGGTACGGCATCAATACGGGCCGTCGCTGACGGTTTTTTTCATAGGCCGGTTTGACCAAGTCCACTTCAAGGTTCTGGCTGCGGCAGATCCGCACGCCCAGCCGCACCACATGGAAGATTTGAACCTGCGCATCAAACCATCTGCGGACGAGCTTCGAGCCGCCGTCACGTGGCTGTTGGATCGAAAGACATCACCTCAGTTCCGGGCTCGGCTGAAACATGTTGTCAACGAGTTGGGCTATGAACAGGCTGCTGCAGACATTCCGTGAAGGGCTCCGCGAGATGCTCCTTGACCTCGTCTGGCGTCAGTGGTGTCAGATGGGAGTCTCCGGGGTTGTGAACCGCCGCGACAACTGGGTCATCGACCCCGAAGCGCTTCTGGCGTTCACCACGCAGGCGGGTCGTCACGACGCACGCCTGTTCGATGCAACGCTTGACTGGCTCGTGCGCAATGGCCAGTGGATCAACGTGCAGCGTCTTGGTTCACTGATCGAGAAGGACAAGACTGGCTGCGGACCAGTGGCAGGTGCGATTGCCGCATGGATGATGCGGCACGACAAGAGCGCCAAATGGCACGGACTGGCCGCGCGCATGCTCCCGGCCATGCCTGTCACGCCGGTGGCATTGTTTCACTCCCAGTCAGTCGAATCCTTTCGAAGCGGCGCAGAGATCGACCCTGATTTCTCGCGCTATGGCCTGCTGCGCGCACCCGTTGTGTGCCGCGGTGCCAGTCAGGACGTTGACATGGTTCAGGGTGTGAATGTACTGTTCAGGTTTCGAGCGCTTTTCGGCATCGGCATCCGTGCCGATGTGATCGCGTCCATACTGATCAGCCCTGGTGGCCATGCCCGCGGCATCGCCGAGGCCCTGGCCTACAACCCGCTGCGCGTGCAGCGAGTGTTGGCGGGCTTGGCGGAAGCGGGCTTCGCGACTGTGCACAGGAAGGGCAGGACCAAGAAGTACGAAATGGAGACGGAACGATGGTGGAAGGTGTTGATGGGAAACGAACACACCCCTGCTTCGTGGATCGACTGGCGCGCCTTGACGCGCGCGTTGACACGTATCTGGCGTACGGCGTCAGCCATGGACGCTGAACGGGCGGACGACGACATCGTGCAGTCGGAGTTGCGCGCGGCGCTTCGTGAAGCCCACGACGATCTCCACCGCACCGGGCTTCAGTTTCACCTCCAGGAAGCGCCGGACCAAGGAGCACAGGAATTTGTGCTCTCCTTGTTGAGCATGTTGAGCATGCCGCTGAAAGGACTTCCTTGAGCCGAGCGCCCGGCACGTTCATCAAGCCGGTGTGCGGCCACGACACCGCCTTGACATCCGGACGGGAAAACCGGCAATCCCGGCGTTGAGTCCTACCCGGAAAACGGCGGGTCGCGCATCCTGATCGTCGTGAAAAGCCGTGATGCGCTTTCACCGCGTGGCCTGTTGACCTTCACCGACAAAACCGGCGCCGTGTGCGCACGAGTGCCTTCAGGCACCCGGGCGCGTGTGTCCAATGAGTACACAGTGGAACTGCCGCCCGGGGAATACACATTGCTTGCGCGCGAAGAGACGGGCCCGCTCTCCGAGGATGACAGAAGACACTTGGAAATGGTGGATGCGCCGCCCGCCGGCCCCTGAAAGCATTCCGCGCCTCCGCGCAACACGCCGTTACTGAACACTGAACACTGAACACTGAATACTGATCACCGGCCGTCAACCAGCCGGGAACAGGTGCTTGACTGTGTTGGCGTAATAGTCGATGATGTCCGCGCGTTTGACGCGGATGTACATCGAGCTGTCCTTGGTGTGGATGCAGATGGCGTCGCGGAATCGCACGCGGTTGCACAGGTGTTCGAGCGCGCGTTTGAACACCTGGCCGGGGGAACGATGGCTGACGCCGCGGCCGATGAGGAGGCAGTTGTCCTTCGTGTATTTGAGGTCGGCGCGGATGTGGCGGAAGAGATCGTCCATCGGCACGGACGTACGGCCTGCGAGCGCGCGGCAGACGAGCGCCACGGCCGTCACGCGGATGAGTCTGCCCATGCGGGTGCGGAGCTCGCGCTCCAACTCGTCCATGTACTTGACATCCTTGACGTACATGGGCTCGCCGAAGTCGACGTACACGGCGCCTTTGGGCTGGAAGATGGCATGGCGGATGAACCCTCGTTTGTCGTAGGCGCGATAGGCATCCGCACCGGCGGCTTTCTGCTCGCGCATGCGATGAAAGCGCTCATCCTCGGTGACGCGGTCGTACGTCATGCCGACGGGCAGGAGAGCGACGCGGTGGGTGCCTTCCTTGAGCGCCCGTTTGGCGATGCCAAAGACGCCGAGCGCGAGCGGCTGGATGCTGCCGTCGTACGAGCGGCCCGCTTCAGGGAAGATGGTGATCGCGTCGCCCCTGTTCATGACTTCGTCCATCAGGTAGTCGTAGAAGGTCGACAGGTAGAGGAGGTTCTCGCGCGAACGAAGGTTTTTCGGATTGACCTTTTCGCGGTCGAGGCAGACGCCCTTGAACCGCGGGAGCATCCCCTCGAACAGGCCATGAAAGAGATTCTTGCCGGCGATGGTCGCGGGCAGCGACTTCATGTTGCTGAAGAGCACGTGGCCGAGCACGATGTAGTCAAGATGGCTCTTGTGGACGCAACTGAGGATCACGTAGGTGTCTTTTGGCATCGTGAGAATGTGATCGAAGCCGCCGACGATGACCTCCGAGAGGAAGAACCGGTCGAGAACAAGCCTCACGGGCCTCGCCATCCAGCGCGTGAACTCGTAGCTGTAGCGGTGGGCGATCTCGCTGCGATACTGCTTCGAGAGCCTTGCGGCCGCATCCTCGGTCAATCTGCCTGCAGAAGCCATTGCATCCATCCGGTGTTTTGAGCGATAGTATAGCAAAAGAAGGGCGCAAACGCACGAGCACGGCGGAAATGACGTATACCTGTTGGGCGAGCGTGCAGGGAAGGCGCTCTTGACCTCTGCCGTTGCTTCCGGTATGATAGACGGACGTGTCACAGCCCACAGGAAGGAAAGGCATGAATTCGCGCGAGCAGAATGATCTCATCCTGTTTCTTACCGGCCGCGCAGCGTGCGGCGCATTGCCGGCCGAACACATTGTGCCCGTGCTGCGTGAGCTGTGTGCCGGAGCAGGCGCGCAACGGCTGTCATCGACGCTGATAGAGCCGCTGGCCGGCCTGCAGGCGCCTGTTGCGGCAGCGTTGTTCGGTCAGTTGTGCGGCGAACTGGTTGCAGACGCGCAGACGTGCCATGTTGCGTACGTGACCAGCGGGGCGTTGCCGGCTGATTGGCGCGCGCTGCTTGGCGGGTGCGCGCGGGAAATTCCGCCGGCATGGGCGGGCGTCACGGAGTCGTGTGCTGAACTCGACAAAGGCATTGCCCTTGCTGGTGATCAGTTTCTCGCCGTGGCGCACCGTGCGTGGCTCGGCGGCGTCACGGCGAAGATTGACGCAGCATTGCGCGGCGCGGCGGTGCTGGTGCACGACAGCCCGTGCGCGTGGCATGGCGATCTTGTGCGCGCCATCATCGGCATGCTCGAGCACCGCGCAGCGACGCCGGAGCAGGCCGCGCGCATCGCCGCGTTGCGCGCGCGGTGCGATGAATGGATGAATGCCACGGCCACGGGCACGCCTGCCACGGCGGACGCCATTGGGGCTCTCGCGGCGCTTTCGGCGCGCAATGATCGCGGCGCGCTTGGCGCTGCACAGGCGGCGTTTGCCTCCACGACCGATCGCGCCGCGCGCGCCGCGATACTCGACGTGCTGTGCACGTGGCCGACATGGCGCATGGCATGCGTGCTGCCAGGCCTCGCAACCGAGCCGTGGGCGCAACTGCGCGCGGCGGTGCTGCTGACGCTGCGGTTCGGTGCGCCACCGGATGCGCGATGGCCCTATTGGCAGCGATGGCTGGAGCTGACGGCCGGCGCAGTGCGCAGGGAGGATGATCGATGCGCGGCAGTGTGCGCACAGCATCCTGCGCGGGCGGCTGCGTTGTGGCTTGCCGGATTGCCCGAACGCGACACGGCGCTCGAAGAGGCGCTGGCCGGATGGAGCGGTGCGCTGGAGGCATCGTCGGGCGGGTCGTTCGTCCAGCGCTGGGGAACGGAAATGCCCGCGGAGGTCCGGGCCGGCATCGCCGGCATCAATGCCGCCGGCATGTCCGTGGCAGGCGAGGACGCGCCGCGGCAGGCGGTGCTGGAGAAGCCGGAGGAGGGCTTCCAGGCGGAGCCGTCAGTGCTGCGCGCGCGCGTCCACTCATTCCTTGCAGGGAACTGGTTCATGATCGCGGGCGCGCTGATGGTGGTGATCGGCAGCTCGCTTGTTGCGTACTACACATGGGACAAGCACTGGCTGTGGCGCTACACGATCATGCCGGCGCTGCTGGCGCTGCTCACGGCGGGGATTGCGCGCGTGGGCGGCTGGATGGAGCGGAAGGATGAGCAGTTCCGCGATACTGCCGCCGTGCTTCGCGCGATAGCGATCGGCCTCGTGCCGGTGAACATGATGGCCGTCGCACTGCTTGCGCGCGACCCGCAGGTGATGGTGCGCGGCGTGCTTTCGCCCGTGGTTGCAGCCGCGTATCTTGCGGTGGCGGGCGTGGCGTTGGTGCGCTGGTGCCGCGCGGTGCATCCCCCGCTGGGCGTTCCGCTGGGCATGACATTGCTTGCATTCACGGCGCAGGTTGTGCTGGTGCCGGTGCTGGGCGCGATGGGCGGGTCGTCCATGGCGGCGGACGAAGTGCTTTCATGCGGTTTCCACGGCGCGTTCGCGGTGGCGGTGTTGTTCGTGCTGCACGCGCTGCGGAGCGGCGATGCGGCGATGCCGGCGCGGCGCGTCATATGGTTTGCCGCGGCAGCGTGCGCGGTGGTTGTCATCGAGGCGTTCATCTGGTCGTACGGCTATCTGGGCCTTGCGCCGCGCGCGCGGACGTATGCGTTGATGATGGCAGCGGCTGGCTGGCTGCTGCTGGTGATCGCGCGGCGCATAGGGCGCCCGGGCGCAGAAGGCGGGCCGATCAACGTGGAGGCGTTCGCGGGGTACGCGGCGGTGCTGCTGGGCGTGCTCATGGGGGTCACCGGGCAGTGGATGCGCATCGCGGTATGCATCACAGCCGCCGGCGCGCTGATGCATGAAGCCATCGCGCGGCGCCACACGGTTCAGTACTGGCTGTCATGTGCGTTTCTGACCGCGGGCGCGGCGTCCGTCGGATTGCTGGACGTGTTCCCGCGCGAATGGCTGGCAGCGCTGGGCATCGGGTACGCAGCCGTGCTCAGCGGCATCATCATGGCGGGCGGACGGGCGAAACTTTCCGTCCTGGTTTCCGCGGGCATTGGGACACAGGTGACCGTCCTGTTCATTACGTCCGTCGTGGCGGTGCTTGCGCAGTGGCAGTACCGGACGGAGCCGGTGTGGACGGGCGCGGCGCTGGTGTGCATCGCGGCGCTGTTCGCCCTGCGCGCCGTGCGCGGGCAGCAGGTGCGCTGGCTGCACACGGCTGCGGTGATGCCCGCGCTGGCGCTGCCGTACCTTGGCTGCGTGGACATCATGGGCCGCACGCTGCGCGGGAACACGCTTGTCTTCGGCCTTGCCGTGCTCTCGCTCGCGTGGATGATTGTGGCACGCGTGCGGCGGACAGGGCTCGTTGCGCGCGCTCGGTCGACGGTGCTGACACTGTACGGTGCATTTGCCATTGCGGCCATGGTGGTGCGCGTGCTCATCGAGCAGTTCAGGCCCGCGCACGGGCCGTCGTGGCATACGGGAATGGACCTCGGCGGCCCGCTGATGATCACCGCGGCGCTCGCCTGCACGGGATATTTCACGCGGTCGCTGCTGCCGATGGGCATGGGCGCGGTGATCATGGTCATTCTGTTCCCGGAGATGAAGGCGGATCTGCAGCTCTGGTTTCCGCAACTGGCGTGGGGCAGCGGGCTGGGCAGCGCGATCAGTGCGTTCGTCCTCGTGCTCGCCTGCTTCGGCGTGCGGCGCATTCCGCGGCTGCAGCGGCTCGAGGGCGGCGACAAATTCATGGATGCAGCGGCGTATCCGCTGCTCCGGAGCGACTACTCGCTGTTCACGATTCCCGTGCTGATTTCGGCGGCGTTCCTGATGGGCAAGGTTGCGACGTGGAACGTGCTGAGAAACCTGGCGCTGTCGGGCGTGGGCACGCACACATGCGCCGCGCTGCTCATCGGCGGCGCGGGATGGATGTGGATGGCGGTGTATCTCCGCGCGCGGGGCAGCGCGCCTCTGTTCACGCATCTTGGCTGGCTTTCCCTTGCCGAAGGCGTCATGTTCGGGTACCGCCATGTCGTTGACAAGCCGCACTGGAGCTGGCCGGTGCTCGCCACGCTCGTTTCGTTCCAGATGCTGTACTGGGCGTATCGCTTTGTCGTTGAGCGCTGGTGCGACTGGGCGCGGCGGGTGCTGACAACGCCGCTGCTGCACGTGCTGCGCTACGGCAGCCAGGCGGCGCTCGCCGTGTGCGTCATTGCGCTCTGGTGCGGCGGCATGTTCGAGCGCACATGGCCGCTGGCGGCGTTCCTCGGGGCACAAATGGCGTGGCAGGCGGTCATGACGGGCGGAGTGTTGTACGGCACGCACCTGTTTGTCCTCGGCATCACGTGCCTGCTCGCGTGGACCGGCGCAGACAGAAGGCTGATCGTGCACCGGCTGTCGGTTGCGCGCGATTTCACGCCTGCGTTGCTGTATCTGGCTGCGTGGCAGGTGGTGCATGGAGCGCTTGAATGGAGCGGGAACGTGTACGGCAGGCTGCGCGGGCTGATCCGGCCTGCATTGCTGCTGTCGACGCTGATCGCGGCACTGATGGCGCTTGTGCTCCCGGCGCTGCTGATGGCTGGCGTGCGCATGCCGGATGCGCTCCAGTTCTCCCTGCTGGGCGGCATACTGCTCGTTGCCGCGCGGGCCAGCCGATCCATGCCGTTCGTGACGCTCGCGGCTGGAGTGTTGTATCTGCTGGCGAACCGCGCGGGGCTCGTTGCGCAGGCGACCCCGGCGGGAAGGCTTGGCGTGCTGCTTGCGCCTGACGGCCTGGCGGTGCTTGCCGCGGGAATGGCTGTCGCGCCCGTGGCGGGCATTCTGCCGGCCAGGCGCGCGCGCTGGCTGTTCGCGCGCGACACGGGCATTCGGGCGCTTGCCGCGCCGGCCGCGGGCTGGCTGTTCCTTCCTGCGGCGCTGTGCGCCATGTTCGCTGTACTCCATTACACCATGAATTCCGCGTATTCCGGCGCGCGTGAGTGGCTGTGGGTGCCGTACACATGCGCGGCGGCATGCGGCGTGGTTGCCGCGGTCTGGCAGCCTGGGGTGATGAGCGTGCTTGCTGCTGTCATTGCCACGGTGGCGAACGTGCACGCGGTGCATCTGCTTGCCGGCGCATTCCTGAGCGCGCATGGTGTTGCGCCGATGCACGCGGTGCTGCTTGGCTGTGCGGCGACGGTCGCGCAAGCGTACGTTGTGCCGCGCCGTGTCCTGGGTACCGCGCGGGCTGCGGCGGTTGGCGGCGTATGCGGCGCATGCATTGCCGTGGTCCTGGTGCTCATTGCAGCGGAGTATGCATGGAGGCCGGGCATGGAGCGGCTGACGTTCTGGCGGCTGTGCAGCGCCGGCGCCGGCGCGCTTGTTGCCGCGGTGTACACCGCGCGCGGCGCAGTGGGTGCGGGAGATGCGCTCCCGCCGGGCAGGCGGGTGGCCCATGCCATCGCGGCAACCATCGCGTTGTGGTGCGCTGGGTTCATGATCCCCGTGTGCCGCCTGCCGGAGACGGCGCTGGCTGTTCTGATGGTGCCCGGCGCGTACTTCATGCTGCGCGCGCGTGCCAGCAGCGGCCGGCAGTTTGTGAACGCGGCAGCCGTCATATGGCTCGCCGTGCTTATCGCCGCCTTTTCGCCTGCTGCGTATCATGTCGCACTCTTCCCGCGGACGGCGATCGGTGTCATGCACTATCATGGCAGCGCGCCGTATGCAATCGTGGCGGGCATTGCGCTGTTGTGGTTGCACGGCAGGCGCAGGATGCCGGGACTGGCCGTTGCGGGCGGCGCGGCGGTGTTCGCGGGCAGTTTTTTTGCTGTAACCGGGTACGACTCGTTCAGCCCGTTCGTGGACGGCATGCGCGCGGCATGGTGCGCGATCGGGCTGGCACACGCGTGGCTGCTGCTCATGGCGCCGAGATCGCCCGTCATGCGCCTTGTGCAGCGCATGACGGCTGCGGATGACGGGCGTGCGGCGATGATGCGTGCATGGTGGCGCGCGTTCCTCGCGTTCGCGATGCATGTTGTGATCATCGCCGGCATCGGTGCATGCGACAGCCGGCCGCGGATGATCGCTCCGCTGGTCCTCGGGGCCGCATCGGTGATGATACACAGCGGCATCGCGGGCGGCTCACGGCTGGCGCTCGTGCTTGGCGGCATCGAGCTCTTTGTCGCGCTGCACGCCGATTTCATCGTGGCAAGCTATCTGCCCCGCAGACAGGTCGTCTGGGCGCTGCTTGGCCTCTGGGCGTTGTGGACTGCGGGGAGCCATGTGCTTGCGCGCCGCGGCAGGGCAGTCCCGGCAGGCATCGTCTCGAGCGCGAGCGCTGCAATCGTTTTCTGCCATATCCTCTACCATCATCCGTGGTCGACCGCAGGATTGTGGGCCATGGCGGCTGCGTGGTTCCTGGTGGTGCTCACTCCGCGTGCCGCGCGCGCGCCGCGCATGTTTGTGGAACGACTTGCGTCGTTGGTGGTCCTGCTTGTGCCCGTCTGGCTGGTGTTCTTCAGTCAGGTGCCGGCGCAAGGGCCTTTCGCCAGGCACGCGGACCTGACGTGGGCAGTCTTGTCAGCGACGGTTGCGCTTGTGGCGGTGGGCATTGCGGCGCGGGCTTTTGCGTTGAGGGCTGCTGCGGCGTACCGGGCGCTGCCGCGCGCATTTCCGGTGATGCTCGATCAGTGCCTCGAATGGGCCTGCGGCGCAGGCCCGGCGCTGCACATCGTGACGCTCGCGGCGGGATTCCTCGTGATGGGCATCGTGCAGGCGGCGCACTACTCGACGGCATTCGCCTTGCGCGAAGCGGTGGCGCTGGGCGCGCTGGCGCTCGGCGGCGCGTGGTGCTGGGTGCGCGCGGGAGCGATGCGGGAGCGCATGCTGCCGTTCTTCCTTGCACAGCTCTGCCTGCTGTCATTCGCCGTTCTCGTGCGCCGGCATATCATGCTGACAACCAGCCTGTGGAAACCCGTGTACGACGTGTGGGCAAGCCTTGCAACATCAGCCTTGCTGACAGGCTTCAAGCACGCGATCGATGCGCGGCCGCGCGCCGTGCGCGTACCGTTCATCACCACCGTGCTGATCCTGCCGGTGCTGACAATGGTCTGGGTGCTCGTCCATCATATGGGCAGCACTGCCGTGCTCATCGTTGCCGGCCTGCACACAGTGTTGTTCGCCTATCTCGGCAAGGACGATCGCGAATCGCCGTACCAGGCGCTCGGCGTGTGCTCGTTCATCACATTCCTGCTGGTCCTGTTCTGGGCAAAGCTGTCACTGCGCGTCGCATATGCGTATGTGATCCCGGCGGGCACCGGGCTGCTGGTGCTGGTACAACTGTTCCGCGACCGGCTCGCGCCGGCGGTGCGCGGCATCATCCGTTTCATCGCCGTCACCGCCATGCTGGGAAGCGCGTGTTACTATGCGCTGATTGGCGGCCAGTATCCCGTGGCGCATCTTGCGATCTTCGGGCTGCTCTGCCTCGGCGTGATGGGGCTTGGCGCCGTGCTGCGCATCCGATTGCACCTGGCACTGGGTTTTGCCGGGCTGGTCGTGGACCTGAGCGCCGTGGTCTACAAAGTCATCATGACCATGCAGCGCGGCGGGCAGATGATCATGATCGGCGGCATGGTGCTGCTGCTGGGCGTGGTGCTCGTTGCGGGCGCTGTCTACTCGAAAACACACCGCGGCACCATCGCGGAGACGCTGGCCGCATGGCGCTCCCGGTTGCGCGAATGGGAGTGATTGGGCGGGACGGCAACGGCCCGGCGCGTCACGCTCATCCCCCGCAGCCTTGGCGCCGCTGCGTGACGGTGCGCGTCACGCCGGGCAGCGTCACCAGTTCTCCTTGAATACGCCTTTGGGGTCCGGCTGCACTCTGATGATGCCAGAGTGCACGGGCTCGAAGAGCATCTCGAACGTGACCAACGCGGGAGTCGAGGTAAGCGCGATGTGCTTGAGCGTCACGAGAATCTGGCGCTTGTCAGCCTTTGCCTGTTTGAGTTTGAGCTTGTCGCCTGCGGGTGTTCTTGCAGTGCCGGCCGTGCCCTTCCTGTTCCATTTCCATGAAGCGTCGCCAGCGGTGAACAAGCCCGCCTCCTCATCCTCCAGGGACACCCTCACGTCATTCGTGAACATGAGCGGCAGGGCTTCGTCGTGCCTGACGCGGATCTTCAGGAGATGGCGTACGGTGTTGATGGAGCCTTTTGCAGCCGTGAACAGCAGGTTGGTCATGGGGCGGAGGAACTGTGTGAGGAAGGGATCCCATGTGGCATAGCCGGCGTTGGTCTGGCCATCAAAGGAGCTCTGGGTGCCGCCGCAGATGAATGCGTCGCCGCGCGGGGTGGCGGCGACGGCATTGCCCCAGTCACTGCCGGGCCCTCCCAGAAGATGCGCGCGGCGCCTTGTGCCATCGGTGTAGAAGGCGGTCAGGCAGGCGTCCATGCCGCCTGCGTTGGTCTGGCCATCGAAGCCGCCGAAGGTCAGGCCGGCGACGAACGGATTGCCTGCTTCGTCGGCGCCGATGCCGTGGGCTTCGTCACTGTCCGCAGAGCCCCAGATGCGCATCCACACGAGCGAGCCGTCGGGCGCGTACTTGCGGAGAAAGAGATCAGTGGCGCCGGCAAACGGCTGGCCGTCAATCGGGCCGGAGATGCCTCCGGCGACATAGACGAAGCCATTTGAGTCGATGGAGACTGCGCGGGCTTCGTCGTTCCACGTCGCGCCCCAGATGCGCGTCCACAGCCGTTCACCCCACGAGCTGAACTTGCAGAGGTAGGCGTCGCGGTTGCTGACAGCGGCCTGACCGTCGAACGGGCCGTCGGTCCAGCCACAGACGTACACGGCGCCATCGTGGGCAGCACAGACGCCCGCCGCGCCATCCATGACATTGCCGCCGGCGCCCCAGATGCGTGATGCTTGTTTCTCACCCGCGGCGTTGTACTTGGTGAGGCAGGAGCTGTAGGAGCCGGGGTTGGTCTGCCCGTCGAATTCGCCCGTGGTCCAGCCTGCAACATACACGCCGCCGATGCGGTCGACAGAGACCGCCTCGCCGCGTTCCTGGTCTGCGCCGCCCCATATGCGTGTCCAGTGCGCCGTGGCGTATGCATCGTACTTCTTCAGGAACAGGTCATAGGAGCCTGCGTTGGTCTGGCCATCGAATCCGCCGCCCGTGTATCCCGTGACGTAGACATGCCCTTCCGCATCAGCGGCAACCGCCTGCGCATTGTCGTCCTCGGCGGAGCCGAACAGGCGTGTCCATTCCTTCCCGCCGCCGGGGCTGAACTTCGTGAAGAACGCGTCAGAACGGCCCAGATTCGCATGGCCGTCGAACCCGCCTTCCGTCCAGCCTGACACATAGGCATTGCCGGCGGCATCAAGGCAGACGCTCTTGGCAAAGTCGTTCGTGGGCGTGCCCCATATTCGCGTCCACGCCTTTGTGCTGTCCGCTGCGGGAAGCGACATGGCGAAGACCTGTACCACTGCTGCAGCAATCAGTGCATTTTTCATAAGAACTCCCTGCACGTGATGTGACTCCGTTCTTCAGTGGCGGCCGTAGCGGTAGTACGCGGCGCAACTGCCTTCGCTTGACACCATGCACGGGCCGATCGGATGCTCGGGCGTGCAGCCGATGCCGAAGAGGCCGCAGTCCTGCGGCATGCATACGCCGCGCAGCACGTCGCCGCATTTGCATCCGTGCGGCTCGTGCGGCTCGAACGCGGGGACGTCGAGCCTGCCGAGCGCGTCGAGGCCGGCGAATTCGCTGCGCAGCTTGTACCCGCTGAGCGGGATCATGCCGAGGCCGCGCCACACGTCGCCGGCAACGTCAAACACTCTGGCGATCACCGCCTGGGCCTTGCGGTTGCCCTCGAATGTCACGCTGCGGCCATACTGGATTTCCGTGTCGCACCGGCCGTCCGCGATCTGTTCGATGACCATGGCGAGCGATTCGAGCAGGTCGCACAGCTCGAAGCCCGAGACGACGCACGGGCGCTTGAACTCCTCGCCGATGAACCGGTATGCGTGCGCGCCGATGATCGTGGTGACATGGCCTGGCGCGATGAAGCCGTCGATCACCTGTTCCTCGTCCTGCAGCAGCGCGCGCATGGCCGGCGGGGTGAGTTTGCCCGCGGCGAGGAAGAAGAAATTTCCCATTCCGGCTGCCGCGGCAGCGGTGACGGCGGTGGCAAGCGTTGGCGCGGTCGTCTCGAACCCGACGCCGAGGAGGACGCACGTGGCGTCAGGATGCTGCTGCGCGAACTCGACGGCCTGGAGGGCCGAATAGATGATGTGAAGGCTGTCTTCCCGCGCGCTGTTCGCCAGCGACGTGTGCGAGCCCGGCACGCGCACCATGTCGCCGAACGTGAACACGTGCACGCCGGGCCTGCCGCAGAGCCAGATGGCCGCGTCGATCACCGTGCTCGCCGTCACGCACACCGGGCAGCCGGGGCCCGAGATGATGCGTACACGCTCGGGCAGGACGGAGTGGATGCCGGTGCGGAGGAGCGCAGCGGTGTGGCCGCCGCAGATTTCCATGACACGCACGGGCCTGTCGAGCCTTCCGGCCGCGCTGTTCAGCCGCCCGAGCAGCGCGCGCGCAAGGCTTGGGTCGCGGAATTCATCGAGGTATTTCATCCTTCATCATCTCCGCGTACTCGCGCCAGAGCTGTAACTGCTCCTTCGCTTCCTGTTCGTCAAGTTTGGTGATGGCGAAACCGCAGTGCGCGATGACGTAATCACCCACCCTGGCATCATCCACCAGCGACACGTCGATCATGATCTCCGTCTCGCCGAACTGGACGCGCGCCTTGTTCGGCTGGGGCATTTCAACTATCTGTCCGGGTATGGCCAGGCACATGGGATTTCAGATTTCAGGTTTCAGGTTGCGGATTGACGACGCCATGACAGAAGCGGCCCGCACGCCCGCAAGGACGGCCTGGCCAAGCGACAGGCCGGCATCGCTTGGCGGCACACGCGACGGTGTGACCAGCGTGCAGCCGCGTTCCTCAAGCATCGCGCGCAGCGAATGCGTGAAGCGCCTGTTCCAGAACACGCCGCCCGCGGCGGCGACGGTCTTCACCGCGCCGCCATCGATCCGCGCGCACCACGCCGCGACCGCCTCGGCGAGCGAATCGTGGAACCGCGCGGCTAGCGTCGCCGGCGAAGCCCCTTTGCCCATCTCGTCACTCATCCGCTGCACCATCGGCCGCCAGTCAAGTTCCTCCAGGGCATCCTCGCGGGCGAACGGCAGCGGGTAGAGCCCGCCGGCGTCTGTCGCGCCCGCGGCATGCTCGAGCGCGACCGCCGCCTGTGCCTCGCGCTCCGCACACGGGCAGATGCCCAGCAACGCCGCCACGCCGTCGAACAACCTTCCGACGCTCGAGGACCGCACCGGTGCATCTGCGCCGGCGGACAGCAGATGCTGGACAACGGCAAGCCGTTCGGCCGGCACGCCGCGCGGCAATGCCCGCCAGCGGCTTTCGTCGACGCCCGCGTCGTGCAGCAGAGCCAGCGCGATGCGCCACGGCTCGCGAATCGCCGCTTCGCCGCCTGCGAGCGTCATGGGCCGCAGGCGCGCCCTGCGCACGAACCCGTCGTTGAGCGAGCCGGTGAAGAATTCGCCGCCCCACAGCGTGCCGTCCGCGCCGTAGCCCGTGCCGTCGAACGCCAGGCCGATGACACGGCCCGCGCATCCCTCGGACGCACAGCAACTGGCGACGTGGGCCTCATGGTGCTGCACGGCCAGATGCCGCGCGCGCGGATGGAGCGCGGGGGCCGCCTTGGTCGTCACATACTCGGGATGCAGGTCATGCGCGATGATCGCGGGCTCGATGCCCAGCTCGCACGGCCATGTTTCGACACGGCAGCGCCATTCGTCGAACGAGGCGGCGTCCTTGAGATCGTCGAGGGGGGCGCTCACCCATGCCTGCGTGCCCGCGGCGATGCAGACAGTATTCTTCATCTCGCTGCCCAGCGCAAGGACGGGCGCGTGAAGCGCGAAAGGAAGACTGACGGTGGCAGCCATTGTGCAGGCGCGGAACAGCACGCGCGATCTCAGTGATGGTGAGGCTGAAGCGCCTTGTGCTCGTACCTGCCACGCAGCCACGAGACAAACGCGTCAAGCCCTTCGCCTGTCGTGCTCGAAAGGAGCATCACCGGCAGGTCGGGATTGACCTGCCAGATGCCTTCCTTGCAGCGGTCAACATCGAAGGACACATGGGGCAGAAGATCGATCTTGCTTATCACTGCGGCGCTCGCATGGGCGAACGCGGCGGGGTATTTCTCGGGCTTGTCGTCCCCTTCGGTCACGCTGAGGACGACTAGTTTCTCGTCTTCGCCCACGTCAAACGCGGCAGGGCAGACCAGGTTCCCGACGTTCTCGATAACGACGATCTTCGCCGAAAGGAACGGCTCGCGCGCAAGCACGCGCGCCACGCCGTCCGCATCGAGATGGCAGCCGCCGCCCGTGTTGATCTGCACCGCGGCGACACCGCACCGCCTCAGCCGCTCGGCGTCATAGCGCGTCTGCACATCGCCCTCGATGACGGCAACGGGCAGATCGCGCATGAGCAGCGGGATCGCCTTCTCGAGCAGCGTTGTCTTGCCCGAGCCGGGCGCGCTGAGGATGTTCACCATGAAGGCGCCGCGATGCGCAAGCTCGTGCCGCGTTTCGTCGGCGATGGCATCGTTTTTCGAGAGGACTTTCTCCTCGATCGAGACGACGCGGCGTTCGCCGTGGTCATGGGTGTGTCCGTGTCCTTCGCACATGAGCAATGAGCCTAACCTATTAATAAATTGTAGCATAGACGCGCGCTGAAGTAAAGCGCCGCGCGCCGGAATAACCGGCCGCCGCAGCCGCGGCGCTACAGCCCTGCGCTGCTGAACCAGGCGAACAGGGCAAGCACGCCGAGCGCCACAGGCACTATGACCACCCATGGATTGACGTGCAGGAGACGCGGCAGCGTCAGATCGCCGAACTCGCCCTTGTGCAGCACCGCGCGGTCGAGCAACGGATACGCAGCCGCAAACAGCCCCGCGCCGATGACGATCCCCGCCATTCCCGCCACGGCATCCAGCGCGCCGTGCCCCGCCGCGCCGGCGACCGTGCCCGGGCAGTAGCCGAGCAGGCCGAAGCCGACGCCAAACAGCACTCCGCCGATGACCGTCGCGCCGGCAGAGCCCTGCTTGGGCTTCAGCGTTGCCGCTCCCACGGCGTGCAGCGCGTGGAAGCCCACCATGCCGGTGACCATGGCGGCGAGCATGATTTTCACCACTGTCATGTCGCTGAACAGGAGCTGGCCGATGATGACACTGTAATCGGTCGCGCCGCCTTTCTGCAGGAGAAAGCCGAAGCATACGCCGACGAGCAGGCCAACTCCAAGCTGCCACCAGCGTTGCTGCCTTGGGTTCTTGATCTGTTCCATAGCGGTCCTCCCTTGATGTTCCACGTTCTGAACACTGAACATCAGAAGCGATAGAGCAGGAATGCCGTCGCAATCCCGCCCGCGAAGAAACATGCCGCTGCAAGCCAGCTACTGACGGCAAGCTGCGCCGTGCCGCTGATGCCATGGCCGCTCGTGCAGCCGCCAGCCCAGCGCGCGCCCAACCCCATGCACACGCTGCCGGCCAGCGCAACGGCAACGCGCTTGAACACGCCGGGGCCGAACGACGCGCGCCACATCTCCGGCACCCATTGCAGCGCCCACGTCCCGGACAGCCATGCCGACAGGGCCGCGCCGATGATGACGCCGAGCACGAGCATCCATTCCCAGTCGACGGAAGGGGGGAAGGCCTGGTAGTATGGTTTCCGGCACACGCGTTCTCCCCGCGCGAGCTTCTCGATCATGCCGCTCGTGCGCGCGAACGCGGTCGAGCAGCCGATCGGTTTTTCGAGCAGGATGAGCGCGATGGTGTTGAGCACGCCGATGCACACGCCCACGGCATACGGCGACCAGCGATCCATTGCGAGCCAGTTCATGCGTTACCTCTCTTTGTCCGGGGTTTTCCACCTGGGAATGCCGGCCCGTGCGGCGCGAGGCACGCGGGGCACGCGGCTGCATACCGCGCGTTCGCATAGCCTGTCATGCCGCCGGCGACGTTGCACACGCTGGTGAATCCGTGCTGCTCGAGAATGCTTGCGGCGAGGGACGAGCGATGGCCTGTGCTGCAGATGCACGCAACGGGTTTTCCCCTGTCCACTTCATTGAACCGCGTGCGCAGGTCCGGTGCCGGGATGTTCGTCGCGCCGTCGATATGGCCTGCATCGAATTCGCGCGGCATGCGCACATCGAGCACGGCAAGCGCAGGCCCTTTGTCCATGCACTTGTGCAGCTCCGCTGCGGAGAGCAGGCCTGTGTGCGCCGTGGGCAGTCCCGCGACGGCCCAGGCGAACATGCCGCCATCGAGATATCCTGCCGTGCCGTCGAGGCCGACGCGCCGGAGGAGCACCGCGGCCTCCTCAGCCTGTGCCGCCGTGTGCGCCACGAGCAGGATGCGTTTGTCCGGCGGCAGCACCCAGCCGGCGAACGTCGGGAAATTCCCGCCGCTGTCGATGTGATACGCATGCGGCACGTGCTGGCCGCAATAGGCCTCGTACGCGCGGACGTCGAGGACGATCGTCCCCGCTTTGCGCGCCCCGGCACTGAACGCAGCGGGCGCCAGCGGCCGCGGGGCGGGCAGTGTGCGCACGAGCGCCGGCCCCTTGCGGTTGACGGCGCTGCACCGGCTGAAATGGTCGGGCGCGGCGGGCATGTTGGTGGTGAGCGACGCGACGAACTCTGGTATCGCCCTTATCTGGAGCGCCGGGTTGTACAGGCGTTCATAGCCGATGGTGCTTGTGCGTTTGGCCCCCATGGCGCGGCCGCAGAGGGAGCCTGCGCCGTGCGCCGGGTAGACTTCGCACATATCGGGCAGCGCGAGCAGTTTGTCATGCAGGCTGTGATACAGCGTGGTGGCAAGCTCCTTCGCGATGCGCGGGAACAAGTCAGGCCGGCCCACGTCGCCCACGAAGAGCGTGTCGCCGCAGAACACGCCGGCCGGTTCGCTCCCGCGCGCCTTGTCCACGACAACGTATGACACGTGCTCGGGCGTATGCCCCGGCGTCTCGATCACGCGTATGACAAGGTTGTCGATCGCGAGGGACGAGCCGTCGGCGACGGCGCGATGCCTGAAGGCACAGCGCGCGCTCTTTGGCGCGACGATCGTCGCGCCCGTTTGGTCCGCGAGGTCGAGGTGCCCCGAGATGAAGTCGGCGTGAAGATGCGTCTCGAGGATGTGGGTGATTGTCATCCCCATGTCCTTTGCCGCGTCAAGGTAGATCTGCACGTCGCGGCGCGGGTCGATCACCGCGCATGACTTTGTCCCGCCGAGCAGGTAGGACGAGTGGGCGATGCCCTTGACGAAAAACTGCTGCACGAACATGATGCCTCCCTGTGTCGTTGGTTCGGCGGAATCCCGCATGTTCAGCGTGCGGCTTCGCGCCTGCACACCAGCAGGAAGAGCGAATACTCGCGCACGCCGGCCCCGCGCGTGCGGCGCAGGACGTGGCACGTGTCGCACGAGCACGGGGTGAGCCCTGCCGCCTCGGCCCGCGCCTTCAGCGCCGCGCGGTCAAACCCCCTGTGCCCCTTGAAATCGGCTCCATGGAACGATCCGTCCTCCGTGTCCAGATCAGCAATGCACACGTATCCGCCCGGACGCACCATTGCGCCGAACGCGCGCAGCACCGCATCAACATCCTCTACATGATGCAATGTCATCTGTGTGCAGATCAGGTCATACTGCCGCGCCGGCGGCGGCCCGGCCGCAAGATCGAGCAAAAGAGGAGCCATGTTCGCCGCGCCGGCAGCGTTGATCTTTTCAGCGCATACGGCGAGCATTCCAGGCGAGCTGTCTGCGAGCGTGACATGCCCCAGGCTGTCGCTCAGGGCGAAGCTCAGCAGGCCCGTGCCGCAGCCGTATTCCAGCATGTGCATCGAGACATTCACGGGCACGCGTGCGCACACCGCCCGCGCGACCGCGCGAGCCATGTCGCTGCGCGCGAGGTCTTCGTCCCATGATCGCGCCCGGTCGTCGAACTCGTTCATGCAGGTGTCTCCGGGCTGGCGCCCGCGCGGCGCATGTCGGCGAGCGTGGCGGCGGGATGGTGGTAGCGCACCTGCCGCGCCGTCCTCCGCCCATACTGGATCGCCTGCTTCGGGCACCAGTGGAAACAGGCGTAGCACTGCTCGCAGTGGCCGAGCCAGTGCGGCGCGCCGCCTGCCAGCTCGATGTTCGCCACCGGGCAGACTTTTGCGCAGACGCCGCATCCGTCGCACTTCCCGTCGGCGTGAAACTTGCGGTCCGCCCCGGAAAAAGCGCGTACAAACGTCCAGTGCACACACCGGCTTGCGATGCGCCACAGAGGGTTGCGCGGAATGCCCGTGACGGCAGGCCATGTCTTGAGGCGCTCGATGATGGCGGCGATGGCGGCGTCGGCCTTTTCGAGCGTGCGCTGCTGGCTGGCTCTTCCCGGCGCGCCGCCGAACGGAGGATAATTGTCCACCATCTTCACGCCGAATCCCGCGGCGAGCGCAGAACCGCGTTTGCGCAGAAGATCGTTAACGATCGCCATCGTCGCGCCCATCATGCCGCCGCACGTCGCCACGGCAAACACGTACGCGCCTGCCGGCAGGGGCATTCTCGCGATGAACCGTTTCATTATCCCGGGCGGCCCGAGGCCGTAGACGGGGAAGACAAGGCCGATCCGTTCCGCGGGCGCGCCGTCTTCTCCTGCCAGCCCCTGCACCACCGCCACCAGCTCCGCGCCGCCAAGTCCGTCGCGCAACGCCTTGGCCACCGCAAACGAGTTGCCTGTTCCGGAGAACCAGTATATCCGTGTCGCCATGGCCGCTCCTTGTGTCATTCCAGCAGATGCAGCACGTAATAGAGCACGTCCGGCTTCAGTGTGATCCCCGCGGCCGTGCCCGCCTGCCCCACCGGCACGCCGTTCGCATCGAGCGCCTCGACGGCGAGATTCACCGCGTCAGCCCGCTTCAGCTTCACCGTGCCGGCGAACTGGCGCACGATGATCGGCGCGGCGCCAAGGGACTTGATCTCGCGCAGCCCTGTCCCCGGCGCGTCCCACCCGCTGTTCTGCTGCTCGGTCATCACCTGCAGCAGCAGTCTTGTCGACGTGGCAATCGGCCGCCCGTCCATTGCGACCAGCGCCACCGCGGCATACTCCATCGGTGTCTCGACCGTCACATCGGGCAGATCGATCGCGCCGGCCGCGCGGAGGAACCCAACGGCAGCCTGCGCCTTTGGCGCCATGATCTTGACGAGCCCGTTGCCATAGTCCCAGCGCAACTGGCCCGTCGAGCTCGTGATCACTTTCCCCTTCTCGTCGATGTACTTCTTGAGGTCAATCATCTGCTGGCTGTTGTCGTTCGACGTGAAATTGACGCAGACCTTGCCGACGAAGAACGCGCGCGGGTCGATCGATTCGAGGGTGTCAACGCGGCCAAGCGCCTCCTTCGGCACATCCTCCGCGCGGTTCGCGTCCTGGCTGGCAACGGCATTGATGGGAACGCCTTCGAGGTTCATCACGCTCTCGACCGTGCGGTTTACCACGACCGCCGGCTTTGCCTCGTCAAGCAGGCCGAGCCGGTAGATCAGTGCCGCCGCGGGAAACTGGCCCATGTCCGTCGGCGTCTGGATCGGATAGTAGTCGTCGCACGCGTTCAGCCAGCCGGGCACGGAATCGAGGGCGAACATGATCATCGCATCCTGCCCGAGCATCGAGGCGACGGACGCGGAGAGCAACGGGGCTTCGGCGCGGAAGCGGTTGGGCGTCGTCCACGCGTATTCCGAGATGGTTGCGGGCATGCCGTTGTAGATGACGTCGGTAATCGGCAGGCCCCAGTCGTGCGTGCTCTTGCCGCCGCCGGCGGGCTGGAACGTGACGGCCGTGCGGTCGTCATACCAGTCGCCGGGCGCGGTGGCGAACTCGGGGCTCACTTTCTTCGTCGCGGGAGAGAAGTACCCGTGCGCGTCCATGAAATCGGCGAAGGTGTTGCAGTATTTGTCAATCGGGCCGAGATACCTGTCGTCAGCGGTGCGCCAGTTCGACGCGTAGATCGATCCCTTGAACCGGCAGTCGTCGCGAATCCATGAGTACATGCGCTTGAAGAAGGCGATCTGGGTCTCGGCGAGGAACCGCGCGGTGTCCTGCTCGCGCATGCCGCGCGTATTGAACAGCTTCCACAGCGGCACGAAGCCGATGCGTCCCGCGGCCGGGTCGTCATGCGGGTCCGCGGCATTCGGGCCCCATTTTTTCAGCGCCGTGTCAATCGAGCCGTGGCGCTTGGCGAGCCAGTCGCCGAACTGCTTCTCGAACAGCGCCATCGTCTGCGCCGGGATGCGCTTGTAGTCGAACGTCCAGAAGAACAGCGAGTCCTCGTTGATGATCTCGATGAACGCCACGGCCGGATCGTCGCACAACGGTGCGCCCGTCCACCGGTTCGTCGCCGTCAGTAGAGCCTTCTGCCATGACTGGTACATCGCCTGGTAGCCGGGATGGAAGAAATGGATGGCGAAGGGGAGCGTCTCCTCGGTGTATCCCGGGAACTGGGCGAGCTCATTGATGCGAATCCAATGCTGGAAGTAGATCGAGATCAGCGAGTAGATGCCCTCGCGTTTCATCGCCGCGACGAAGTAGTACAACTGGTCCAGATAGGCGACATCGGGCTGGCCTGCCTTTGGCCCGCTGGTGAAGTAGACGGGGCCGTGGATGCGCACGAGATTGACGCCCTTGCGCGCGAGCACGCGGGCAAGGTGGTCGACCTCGTCATGCGACATGCGCACGACGGCAGGGCCTGCGTTGACGGCCCAGAAACGGACGGGCTCGCCGGTGTCTGCATGGACGAACGACTCGCCGCGCACGCGGATGAAGCCGCGGCTGCCCGCTTCATTTTCGTTCAGCAGGCCGCGCAGGTCGAGCGGGGTGTCGGCAAACGCGTCGTACGCGGGCGTGAAATTGAACCAGTTCGACGACGGCGGCGGGTAGGGCGCATCCGGCTTTGCCGGCCCGCGCGGGATGAACGGCTCCGTCGTCAGGATGAAACAGTCGAAACACGCCGCGCCGCTCTCGAGAATCTCGATCCGCAGCGTGTGCACGCCGGCGGTGAGCGAGACCGCGCCCGCGTACACCCATGTCGCCACAAGATGCTGCGCCAGCCGCGCCGAATCGAGCAACGAGATGTCGCGTGTCACCGTCTGCCATTCCTGCGTGTCGAACCGCCAGCGGAACGGCCCGTGCTTCCAGAATTTCCGCGCGTAGAAGCGATACCCCGCCGTCTCGGGCACCGTGACCGCATACTCGATGAAGGCAGGCGTCGTCGATACATCGATCACGCCGCCTATCCATGCGCCGCCGGACAGGACGGCCTTTCCAGCCGCGTCGCCCGGCTGGAATGTGTTTCTGCCGGTGATGCTCGTCTTGCTTGGCTCCTCGCCCTCCCACCAGACGTACGCGGCCGAAGCAGCGTGCGCCGCAAGACATGCGATTGCAGAGATGAGAATGAGTGCGGTTGGTCTGCGCGTGCGGGTCATGCCAGTCTCCGGTTGGGTTGCTCCATAGTATACCACCAATCTCCACGGCACGCAACAGTTGACACATGAGGAAAGGGAATGGTATAGTGCACACGCAAAGACGCACCACAGGCCAGACACACCCGGGAGACATGCCATGCATGTGCAACGCCGCACACCCCTCACCGCGCGCATCGGCATCCTTGCCGTCGGCCATCGCACCTACTGGACGCAGTTCGACGGCCTGCGCGACGAGCTGATGCGCAAGTACGACGCGCTTGTCCAGCGTGTCAGGACGATGCGCGCCGAGGTCGTCACGTTCGGCATGGTGGACAATGCCGAATCGGCCTACGCGGCCGTGCGCGACATCAAGGCCGCCGATCCCGACCTGCTCCTCATCGACATGGTCACCTATGCCACGTCGTCCACGTTCGGCGTGATCGCGCGCGAGATCGATGCGCCAATCGTGCTCGTCGCGCTCCAGCCGATGAATGCCATGGACTATGCGCGCGGGAGCACGTACATGCAGTTGTGCAACGACGACTTCTGCTCCGTGCCCGAGTTCACCGGCGTCGCCGTCCGCATGGGCAGGCGGCCGCCCGAGGTCATCCTTGGCACGCTCCATGACGACCCGGCGGCCGACGCAGCGCTCAACGAATGGTGCCGCATCGCCCATGTGCTCCACGACCTCAAGCGCGCCCGCATCGGCCACATGGGCCACGTGCTCGAAGCCATGCTCGACATGCACACTGACCCCGCGGCGGTCACCGCTGCCTTCGGCTGCCACATTGCCCAGTGCGAAGCCGAGGAGCTGCTTCCGCATTACCGCGGCGCGGGCATGGAAGCGGTTGCGGCCAGGAAGAAGGACATCCTTGCGTTCTTCGACACGCCCGATCCTGTCTCCGACCCTCTCACCAGCAGGCTGAGCGATGGCGATCTCGACACCGCCGCGCGCGCAGCAGTTGCGCTTGACGCGTTCGTGGCCGCGCGGAATCTTGACGGCCTGGCGTACTACTATGAAGGCGAAGCGGGCAGCGAGCTTCGCACCGTCGTCACGAACCTCATCGTCGGCAATTCGCTTCTGTGCGCCGCGGGATTCCCCATGTGCGGCGAATACGACCTCAAGACGTGCATCGCCATGCTGATCATGGACCGGCTCGAGACCGGCGGGAGCTTCGCCGAGTTCCATCCGGTTGACTTTGCGCGCGACTCGGTCCTCGTCGGCCACGACGGGCCGCACCACATCAACATCGCCGACGGCAGGCCCGTGTTGCGCAGCCTGGCAAAGTACCACGGCAAGCCCGGCGCGGGCGCCAGCGTCGAGTTCCGCATCAAGGAAGGGCCGATCACAATGCTCAGCATCGGCGTCAAACGCGGCGGCGCGTTCAAGTTCGTCATCGCCGAGGGCGAATCCCTGCGCGGCCCCATCCCGCCGACGGGCAACACGAACACGCACGGGAGGTTCCCCCCGGACGTGCGCACGTTCCTGACGCGCTGGGCGGCCGAGGGGCCCACGCACCACTTCGCGCTCGGCATCGGCCACCACGCGCGCACCATCGAGCGCATTGCCCGCTGCCTCGGCATCGAGGCGGTCATCGTCACGAACCACAAGGAGAACGCATGAACTGGCTTGACATCACATCTGAAGACATGCCGAAGGTCATCAGGAAGGTCAAGGGCGTCTGCGTCGTCCCATGGGGCTCGATCGAGCGGCATGGGCCGCATCTGCCGCTGGGAACGGACACGCTGATCGGCCAGGCCGTTGCCGAACGCGCGGCGGCGATCGAGCCCGCGGTCGTCTTTCCCGCGATGTTCCTCGGGCAGATCGCCGAGGCGCGCCATTGCAGCGGCACGGTCTCGCTCGATCACGGCCTGCTGCTCACCATGATGCGCGCCCTGTGCGACGAGATCGGCCGCAACGGCTTTACGAAGATTTTCATCCTCAACTGCCACGGCGGGAACAACGGCCTCGTCAGTTATCTGCTCATGAGCATGCTGCAGGAACGCAAGCCGTACATCGTCTATACCAACAAAGGCGGCCTGCTGCCCGAAGACGCGAAGAAGTGGAAGGAGATGGTCAAGGGCGACGACGGCCACGCGGGCATCACGGAAACGAGCGCGATGATGCACCTGCTGCCCGGCGGCGTGCGTCTTGGCAACATCCGAGACAAGAACGACGGCCGGCGCCGCGGCGTGCTGGGCAATCTCAAGGGCGCGCAGAACTCGTTCTGGTGGTACGCAGACTATCCGACGCACTTTGCCGGCAGCCCCGATGGGGCCGGCGAGGAGAAGGGCGGGTTCTTCGTCGATGCCATGGCCCGCAGCGCCGCAGCGCATATCCGCTCAATCAAGAAGGATGCCGTGACATCGCGCCTCGCACACGCATTCTACTCGGCCGCTGAAAAAGGCGGACGCGCAGGCCGATAACAACAGCACAGGAGCGTGAGCCATGAACCGCATCGGATTCCCAGCCGGACAGTACCGCATCCACGCCTGCGTATTCGCCGCCGCCTGCGTCGCGTGCCTTGCCGCCTCCCCGCCCGTCTGGTGGGAAGGTGAAGATGCGACTGTCGTGCCAGAGCAGGCGAAGAGATTCTGCCCGACTGTCGAGAGCGAAGGGTTCTCGGGCGGCAGAATGCTTCACGCCTCCATGCAGAAGGTGCCGGATGAAGGCGTGACGCTGCGCTGGGAGATCACCACTCCCGGGGACGGCGTCTATGCACTGTGGGGCAGGCTGGGCTACCGCCCGTGGTCGAGCCATCAGTGGCGGTTCGACGACCAGCCGTGGAACGAATTCGGCACGTCATACGGCTTCTTCGAATTCATCAAGGTGCCGACGGAACAAGGGCTGGCCGAGGCGTGCTGGGCGCCGTATGCGAACGTCACGCTGAGCGCGGGCGTTCACCGTTTCGAGATCCGCATCGCGGCGACGGAGACGAAGGCGGGTTTCCTGCAGAGCTTCGACTGCTTCGCCCTTGCGCGCGAACCGTTCGTGCCCGCCGGGAGGTTCAGGCCGGATGACACCATTCCCGTGAACGTCATTCCGGGCACGCTGGCGGACAACACGTGGTGGCCGCTCCATCCGCGCGTCGATGCCGCGCAGCAGCCCGCCGTCGACCTTTCGTTCATGAACGACGCGGCCGGCGCGCATGGGTTCGTCACCATGAAGGACGGTGAGCTGCTCTTCGAGGACGGCACGCCCGTCAGGTTCTGGGGCCCGAACGTCAGCTACTGGCAGGGCAACCTTGTGTACATGGAACACATGGCCGCCGACACCTTCGCCGCGTTCCTCGCCCGGCTCGGCGTGAACATCGTGCGCATCCATGTCCTTCACGCGATCAACAGCCTTATCGACGACACGCGGAATGACACGCAGGAATTCGACCAGGGCAAGCTCGACCGGCTTGATTACCTCATCGCCGCGCTGGGCCGCCGGGGCATCTATGTCAACATCGACCTGATGTATCACCGCACGTTCAAGCCGGGCGACGAGGTGGGCGAAGAGCTCATCGTGCCCGAGGGCGGCGGCAGGCGCGGCGATGAATACAATGTTTCGTGGGCATGCGGCGCGGCGTCGTTCTGGCATCCGCGCGTCATCGAGCTGAATCTCGAGCTGTACAGGAAACTGCTTACGCACGTCAATCCCTACACGAAGAAGTCCCTCGCCGAAATGCCCCAGATGGCCATGTGCACCATTCACAACGAGCAGTCGATCTTCTGGGGCACGAGCAACATGCGCCGCGGCCGCACGGCGGAAATCCTTGATGAAATCTTCGCCGCATGGCTCGCGCGGAAATACGGCACGCACGAGAAACTCGCCGCCGCATGGCAGGCGCCCGGCCAGCCATCACCCTTCGACGGGGACGAGAACCTTGACGACGGGCGCGTCAAAGTCGGCACGATCGTCATGGGCGCGCACGGCAGGAACGCCAGGCGCGCGGCAGACCAGGTGGCATTCCTGTACGAGATGGAAACGGGATTCTACCAGCGGGTCATTGCGGCCATGAGGTCGTGGGGCGTGAAATGCCCGCTGATCACGTCAAACTGGCAGGGCGGCGGGAACACCACGCGCCTCGTGCTCCAGGCCTCGACGCTCGGCGAGGTGGTCGACCGGCACATCTATTTCTCGCGTCCGGTCACCATGCTCGACAGCGTGGGCAAGGGGCTGCCCATGATCGGGTTCGACCAGCAGGCCGGCCGCGCGTTCAGCGTGTCCGAGTGGAATCACGGGTCCGACGGGCGGTACATGGCGGAGACGGTGCCATTGATGGCGACCGTCGGCGCGGTCCAGGGGTGGGATGCGCTGTTCCAATTCTGCGCGGGAACGCCGACGTGGCCGTCGGGCCTCGGCTCGATCACGCCGGGGCACTACGCGCTCTATCCGTTTGCGGCAATGATCTTCCGCCGCGGCGACATCGCGCAGGGCCCGGTCGTCTTCGAGCGCCGGCGCGATCCGGCATACCAGTTCAGTTCACAACCCGAGTCGCGATCTGAAACGACCGATCCGGCGGCATTGCGCTTCAGGGATGCCGGCGGATCAGACGCCACGCCGCGCGTCCCGGCCGAAGTGCTTGCGATCGGCCGCGTGCAGAACGCCTATGTCGACGCGCCGACGAACGATCTGCTCGATACGGCGCTGATCGCACGCTGCCGGGACGCGACGAACGGCGTGGTCTCCTCCGCCGCGGGCGACGTTGCATGGCATTACGGCGGCGCATACGTCCTGCTCAAAGGCGCACGGACGCAGGGCGCGTTCGGCGCGCTCGCCGGCCGCGCGCTTGCCTGCCCGGACGTGACGATCATGACGTCAAACGCGCATGCGGCACTCCTCGTCACGGCGCTTGATGCACGGCCGATCCGCTCGTCAACACGGCTGCTCGCCGGCGCCGTCGGACGCGCGCAGGGGAACGGCGTGCGCGACCCGCGGACAGGCGGGCTCGTCTCCACGCCTCCCTGCCTCATCGAGCCTGTCACCGGCGAGCTGCGCGTGCGGACGGCGCTGACGAACGTCCACGCGGTTTCGTACACCGGCTACCGGCTCGCGCGCGTGCCCGCGCGCCGTGACGGCGCGTTCCTCGTCGTCCCGCTTGCCGGGCAGCCTGGCGTCATGTACTATGAAATTGCCGAGTGACCGCGTCACTCGGTGCGCAATGCATCGATGGGATTGAGATTCGCGGCCTTCATGGCGGGGTAGAAGCCCGAGAACACGCCGATCACACCGGCGGAGATGAGCGACGAGGCAACCGCAAGAGGCGAGATCAGCGTCGGCCATTTCAGCGTGTATCGCACCACCGCCGTGGCGCCGACGCCGAGCGCAAGGCCGATCGCGCCGCCAAGACATGCCAGCGTCGCCGCCTCGACCACGAACTGCAGCAGAATGTCCCGCGGATGCGCGCCGACGGCGATGCGGATGCCGATCTCACGCGTCCGCTCCGTCACGCTCACCAGCATGATGTTCATGATGCCGATCGCGCCCACCAGGAGCGACACGGAGGCGATCACGCCCAGCAGCACCTGCATCACGCGCGAGGTTGCCGTGCGCGATTTGAGCGCGTCGACCTGGTTGCCGATGAAGAAATTGTTCTCCTCTCCCTCGCGAAGCCGCTGGCGCTGGCGCAACAGCGCGGTGATCTCCTCCACCGCCTCGTCCATCAGGTCCGCCGACACCACCGAGCACTCGATCGAGTTGATGTGCATGATGTTCATCAGCCTGCGTTGCACGGTCGAGAACGGCGCGTAAATGAGGTCATCCTGGTCTTCACCCCAGCTTGCCTGCCCTTTCCTGGCCAGCACGCCGATCACGCGGAATGGCGCGCCCTCGATCCGCACGGTCGTGTCAAGGGGGCTGCCGCCGTCCGGATACAGATTCTCGACCACCGTCTGGCCCAGGAGGCACACCTTGGCCATCCTGAGCTGGTCCTCGTCGGTGAACGCCTGGCCCTCGGCAATCGTCCAGCCACGGCAGGGAAAGTACCCGGGATACACGCCGAACACGCGCGTGGGCCAGTTCTCATTTCCGGCAATCGCCCTGGTGTTGAACCGCACAAGCGGAGAGCCGCCCTGGACGGTCCTGCATTCGGCGAGCACGGCCTTGGCGTCGTCCTCGGTGAATCCGGAGACGGTGCCTGCGCCGCCGCGCACGGCGCCCGAGCGCGTGCTGCCGGCGAAGATCATCAGGTAGTTGACGCCCATCGTGGCGATCTGCTCCTCGATCATCACACGCGCCCCGCTGCCAATCGCGACCATGGCGACCACGGAGCCGACGCCGATGACGATGCCCAGCGTCGTCAGCGTCGAGCGCGTCTTGTGGCGCATCAGCGTGCGCCACGCAAGGGCGATGACGGCAATGATGTTCACGGAATCAGTATAGCATTTCCGGCGCACGCGCGTCATGCCGGGCGGGCGTGATGCGCCCTGTTCCGCCGGCCGTGCTCAGCGCCTGTCGCTGTCAAACGGCACGACGTCGCACGTCTCGACGTACCACGTCAGCATCCGCTCGCGCAGCGCGGCGAGCGCATCGCGGTACGCGGGCTCGCCGGCGACGTTGCGCGTCTCGCCCGGGTCGGCCTTCAAATCGTACAGCTCGTCGCGTTCGTACAGCCTGCGGACGTACTTGAATTCCCTCGTGCGGCACATGGCCGCCTTGCCGTGATACATGACGTCGTCGCGCCGCTGCAGGTCGAGCCGCGGCCAGTAGGGATGCTCCTCGGCGGGGGCGTTTGTGAAGGACTGCAGTTCCATCGCCTGCTTTTCGCCGCGCAGGCGGCCGCCCTCGCAAAAGGCTGCGTCGCGCACGTCGTCCGCCTCGCCGGCGAGCACCGGCAGAAGGCTCCTGCCGAACCGCGTGTACGGCGGGTCGATGCCGGTTATTGCATAGACGGTTTCGGAGAAGTCGACCAGCTCGACCATAGCGTCGCTTACACGCGGTTTCACGCGCGTGCCGCGGGGCGGCTTGACGACGAACGGCACGCGGCTAAGGCAGTCCTCGAACGTGTTCTGCGTCTTCTCGACCAGGCCATAGTCGCCCGTGAAATCCCCGTGGTCGGCAAAGAAGAACAGGGCGGTGTCATCGTAGATGCCCGTCTCGCGCAGCGCCTTCAGCAGCTCGCCCAGCAGGGCGTCGGTCCGCATGCACATGCCGTAGTACACGGCGCGCAGCTCCGTCCATCGTTCCTCGCTCCAGCCCTGCATGCCGAAATTACGGAGCAGGCCGTCGATGATCGCCGGCTTTGCCGCCGCGGCCCCCGGCGCGGGTATCCGCCGCGGAAGCGCGCCGCGGTCGATCGCGGAGAAGAACGGGTCTTCGACGCCGTATGGCGGATGGGGATAGACAAGGGGCAGGTAGATGCACAGCGGCCGGTCGTCAGGGCGTGAGCGGATGAGCCTGATGGCCTCCATCACGTGCAGCCAGTCATCGTCATGGTAATATGCCTCGCCGGCCGCCTTCTCCATCCTGCCGTTGAAGAACGAGTAGTAGCTGTCCTGCCCGTGCGCGCCGCGGGCCTTCTTGTACACCGGGCCGTGCCAGTTCGGGTCGAGTGTGTAGCGGCTGCGGTCGCTCCACGTCTCCGCGTAGCGGTCTTTGGGCATCTGGCCGGGCACCACGTCGTTCTTGCCGCCCCAGAACACGTGATAGCCGGCGTCCTTGAGGATGTTCAGCAGCATCGGCTCGCCGTGCTCGTGATGGAGCATGTAGTACATGGTGCGATGGCCGCGCGTGTGCGGATACCAGCCGGTCATGAAACTGCAGCGCGAGGGCGTGCACACAGGGTTCTGGCAGAACGCATTGCGGAAACTCACCGCGTCCTCCCGCACCAGCCGGTCAAGATGCGGCGTCCGTGCGGCTGCGTTGCCCATGTGGCCCAGCACGTCGCCGCGCCACTGGTCGGGGTTGAAGATGATGATGTGAGGTTTCTTTTTCACAGGCGGGTCTCCATCGAGTGCCGCACGGCTTCAAGGTATCGCATGCCGTGCACGGTGTCGGGTTCGAGATAGCTTCCCTCGCTCCACTCGTTCCAACTGTTTACGGTGATAAGGCGCGGTGACAACGCGTGCGCATCGACGAACGCCATCGCGCGGCGCAGGAAATCCCCAAACAGCTCCGGCGTGCCGCCTGTTATGAAATCTGGCGCCAGTGTCTTGAAACGCGGGTTCGTGTCCCAGCCGATCGACACATGCGGGTGGAACGGCGCGGAGAATGCCTTTGCCCATTTCTCCCATGAGGCAACGGCAGCGTCTCCCCAAGCTTTGTACTCTCCCGACGGCGTGACATAGTGGCACCACTGGTAATTGGTGAGACTGTCGAAGCCGAGCGAACGGATCGTGTTGTCCTGCGTCTGTGCGCGGTCGCCCGGAACCATGCTGAGCGACTCCGGAATGGCGCCCCAGAGGATGGCTTGAAGATGAACTCCCGGGAAACCGGCCTCGCGCACGCGTACGCGGAAGGCGTCGAGGGCGTCGCGCGTCGCCTCGAGCCCGCCGAGGCCGTTTATGAGCGTGCCGACCTCGTAGATCGAAAGCACCGGCTTCCCGTCAATGCGATAGTATGACGGATGGCTGAAAAATCTCTCGATCAGCCGCCGTGTCGCGCACTCGAACGTTGCGCGATCCACGGCGCCCGGCCAGACAACCTTGCGCTCATGCGATTGCTCGATGTCCCAGAGCGTCGTCGCATCATGGTTCGCCCACATGATGAAGAAGCGGATACGATCGTTGTTCCGCGCTCCGACATACCCGCGGCCTAATGCCTCTTCGAGAAACGGCTGATTCCCGTACCAGTACCAGTCGAAGATGAAGACATTGACACCGTGCGCCGCCGCCGCGTCGATCTTTGTTTCCATCACGCGGGGATCGGCTTCATCGAGGTAGCCCCACAGCGGCACACGCGGCTGCCGGTGCCCGGGGAATTTCGGTGTTGCCTTGCGAATGGTCTGCCATTCGCCCTCGCCTTCCGGCATGAAACGCCGCCACCGCGGCTCGTCGTGATACGCCGGCCAGTAATAGGCTGCGATGTCGTATGACGCGTTCATCGACGCTCAGAGCTCATCGGTCCTCGAGAACGAAATCCGACAGGCGCAGCGAGTAGCCGCGAATCTGCCCTTTGGGCGCGTCGTCGACGATGTAATTGACAATGTAGATCTCGCCATCCTCGA
>JAAYZF010000033.1 GCA_012514975.1 bacterium
CTCCTCAAAAGCATTCGCGAATACCGCAATCTCCACGTCGACCGCACGCCATGGGCAGCGGCGGAGCACATCCTCGATCCGTTCCTCGAACACCTGCGCGCCGCAAAGGGCATTGACCAGCTCGCCCCGGCCGGCAGCTTCCGCCGGTGCAGGGAAACGATCGGCGACCTTGACATCCTCGCCACCGTCACGGGCGATCCCGCGGCCGTCATCACGCATTTTGTCAGGTATCCCCGCGTCGTCGAAGTGCTCGCCGAGGGCGATACCAAGGCAAGCGTCGTGCTCAAAGAGAAACTCCAGGTCGACCTCCGCGTCGTCGAGACGGACGCGTTCGGCGCCGCGCTCCAGTACTTCACCGGCTCGAAGGAGCACAATGTCGCCCTGCGCTCACGCGCGAAAGACGGCGGGTTGAAGGTCAGCGAATACGGCGTCTTCCGCGGCGACAGCCGGATCGCCGGCAAGAGCGAGGAGGATGTCTATGCCGCGCTCGGCCTCGAATGGATTCCGCCTGAGCTGCGCGAGAACCGCGGCGAGATCGACGCCGCCGCGGATCATAAGCTGCCCAAGCTCGTCACCCTCGAGGACATCAAAGGCGATCTCCATGCGCACTCGACCTACACTGACGGCACGGCGAGCATCGCCGAGATGGCTGCCGCGGCACGGAAGCGAGGATATTCGTATCTTGCGATCACCGACCACTCGAAGGCCGTCACGATCGCCCACGGGCTTGATGCAAAGCGCGTCCGGCAGCAGCTCGAGGAGATCAAGGCCGTGCGCGCGACGCTGAAGGGCTTCCATCTTCTCTCGGGCATTGAAGTCGACATTCTTGGCGATGGCTCGCTGGATCTGCCTGACGACGTGCTTGCGGAGCTTGACTGGGTGGTCGCCTCGGTCCACTCGAAATTCGATCTTGACGAGGCCGCGATGACGAAACGCATCATCCGCGCACTCGGGAATCCGCACGTCAACTGCATCGGCCATCCGACCGGAAGGCTCATCGGCCAGCGCGGCGAATACCGCGTTGATCTCCACGCCGTGATCAAGGCTGCCGCGGCACATCACACGGCGCTCGAGATCAACGCCGCGCCCGAGCGGCTCGATCTCAACGACCACTATGCCTATCTTGCGCGCGAGGCGGGCGTGCCGCTCGCCATCTCGACCGACGCGCATCATCCGGCCAGCTTTTCCGACGCGCGCTACGGGATCAACATGGCGCGGCGCGCATGGTGCACGGCGCGCGACATCCTCAACGCCTGGCCATGGGAGACATTCAGCAAATGGCTTCACAAGTGAACAGCCGCATCGATCAGCTTTCATCAGCGCTCGCCGCGCGCACGGCCGAGGTGGACGCCTGGATCGCGAAGACCATCCCCGGCCTGCCGATCCCTTTCTACGCCTCGGCCGACCTGCGCGATTCGGGCCACAAGCTCTGTTGCGTTGATCTCAACGTCTTCCCTGCCGGGTTCAACAACCTGTGCGAGACGTTTCTCGCGCGCAGCGTCGACATCATGCGCCGGTTCATCGCGGCGCGCTTCGGCGAGGCGCCGCACGAGCGCGTGCTGGTCGTCCCTGAAGCGCACACGCGCAACCCGTTCTATGCGACGCACCTGCACGGCCTGGGCACGCTGCTGCGCAACGCAGGGCTCTCCGTCTGGATTGCGGCGATGGAGGGCGAGGACGGCGACACGCCCGCCGCGCTCACGACGCACGACGGCACGCCCGTCCCCCTCACGCCCGTGCGCCGCGACGGCGCGCGCATCGCCGGTGTGAACGGCGAGCAGTTCGACTGGATTCTCCTGAACAACGACCTCTCCGCCGGCGCGCTCGAGTGGCTCGAAGGCATCCTCCAGCCCATCCACCCACCCATGTGCCTCGGCTGGCATCGTCGCCGGAAATCCGAGTTTTTCGACAATTACAACCAGACGGTTGACGAGTTCGCCTCCGCCTTCTCATTCGATCCCTGGCTGCTGAGAACGTTCACGGACGTCGTCACCGGCGTTGATTTTCTCAAGCAGGACGGCATCGAGCGTGTCGCGGCAGGCGTTGCCGGCATGCTTGGCGCCATCCAGCGGAAATACGACGAATACGGGATCGCCGACGCGCCCCAAGTCTTCGTCAAGAACAACGCCGGCACGTACGGCATCGGCATCATGGTCGTCCAGTCGCCCGATGACATCCTGAACATGAACCGGCGCACGAAGAACAAGATGTCGATGGGCAAGGGGCACACGCCGATCCGCGAGGTGCTCCTGCAGGAGGCCGTGCCAACGCGCGTCCAGATGAGCGGCGTGGTGATGGAGCCGGTCGTCTACACCATCGGCACCGAGGTGATCGGCTCATTCCTCCGCGCCAATCCCGAGCGCGGCGCGGTGGACAACCTGAATGCCAAGGGCATGACGTTCTACCGGTACTGCACCATTGATCCGCCGGCAACGCCCGAGGAGTGCATCTGCACACACGACGGCATGACGCTGTACCAGCTCGTCAGCCGGCTGA
>JAAYZF010000346.1 GCA_012514975.1 bacterium
AGGCAAAAACTGGTCTTGACAAAAGGGGCCACCTTAGTCGGGGTGTCTGAATGTGAGAGTGATCCACTGCTGCGGGGCAAACATAAACACGCCGTCCTCGCCTGTTCTATCCCTGAGTATGTCCGCCCTGCGTCCGCTGATTGTCACGCCGGCAACCGGCAGAGATGTCGTCGCGTCGAGGACAACGCCGGTGACTGCACGCGGCGCGGTAAATATGACGTCCACGAGCTCGGTCCCGCCATCATGTATGGCGACCGTTCGCATGACAGGGTCGGCCTTTCCCAGTGTGAAGCCGATATCGTGCGTGACCGGATTGAGCAGGCCCGAGACATACGTTCCGTCTTCCTCGATATCCAGGACCATCGGTTCCGTTGCACGCGAGAACAGATTCGGCCCGTCTTTCCGCCACACATCACGGTGCGCTGTTACGTTCGTTGCCTGCGTGCCGTCTGGAAAGCCTAGCCTCCCGGCAATACGGCCCCCGGACTCGCTGATAACGATCTCCACCGAAGATGGCGCAGGATGCTGCGGATCGTACGGTCCGACGAATGCAGATGGATATCCACGCACGCCGCTCTTGAGGATAAATCGCTCTCCGCGGCCGATTCTCCTGACAAGGAATTCCCCGCGCTCGTTCGTTTCCGTCCTGGTTCGCCCGAGTGCCTGATAGCTGTCGGTGAGCTCCCTGTTCCATTCGTCCGGCTCTGTTCTTGTCACGCGTGCCGCCCAGACAGGCGCGTTGGATACCATGCCGCCTGATGCGAATCTCACAATGCCGGCGACCGCCAGGCCCGGAAGGATGACAAGATCAACATGCGCATCACCGCGCTGCGTGTCTATCGCCGCGTCGCTGAACGCCGTGTCAGGATAGTCCGCGTGGTGCACATGAGGAACAAGTGTGTCGCCGCACGGGACGTACTCGATGGCAAACGTACCGTCTTCCTTCGTCACGCCGCGGAACGGAGTGAATTTGTAGGTATCCACGCCATCCATGTCCGGATCTCCGCGTCTGCCGAGACGAATGACCGCGTGCGACACGGGCGTTCCTTCTCCATCGCGCACGGTGCCCGTCACACGGATTGTTCTGCCGGGCGACAGCGGAATTTCCATTGGTGGGTTCGGACTCCACATGATCTTCGGCAGGTACCCCGATGCGCCGGCACTTACCTGGTATGTGTTTCCGCGATTGACTGTGCCGAAGGAAAATGCCCCGTTTTCGTCCGCGGTAGTCTCGAACACAACAGACAGCCTGTTAGTCGGGAAGTGCAGTTGAACAAGCGCGCCCGGGATGGGCACGTGTGTTTGCGCATGAGTCACAGTGCCACAGATGCCGGGAGGCACTTCTTGCCCGGCTAGAGAAGGCTGATTGGTGCAGCGCGCCGACAGTGGGGCTTCTTCAGATGCGATTGTCTGAGGCGCCTTGTGCCCTGGCCGGTTGCCGCCCTGTGTCGCCGGTTCATCCTGAGGTGAGCATGCGGAAAGCACGCAGATCAGTGCTGCAATCGACAACGGAGATGGTCTCATAAGCGACTCCAGACAGAGTGTACGTCCCCCGCAGCATTGTAGCAGAATCGTACGAAGTACGCCAGCACTGTGTACTTTAACTTGCCAAGGCGTAGCCTCGGCCACTTTTTGTACGCAGCGTGTCAGGCAAGCTGTCTGATCAGCTCAGTGTAGAATGCGGTTGCGGTTTCGAGGTCTTTGATCGCGACTTTTTCGTGGACGCTGTGCGCAAGCTCCTCGCGGCCGGGCGCATAGCCGATGGTGGGAATGCCCAGGCGGCCCATGCTTGCCACGCCATTGGTCGAGAACGACCACACGCCCAGCTTCGGCGGTGTCGGATTGACCGTGCGCGCGGCGGCAAGGCCCGCCTGCACAAGCGGATGGCCGTCGTCAAGCACCCATGTTGGAAAGTAGGCTTCCTGACGGACCGGCATGCCGGTCCATGACACCCCGTCGTACTGTCTCAACTCGACGGCGGCATTGGCGGCCTTCACCCCGGGCAGAGCCCGCAGCTCGTTGAGCGCGGATTCCTTTGTCTCGCCGCGCGTCAGGCGGCGATCAAGGTAGATTCTGCAGCCGTCAGCGACCGAGCAGAGCGACGGGCTGGTCGACTCGATGCGCGAGATGGTTATGCTGCCTTTGCCCAGAAGCGCATCGGTCTTCAGACGCGCATGCAGTTCCTTCACGTCCTGGATGACAGGCGCCATCTTGTACACCGCGTTGTCCCCGCGGTCACAATGCGCTCCGTGAGCCGCTTTGCCGGCGACGCTGATCGTGATCTCCATTCGGCCGCGGTGGCCGCGGTAGACATTCAAATCTGTCGGCTCGCCGAGCACGACGTAGTCTGGCTTCACCCCTTCCTTTTCGATCAGATGCAGCAAGGGGTAGCCGTCGCAATCTTCTTCCATGACCGAGCCGACAACATATACCGTCACACGATCGCGCAGTGGTGCATCGAGCGCGGCTGCGCCGTAGAGCATACACGCCATGGCCGGTTTTTCATCGACGGCGCCGCGGCCGTAGATCTCGTTGTCCTTTACCTCCGCCGCGTACGGATCGACAGACCATTGTGACCGGTCACCAATATCAACCGTGTCGATATGCGCATCGAGCATGATCTTGACCGGCCCGGAGCCGATGCGGCCGATGACGTTGCCAAGGCTGTCGAACCAGACTTTGTCGAACGCGCCCGTGGCGCGCATTTCCTGCGCAATCCGCTCGACAACAGCGTTCTCCTGGCCGCTGAGCGAGGGAATGGAGATGAGGGAGCGGAGGAAGGAGGTTGATTGAGGGAATGAGGTCATGTTTTTGAACCAC
>JAAYZF010000347.1 GCA_012514975.1 bacterium
GGCCAGCAACACATACGCGACCGTTATGCCGAACTGTGCCGACTCCAGGACCGCGGCGAACGCAGTATTGACGGGCAGAGCCGGTTTGAGTTGTACGACCTTCAGTCTGATCCCGGCGAACGCGTTGATCTTGCCGGCGCGCATCCGGGCATCGTTGCGGACATGCGCAGTGCGTACGATGCCTGGTTCACCAATGTAACCGATCGCTGGAATTGGCCACCTGAATGAACTTCCTGGCTCGGGCGGATGCGCGGGGAAGCATACGCTTGTGTGCGGCGGCGATACATACGCTGCGAGGACGCTGCTCGAATCCGGCGTGCCGTTGATGTGGTGCGACACAGGCCAGCAGATTGCCTGCTCTATGAGCGTCACGGCGGAGCGGCCTGCACCCATTGGCGGCATGGATCGGTTTCTGCATGAGTACAGGTTCCGCAGGCCAGACTTCGAGAGCGACACCTAGGGGTTCTTCGACCTGGCTGGCATCACAAGAACGCTGAGACGCGCCCCGAAAACGCGGCGGAATGATACACTACATGCAGTTGCGGGCAGCACAGTACTGCCGGCGTTCCGCCGCCGCGGCAGAACGACGGCATCGAAATTGGGAGTGCAATGCTGACGATACCGGCCAGAAGAGCCTATATCGACCCGGAGGTGCGTCGCATTCCGGCCTGCCTTGACAGGCTCGAACGAATGCTGCCCCATATCCGCTGTGACGACATCCGCGATCTCGACGAGGGCGCCCTGCGCAGCGTCCTCGACATCCGGAAACGACGCCACGGGAAGGACGATTTCGGCGACGATTCGATTCTTATCTTCACGACGTTCGACGAACGCAGGATGGAATGGTACTATCACTGGCGCGACGAATCCGGATGTCACGGCGGCGCATGCCAGCCCGCACTCGAGCTGAACATCGTCGACGGCTGCATCTTCCGGTGCGCCTATTGCGGATTTGGGCGGTACGTCATCTTCTACCTTGACATTGAACGGTTCATGCGCGGGCTTGACGCGGTGTTTGCGCGGCATCCTGCGCAGCGCCTCTACAAGTACAGCAACATGACCGATCTGCCGCCGTTCGAGCCCGAGCTTGACGCCATTCCCCCCATGGTCGCGCGGTTCTCGCGCGAGCGGGACCGGTATCTGATGCTCTTCACCAAGAGCGACAACGTGGATTTCCTCCGCGGCCTCGACCATCAGGGCCGCACGATCATCAGTTGGTCGGTCACGTGCGATACCGCGAGCCGCATGGTCGACAAGCGTGCGGCCACCATGGACGAGCGCATTGCCGCCATGAAGAAGATGCAGGAGGCGGGGTATCACGTTCGTGCCAGGCTGAGCCCGATTGTCCCGGTGGCGAACTGGCGCGAGGAGTACACGGCGCTGTTCCGTTCCCTGCTGCGCAGCGTCCGGCCGGACTTGATCACGCTCGAGCTGCTCGGTTGGATGGACGTCGATGATCTTCTGGCGATGTTTGACAGGGCCTTCCTTGATGCCGCGGCTGTGGACGCGGCGGAGAAGGCGCGGAACGAACTCGCCGGTGTGATGTGGGGGCCCTTCACCCAGGAGACGCATGAGGAAGTCTACCGGTTCTGCATCGAGACCGTCAGGGAGCTTTCCCCGGGCACCCCGGTCTCCGTCTGTCATGGCACCGCGGAGACCTGGAAACGCCTTGGCGGCCGGATGCGGATGACGCCGGAGAGCTACATCTGCAACTGCGGGCCCTGGTCGACTCCGGGCGGGGCATTGTACGACGCATGGCACACAAGCGCGGTTCGCTGAGCGGGCACGGGTGTGCATGCTCAGGACCGCTTGACGATTCACCTGAAAGGCGGCGCGTGAACGCGTGGCGCCAGGAGGTACGCGATGCACTTTGTGTGGTTTATCCTCATCGGGATTGCGGCAGGCTGGCTGGCGGGCCAGATCGTGAAGGGCGGCGGGTTCGGCTTGGTGGGCGATCTGATCGTCGGCGTGATCGGCGCAGTGCTGGGCGGCTTCCTTTTCGGGCTGCTCGGGATCACCGCCGTCGGGCTGCTTGGAAGCCTGATCACGGCAACGGTCGGCGCGATCGTCCTGATCGCGCTGCTTCGCGTCATCAAGAAGAAGGCATGATGCGTCACGACTCCGCACATTTTGATCAGCCAGTGATTGATCTGGCGCGCAAGGATGTGGCGACCTTGCACGAGGATCTCACTGTCCAGCAGGCGCTGAATGACATCCGGCAGCGCGGCATCGGGGAGAAGATCGTGTATTTCTATCTCGTCGATGCAGACGGCCGGCTGACGGGCGTACTGCCCACGCGCCGTCTGCTGACCGCGCCACTCGAGTCGCGGCTGTCGGACGTGAAGGCGCCGCGTGTGGTAAGCATTCCGCACACTGCCACGGTGCTCGACGCGTGCGAGGCGTTTGTGCTGTACAAGTTCCTGGCGTTCCCGCTGGTTGACGAATCGAAGAAGGTTGTCGGCGTCATCGACATCAGCCTTCTCAGCGACGAGGCGTTCGACATTGCCGAGAAGGAGCAGACGGACGCGCTCTTTGCATCGATCGGTTTCCGGATATCGCAGGTGCGCGATGCGTCGCCTGCGCGGGCGTTCAAGTTCCGGTTTCCCTGGCTGACGGCGACGATTGGCAGCGGGCTGGCCTGCGCGATGCTGGCCAGTGTGTTCGAGGCGACGCTTGCGAAGACGATCGCGCTTGCGTTCTTTCTTACGCTTGCCCTCGGCCTGGGCGAGAGCGTGAGCATCCAGTCCATGACGGTGACGATCCAGGCGTTGCGTTCCGTGCGGCCGACGCTGCGGTGGTATCTGCGCGCGCTGCGCAGGGAGGTTGCCACGGCATCGCTGCTTGGCGCGGCGTGCGGCCTGGTGGTCGGCCTGGCAGTCTGGCTGTGGCGCGGGAGCGGGCTGACGGGCATTGTCATTGGCTCAAGCATCATGCTTGCCGTGTGCGCGGCGTGCTTCGTCGGACTGAGCGTGCCGTCGCTTCTGCACGCGTTGCGGCTCGACCCGAAGATCGCGGCAGGCCCGGTGACTCTTGCGCTTGCCGACATTCTCACGCTGTTCTTCTACTTCGGGCTGGCGGCGTGCGTGCTGTAAGGCGCAGCGGACGGCCCTGCGAGAGAGAGGAGACATGACACGCTTGTTTGACATCTCCGACTTTGACGCGCGCCCGGACGGGACGACGCTCAACACGACTGCGCTGCAGCGCGCGATTGACGCCTGTCACGAAGCGGGAGGCGGCCGCGTGCGGTGCGGCCCGGGAACGGTTCTCACCGGTTCGCTCAGGATCAGGAGCGGTGTCGAGCTTCACCTGGAGGCGGGGTGCCGCATCGTCGGCAGCCCGCGGCTCGAGGATTACACGCAGCTTGCGGCCGGGGGATTCCACGGCGAGCATGCGCCTGAGAACTCGGCCCATGCCCTTCTCTGGGCGGCGGACGCGGAGAAGATCGCGATCACCGGCGCAGGCACGGTGGACGGCGCGGGGCTTGCATTCTACGACACGACGGGCGGCGCCGGGAAGTGCGCAAAGCCCGGCACGCCGCGGCCGCGCATTGGCATGTTCTTCCGCTGTCGCGATCTGCGCATCCAGGATGCCCGCTTCGCCGATTCGGCCTGCTGGACGCTCTGGCTGATGCAGTGCGAGGATGTGCATATCAACCGCATCGCGATCACGTCCAACCGGCGCATGCGCAACGTTGACGGAATCGATCTGGATGCGTGCCGCAACGTGACGGTCAGCGATTGCAGGATCGACACCGAGGACGACTGCCTGGTGTTGCGCGCGATTCAGCAGCTCTACGACGCGCCCGCCGTGTGCGAGAACGTGGTCGTCGCGAACTGCGTGCTGGACAGCGGATGCCAGGGCGTGCGCGTGGGCTGCCCGGGCGACGGCGTCATCCGCAACTGCACGTTCTCCAACCTGGTGATCCGCAGCGCAGGCAACGGCATCATCTCCGAGCATCCCCACCGCTATCTCCCGGCAGGCAATCCCGGCAGCGCCGACATTACGAACATCCTGTTCTCGAATGTGGTGGTGGAATGCGGGGGCGCGCCGGTCAAGGTGCTCGTCGAGGAGGGGATTGCGCTGCCGGGGCTGGGCGGTCTGAGCTTTTCGGAGTTCCGTGTGAGGAGCGGCGCGCCCTGCGTCGTGCAGGGGAGCAGCGAGACACTCATCACTGACGTCGCATTCAGCGGCATGCGGATCGAGACCCGCGGCGATGACGCGCTGCTGTGCAGGCGCTGCAAGGATGTACGGCTCACGGACGTGACAGTGTCAAACCGCAGGTGAACCAGGGCGGGAATCCCTCGCCGGCGAGACCGAACGCGTTTCACCCACAACCAAGCCTGCAATGAGAACCAACGAACACCCGGAATGCAGTGCGCATGGAACGTGCGGGCGTCGCACATTGCACATGAGCGTCGCGGCAGGAGTCCTCGCGTTGATCGCCGCGGCGATCGCATGCGGCGTCGAGGAAACGAGCGCGCAGACGGTGCGAGTGGGCGTGTACGACAACCCGCCGAAGGTCGAGATGGGCCCGGGCGGCAGGCCCCGCGGCATATTCATCGATCTCCTCGAGCACGTGGCCGAGAGCGAGGGGTGGGAGGTGGAATACGTCCATTGCACGTGGGACGAGGCGCTGTCACGCATTGCGCGCGGAGAGATTGATCTCATGCCCGACGTGGCGTACTCGGAGGGAAGGGACGGGCAGTTGGACTTCAACAGGCTTGCGGTGCTGAGCTCGTGGCTCCAGGTGTTCACGAGACAAGACGCGCGCATCCGCTCGGTCGCCGATCTTGACGGGAAGACGGTGGCGGTGCTGAAGGGCTCGATCCAGCAAACGGTGGTGGACGAACTGCGCGAGCGGTTCGGCCTTTCGTTGAACCTTGTGGCGCATCCCGACTACGAGGCCACGATCGGCCATGTCGAGTCCGGCAGGGCGGATGCGGCGATCGTCAGCCTGTTCTACGGGTACAACAGGAAGAAGAGGGGCGGGGTCAGGCCCACGCCGGTCATCCTGCATCCCACGGTCCTGCTCTTCGCCACGGCGGACGGGCGCAACGCCCATCTGCTTGACGCCATTGACAGGCATCTTGCGCAAGCGATGAACGACCCGCACTCGGTGTACTACCGTTCGCTGGCCTACTGGCTTCAGGAGAAGCCGCGGACGTTCCTCCCGGCCGCCGTCCTGTGGGGGATCATTGCCATCCTCGCCATCCTCCTCTTCTTCCTCATCCTGAGCGCCGTGCTCAGATGGCAGGTGAACAGGCGTACGGCGGAGCTGAGGGAGAAGAACGAAGCGCTGTTCGGCGCCCTGCAGGAACTCGAACGCGCGCGTGACGAAGCGCTGAGGCGGGAGCGCCTGCACGCCTTCTGCCAGCTTGCCAGCGGCGCGGCGCATGATTTCAACAACCTGCTCGTCCCGATAGTGGCGTGCACAGACCTGATGCTTGACGAGCCCGGCGCGCTGGCGAACACCGGCAACGCACGGCAGAGACTTGAGGTCATCAGGACCGCGGCGCGTCATGGAACGGAGATCGTCAACCGCATGCAGCAGTTCTACCGCTCGACCGAGCATCGCGACGCAAAGGGCAGCGTGGACATCAGCGCGGTTGTCCGCGAGGTGGTCGAGCTGGGCGGGCAACGCCTGAAAGGCACGGGGCTCACACGGAAGGCGCCCATCGAGATCGCGCTCAACCTTGGCGGCAACTGCGACGTGGACGGCTGGAAGACCGACATCCACGAAATGCTGCTGAACCTCGTGTTCAATGCGGCGGACGCCATGCCCGATGGCGGCCGTCTCGGAATATCCACGGAAAACGCCGGTGGCGCCGTCCGCATTACCGTCAGCGACACCGGCGCCGGCATGAGCGGCGAAGTGCTCGAGAGGTGCCTGCAGCCGTTCTTCACGACGAAGGGCGCCATGGGCACGGGCATGGGGCTGACCATGGTGAACAACATCGTCGCGGCACATGGCGGAACGCTGGAGATTTCAAGCACGGTGGGCAAGGGCACGACGTTCACGATGACCTTCCCGAAGGGCGCGCCGGAACAGCCCGGCGAGCAGCACGGCCACGCGTAGCAACACGTTCCACCATCCGGGCGTCAGCCAGGAGGATCGGTGCGTATCCGCCAGGCACAGCACGAGGATGTCAACGCCATCTGCGTGATCGATCACATCGCGCAGAATGATGAACAGCGCCGGGTGTTCATCAGCACGTCCGTCCATGCCGGCACTGCCTGCGTTGCCGAGATCGATCGGGAGATCGCGGGGTACGTGGTGCTTGAGCATTCGTTCTTCGGCCGCGGGTTCATCGCCATGCTTGTGGTTGACGCCCGCCATCGCAGGGCAGGCATTGGCACGGCGTTGGTGCGCCACGCCGAGGGGTTGTGCCGTTCTGACCGGCTGTTCGTTTCGACCAACGAATCGAACAAGATCATGCAGGCGCTTCTCGAGAAGCTCGGCTACACGTGCAGTGGCGTTGTGGGCGATCTTGACCCGGGCGACCGGGAAGTGTTCTTCAGCAGGGAGGTGAGAGGTCGCGGCGCCAGATGATAAGTCGAAGAGCACGAGCCTTTCATACATCCTTGAGCAGGACGTTTGCGGGCGAGGAATCGATGATCCGCGAGAAGCCGTTGAGGATGTCGGCGAGTTTGTGCGTGGTCTGCGAGTCTTCGAAGGGCACGTCTTTCAGGCCGCGTTCGCCCAGCGCGCTGACGACAGATGCGACGGTGAGGGAATGGGCATCCCGGGCCGGCTGGAAGCGGTTCACGTTCGAACCCGGGGAGACCACCTCGCTCAGGATGCCGGCGCCGGTGAGTGATTCGAGCGTCTCGTTGGCCAGGCGGACAGGGAGCTCGAGCGTTTCGGCGATCTCGCGCGCGTTGAGCGCCTTCTCGCCCGCGACGAAATGGGTGACCACCAGGTGCGCCACGCGCAAGGCGACGAGCGAGCGGAATGAATGGCTCGCGTTCTCGCACTCGCGGGCGAACTCCTGCAGCTCCGTCATGTCGCATGCGTGGGTGAGCTCCGCGCCGAAGAGCACGATCGCCCAGCTCAACTGGAGCCAGACGAGGAACAGGGGCAGCGCGGCGAAGCTGCCGTAGACGGCGTTGTAACGCGATACGCCAACCTGGAAGGTGACATAGACGAGCTGGGCGCCGACGAACAGCGTGCCGCCGACAATCCCGCCGATCATGCCGGTGCGGAAGCGTACGCGCGTATTCGGCATGAACATGTAGATGAACGTGAACAGCACCCAGGCCATCACGTATGACGTAAGCTTGAGCATCGACGTCACGAGCGGTGCGATGACGCCGAGCAGCGCGATTTTCTGGACGAGGAAGGTTACCTGCTTGTTGATGGCCACCGACAGGCTGCTCGTTGCAACGAAGAGCAGGGGAGCGAGCAGTATGAACGAGAGATAGTCGGAGAACTTGCGGCCGATGTGCCGCTCGCGCGAGACGCCCCAGACGGTGTTCAGGCTCCGCTCGATGTTGCCCATCAGCGAGATCACGCTCCAGAACAGGACGAGCACGCCGATCCCGGCCACCACGCCGCCGCTGGCATCCTGCAGCATCTTCTGGGCGAATTCGGTGACGTAGCGCACCACCTCCTGCTGGCCCTCGAGCTTCGTCGCGATCACCTCGTTGAGCTTGTCCTCGAGCCGGAAACCCTTTGCGATGCCGAACGCCATGGCAAACACCGGGACGACCGACAGCAGCGTGTAATACGTCAGCGCCGATGCGTGCAGCAGGCAGTTGTCGCGCATGAAACCGCGCACGCTGAGCACGATGACGCGCACGATCGTCAGGATGACGCGGCGCGGAAGCGGCTGGCGGCGCGCCCGCGTCCGCCACATGTCGTGGTAGAACCCCACGGCCGCATGCCATGCCGACGCCACGGCGCTCACGGTTGTTGCCATCAGACTCTTCCTTGCAGTCATGGTGTGTGTCCCGGATGGTGAAGTGATACCCCGCTCAGCCTCCGGCGGATCAATCGCAGGCGAACAGCTCCGGCGCGGCCATGAGACCTGTCGGATGGAATTGGTAGGCGCTCCCGGCAGGCTGCGCGGCCGGCGCGCACTCATAGCTCCATACCAGTGGCAGGGCCTGCGAGAAATGCGAGCCCATCATGTTCTTGACATTGCCGATGACATCCACCGCGAGCACGTGCCTGCCGCGCCTGACGGGGCCCGCGACCGCGAGCTCGAACGGCGGGTGCATGACCTGGCCGATCTCACGGTTGTCAAGATTGACCACGGCGACTGATCCTTCCCACCCGGGAAGCCTCGCACGCAGCGACTGCGCGGGCGCATCGAGCTGGAACTCGAAGGCGTACCTGACGCGGTCGTGGTAGAACGGCATGCCCTGCCGCGTCCAGTCGCCAAGCGTCACGGATGTCGCGCCGGTTATCTCGAACCCCGCCGCTGCCGCCTCGAGCGAGAAATCCCCGCAGACGTAGACCGGCATGATCTCGCACAGCGTGCGGAACGGCCGCGCGGTGAGCCTGAGCACATTGGCCCCTTCGCGCGCGAGCGGGCCGATGGGGAATGAACGCATATGCTCGTCAAACCAGCGCGTGCCTGTCGATTGCGCGACCTTCCTGCCGTTGAGCTCGACGGTGTACAGCCATGGCCGCTCGATGCATGCGCGCAATGACTTCCGCGCCGAGGGCGAAAGGCGCTGCACGGTGAACCGATAGGTGACCATCACCTCCGACGCGGCATCAACCGGCGCATCAACCACCGTGCGCCTGAACTGCTTGCCCCATGGGCTCCCGCTCCACCCCTGCCACTGCCAGTTCGTCTTGTTCGCGATCGTCACATTCACATTGTCGAGGCGGCGGCCATACGCCTCCACGTCGCAGTAATCGATGTACAACATGTTCGGCTTTGTGCGCGCGGCCGCGCATGCCGCGAGCGGCACCGGGCGCAGGGCCGGCGTTGCCTGCGCACGAACAGGCGCGGCCGTCGTGTCGGTCACGAGGAACAGGGCGTGGCCCCGCGGCGGAAGCGTGAGGCGGAGGGCAAGCCGGCCGCCGTCGCGCCCGGCGCCGCGCGGGGAAATCGTTCCTGCCGCCGTATCGAGCGTGAGGGCGGATTGCCCGTCGATGCGGACGTCCGCATCGAGCGGCCCGGACCACGGGTTGGCGAAAAACCAGGTGACGTCCGCCTTGCCGGCCGCCCTGCGCCAGACGAGCCCGGGGTTGGCCGGCGCGCCTCCGGGCCCGGTGACGTAGGGAGGCAGTTGCGCGCGCAGCGCGGCGGCAAGCGAGCCGCTGTCGGCCATTGGTCTCCATCCTGCCGCCATCGCCAACGAGCAGGGCGCATCCGACACACGGGCATCGACGCGCTCGGGCACGCGCATGGCATAGACGGCGCCGCCCGACCGTGCGAACGCGTCGAGAAGGGCCAGCGTCGTTGCGTTCACCGTCTCCATCGAGGGCGGGATCACGACTGCGTCATACGACCGTTCGCCCACGACCAGCCTGCCCTTTGCCGCCGAGCCGAATTCGGCGAGGATGAACTCGTCTCCAAGGTCAAAGTCGATCTGCTGCTGGTACAACGCCACGACAAGGTCTATCTGCGCGCGTTTGATGAGCTCGAGCCGCCGGTTCGACACGTTCGCGCCAGGCTCGTCGAACGCGCTGCCGGTGTAGTGCATCCACGCGGTCGTCGTGGGCATGAGCACGAGGGTGCGGTTGCATTCCCTGCCTTGCGACAGTGCGGCATTGACGCGGGCGACATGGTCTGCGTGCGGCCGGTAGTACTGCCACCACGGGCTGTGGTCCGAAAGTGTCTGCGGCCAGTCGTACTTGCCCGAGCCGGAGAGCGATTCGTGGGCGAGGTGTGTGTCGATGACATTCACGCCGAAGGACAGCGTGAAGTCCTCGCACGGCTTGAAATACGAGAACGAGGTGTGATACCCGCGGGCGCCGCATGTCTCGACCATGTTCCACTTGCGGCCCAACTGGCTGGTGACGCTCGACAGCTCCTTGAGGTTCATGAGATACAGGCCGTTGTCCGCAAGCGCCGTGGGGATGAACTGGAAGCCGAGCAGGTCTTCGCCCGGCGCATGCATCCAGCGCAGGCCGGACATGTTGTCCGGCGTGCTCTTCGGGCTGGGCCATTCGTGTTCCATGAGATGGCCGGTGAAGAGGAGATTGTTCCTCCCGCACCAGTCGTGCAACGGCTTCATGAAGTTGTCATTGAAAAGCCGGTTGACGGTGCGCCAGAAGTCGAAGCGGACCTCGGGCGAATCAGGCTGCTCGAAGCAGAGGCTGAACAGCTTTGCGTCTTCGAGGCGGTAGCCGTGCTCTCGATGAAATTCCTTCGAGAGATAGGCGGAGAAAGGAAGGCCGGCGCCCGAGTTGAGTATCATGGGCTCGTCGCAGAACATCATGGTGACGTCCTTGCCGAACATCCTGCCGCTCGATGCGCGATAGCGTTCGTGTGTCGTTTTGATGAACGCGGCGGCCGTGCCGGGCATAAGGAGATCAGGCACGGGGAGCCCGCCGATCCGCCGGTCAGGCACCGCGCAGACGACCGCGTGAGTCGCCTCGCCGGCCTCAGCGGGGACAACCACCGGCGTCCTCCCTGCGATGCGCACGCGAAGGAGAACGTTCCCCGGATGCTTCGCTCCAGGCGCGAGCGGCACGAGCATCAGCTCGTGCAATGCAACAGTGGGATCCGTCGCGGCAACAGTGCCGCCTGCCGTGCCGCCCGGGCACATGAATTCATCATAGACATGGAACCGCATACCCAGCCTTTTCGCCTCGCGCGCCGCGTAATCCCACAGCGCGAACCAGCGGTCGGTGAGATACCCGGTGATGTGCCCGGGGCGCGGATGCGTGAACAGGCCGCCGCATCCGTTCGCGGCGAACTGCCTGAGCTGCTCGCGTATGCGCTGCTTCGTCATATCGCCGTTCCACGACCATTGCGGCATCGGGCGGTAGTCGGCCGGCGGGTCGGCGAACAGTGAGGCGAACCGGGCGAGCGGTGTTGCGCGGCGGGTTGTGTGTCTGGCTGGCATGGCGGTGGGGGAGCTTGGGTGTGCGATGTATGACTTGATGACTTGATGACTTGATGACTAGGATGCGCAGCGGGTGCGGATGGCTTGCGCAAGCGGGTTGTGTTCGTCCGTTGTGATCTTTGTCGCGGCGGCAGTGTCTTTGAGCAGCCAGTCCCAGCCGGTGCTGGTGTGGTCGGGCCGGTCGCCGTCGAACGTGAAGACATCGAGGTTCCAGGTGAAGACATACACATGGCCCTCGCCGAGCGCATGGCGGTAGAGCAGCGGTGAATCGCCCGCCTTGGCGAGCATGGTTGCCGTGGACACCGGGCGCACGCACGTCATGCACGGCGAGTCTGCGATGTCGAGCTTCCATGAGCGGACGGCATTGTGCGCCCAGCCTGCGTGGGCGGCGCGGATGTCGTCAAGGCGCGGGCGGGGAGCGCGCTCGATCAGTTCCTCCGCGCCGGCCAGGCGTTGAAGCGCGGGCGCTGCGTGCCACCCGAGGCACTCATCCCGCAGCTTGTCAGTGAAGCCAAGAGGCAGGAGCAGCGTGCCGCCGTTGTGCACGTAGGTCTCAAGCGCGCCGGGCACGGAAGGATGGTCGCGCAGATATTCGCCCACGCCGAGTATGACGAACTTGTACGGCGCGAGATCGGCGGCCGTGATGACGCGCCGCCCCGCCGACGTCCACAACGCCTCGGCAAGTATTCCCGTGCGGGCCAGCGCGGTGAACAGGCCGAAGCCGGTGAGATTCGCGCGGTAGCGGTACAAGCTCTGGAAGACGGGCATGGGAAACAGCACGAGCGTTTCGCTTGCGCTCGAGTTGGGCGCCCTGCCCGCCCGTTCGCGCGAGAGGCGGGCGATGTGATCGCCGGCGGGCCGCACGCTTTCATCAAGGCGCACGATGCCCATTGTCTCGCCCGACTGCCAGTAGGGCCGCTTCTCGGGCGGCGTGTCGATCGTGTACTCGACGCCCTGCGCGCTGGTGAACGTCTTCGATTGTTCGTCATCCGACCAGCACCAGTAGCAGATGCCGTGCGCGCCCGCGGCGACGATGGCGGTGTTGAAATAGTCTATGAGCGCGGCCTGGTCGGCTTCGTCGCGCACGCCGCGGCGCGGTTCGCCGATGTCGCACCCGTGGCATACGACCAGCGGCTTGCCCGAGCGCTGCATCCAGCGGATGAGCATCTGCACGTATCCCGCCTGGTCGACGAGATCGACCGACGGCTTGTGCGCGACGGGCTCGCGCATCCAGCGGCGCTCGGCCTCGCTCTGGATGTGGTCGCTGCGCACGCCTTCCCAATGGTAGCACTCGGTGTACACGGCATCGCCGGGGAACAGCTCGGGTACGTAGGCGTTCAGGTGCCCCGTCGAGAAACAGCAGCCTTCCATGACGGTGAACATGAGCTGGTCCGGCGTCATCTTCTTCAGCGCCTCGCACAGCTCCGCGCTCGACTTCATGACGAACGCCTGGTGCATCGTGGCGAATTCGCACGACCGCGGGTTGTCCTCGTTGAAATACGGCTCCATCTCGAGCGGCGTGCGGATTTCCTCCCACGTGCGTTCGTCCGTGGCGCACTGAAGAGCCTTTCGCGCATGGGAAAGGCTGCCGTCGAACCGTTCCTTCAGCCATGCGGCCCACGCGTCGCGCACGGCGGGCACGCTGAAATCATAGCGGAAGAACCGCCCCGAGCCGGTGGGGTAGCCAATGACGACCGGGCGGCCCGCGTAGCGCGCGCGAAAGACCGACTGGCCTTCGACCGCCGCGCGCAGCGCCTCGGGCTGCAGTGCAGGATGCCACAAGCCGTCGGGCACGGGTATGCCCTGCGCGGCGCACCACGTCTCGCGGTCAAACCCGCGTGCGCCGAACAGGATGACGCGGATGCCCGCCGCGTCGAACAGCTCGAGCACACGGTCGAGTTTCTCGAACATCTCCTCGCGCGGCTCGGTCTTGTTGAAGAAATGTCTGCCGGGCGCGAACAGGCTGACGCAGTTGATGCCGAGCCTGTGCATCGTCTCGATGTCGCGCGGAATGAACTGGACGTTGTAGCCGAAGTGCTCGTCAAACCAGTTGGCGCCGCACGTGCCGGGCCTGCGGCCGAAGTAGGTTGCGCCGTGGAGAGGCCATGGTTTGCCATCGAGGATGAACGCGCCGCCCTTGGTTGTCACGAACGATTTCATTGCCGCCATGCCTCGCGCTGGTTACCGAATGCCGCAAACATGACTATTGTATGATATCCGCCCCGCTGAGGCAAACACATGGCCACCACGGAATACTCGGAAGACACGGAAAGGGGACTGCGGATGAATCGGAGTCTGCTGAGTATACTCTTGCGTTTTGTGGTGACTCCGTCCGCTCTGAGGGCATGTCTTGAGCCTCAGGAGGTCAGAGGCTGTGCCGCAACCATCTGCCGGGCGTCCGCATGCCGCTAACGCGCTTCATAAATTCCTTGCGCTGCCGTCCGCGCGAGGAATTTTCACCTGTCCAGCAGCGGGCGGAGGACGGGCTCGAGGGCGTCGGCCATGCGGTAGAAGCCGAGCTCGTTGGGATGCGTGCCGTCCACGGCGCCGTCGCCATCCGTGCCGAGCAGATTCCCGCCGGGGACATAGAACAGACCCGTCACGCCTTCCTCGACGAGCTGCGCATGCACGGCTTTGAGCGCGTCGTTCTTCAAGCCCCAGCCGCCGCGCTTGTCTTCGAGCATGTACGTTGCCTGGTAGACGATGTTCTCGACGAGCACGATCGGCGTTGCCGGATGCGCGGCGCGCAACGTGCGGACAAACGGCGCCACACGCTCGTCCACAAGATCAGGCCCCATGTTCGGCAGGCAATCGAGCACATAGACCGCGGGATCGAGCCCGGCGAGCAGCTCCGCCATGGCAGGCTCCATGCGCGCATTGCCTGAGAAGCCGAGATTCCACACCGGCCAGTCGAGCCTGCGGCCGATCATGGCGGGAAGCGTCATCCCCGCGCGCCGGGCGGAAAAGCCATGGATGATCGACGTGCCGTAGAAGCACACCGGCTTGTTCGTCGCCGGCGCGGCCGGTTCGAGTGACGCCCCCTTCTCCACGCCGATCCTGAGCGATTTCACGCGTTCGGCGAATGGCAGGTAGATGCGGAATCGCGTGCGTGTGCGCGCAAGGCCGCGACAGATGACATCTGTTGTCCGCGGCCGCTTCAGGTTCTTCAGAATGCCGACCCAGCCCCAGCGCGTGCCGTCGTGCGCGTAGCAGTCGATCGAGCAGTCGGTGTTGAGCGGCGGGCCCTCTGCCTCGCATTCCAGCTCAAGGTCCGCCCCAAGAACCGTTGTGTCGGACCAGAAGTCGACGGTGATGCCGCACGGCTGCTGCGCAAGGCTCCACACGGCGGGCGGGACGACGCCTTCAGCCTTGAGCGGGAGACGCGAGTAGAAGCGGCCGGTATCGCTGAACGCCTTGCCGTTGATGGCAAGGTCGCGCGCGTCGGTGAAGATGAGATCGGCAGTCGGGTCTTCCATTGCGTTGTTCCTTGCGGGCTGGTTCGTGGTCGGTTCGAGCATGCCAAGGCGCCAGGGAATCCGGCCGTAGTTCCCGCCGCGATACTCATCGTCGCTGGCGCCCTGGAAGATGATGCGGAGATCGTGCGGGTCGATTTCCATCAGTTCGTTGACGCCGGTGCGGATGATCTCGCCATGGCTGATGCTGGCCGTCCACGGATGTGCCTGCAAGACGTTCGAGAACGCGGCGAACGGCTTCTCGAGCGAGTCCGCAAGACCGCGCCACTCGCCATCGAGCCGGTCGGCGAGATAGGCCTTGAAATACCGGCGGTTGTGTGCCCTGTCCTGCGCCTCGATCATGGTGAGGTAGAGATCGGCGCCTTTCAGCTTGTAGGTGTGCGACGCCTCGAAGACGTCGGCCTTGAGGGCGAGTGACGGCTTCGACCAGCCGCGCGGGAATGCCTCCCTGCCTGTTTCGCAGCGCCACATGCGCCCGTCGAGCGAGGTGAAGAACAGGTATGCCTTCGTGTCGTCGCAGATCACCCAGAAATCGAGCCAGCCAGTCTCGTCCGGTTTCCTGTCGATCATGCGTCGGGGCTTGGTCCATGAAGCAGGGGCGCCAATGGTGGGCGTGGTGGAGAACGCGGGGCCGAACGCGCAGCCGGGCGGCGCGTTGCTGTCGTTAATCTGGTATACGAGGTACCACAATTCGTGCGGCTCGTAGTAGAACACCTGCGGCGCGCAGTAGTACTGGTCGTGCAGACCCAGGCTGACGCCCTTTGCCTTCCCGGCGTCCTTCCAGTCCTTGAAACAGAAGTACTGCGTGTCGACCGGGCCATCCTGCCTGCGCACGGTGCAGAACAGGTGCCACAGGCCGTCGCTGAAGACGAACGTCGGGTCCTTTGCCGCTATCTGGACACCGGGCGCATTGGTGTCCGCCGCGAGGAGCGGATCGGACGCCTGCCAGTCGAACACGCCGTCAATGAACGGTTGCGGCAGGGCAAGCGCGGCCGAGCTGCACAAGCCTGCCGCGCAGAGCGCCGAGAGGGGTGTGTGTGCGTTCATCTCAAGCTCCCGGTGGTGGACGTGTCATTGAATACATACAGGTAGATCGAGCCGGGTGGCATGCCGCCTTGCACGCCGCCGGATGCCTGGTTGATCTCCAGTACGCCATCGTGCACGGCCTCCGCGGGGACGGCGGATGAACCGGGCTTCACGTTCATCGCCTCGCGGTTCGAGACGCGCGGATTCCCGGCAAGCGTGTGTAGTGCAATCGCGCCCGCGCGCTTGAACGGCAGATGCAGCGTCACAGGTATGATCCCCGTGCCGAAATCCCGCCCATCATGCTTTCCGTCCAACGCGCGGGAAAGAACGAAGACCGACCAGCGTGTGCCGTCGCGCAATGCGTACACGCCGATCAGCGGATAGCTGTTCGTGCCCTTGACCATCGCAGGCCCTGCGCCCGCGTCGACGCGCATCAGGTCGCCGCGCGCCTCGCGGTTGCGCAAAGCCAGCGCCTGCCACGCCACGTGCGGGCGGAACCCGTCGGCGAAAACCGTGTGGCTCTTCCAGTGCGTGCCCTGGCCGTAGCCAAGATAGCACTGGTACGTCCAGCCGAAGGCATAACTGCCGAGCCAGCAATCGAGCGCGCCGACCGCCTGGGCGAGCGATTTGCCGTACTGCTCGTTGATCTCGGTCTGCTCCTCCGTCGCGCCGCGATTGCCCACGGCGTGGCCGGGCAGGGCGTAGCCGCCCGGGCCGCCCTCGTACGCGGCAATGTCGTACTGCGGCCTGCGCGTGATGAGCAGCTCGCGTGCGCGGCCCATGTTCTCCTCGCTCCGCTCGACGCCTGTCAGGAAGCTGAGCAGGCAGGCCTGCACGCCGTTGTCATCGAACCTGCGTTCCGTGTAGTCGCCCGTCTCCCATTTCGGCCCGACGTAGTTCGCGTGGCCCAGCAGGCCTGCGTGCGGGTTGGCCTGGATGGCATCTTCGCCATAGCCGTGCACGGAGCCGTCGCGGCCGATGCGGCAGTCATAGTTGCCGCCGAGATCAAAGCGGATCTTGCGGTCAAGGTCGCACGACGTCCAGTACGGGCTCTTCTTCATCTCCTCGATCAGGTAGCGCGTGAAGAGGCCGTATTCGACCCCGCCCTGGTGGACCATGCTGTGCAGGCTGAACCCGATCCAGTCGGCAAACACGCCATTGTGCCATGTCTCGTTGCCGAACTCGATGACGATCTCGGGGAACTCGTCAACCCACGGCGTCGCCACGCCGCGCTGCTGGAAGCGCCTGTGCGCCCACGGTTTCGTTTCCGGCGTGTCCTTCTTCGGATCGTACGGCGCGGCGAGATACTCGATGAGATTGCGCCAGTCCTGTTCCGTGTGGAGAATATGCTGCAGCACGAGCCACGGCCGCATGCGCGTCGCCGGCGTGTCGCCCGTGCGCAGGTCGAACATGAGACCCATCGGCAGTGTCATGTCCATCGTGCCGCCGACCGACGTGCTCCAGTCCACATTGACTGCCGAGTTGGCATGCCAGCTCATGATTGATGACAGCGTCGCATTGTGATCAAGATACCACGTGCGATGCGCCCCTTTGGAACCAGCAGCCGGCTGCGAGGCCATCAGCTCGTCGAACACGGTCGCGTTGGGGACATACAGCTTGTCAGCGTCTTCAGGCTTGTCCACACGGTAGATGCGGCAGTTGTCCAGCCATAGTGTGCCCGGGCCGGTGAAGGTGAACGTGTGGCCGAAATGCATCGGCGCGACCGGGCGCGCCGGGCCGTCGAAAGCGAAGGTGTAGCACTGCCACGCGCTGGTGACGTTGAAGGAAGAATTGATCTCCGGATAGCCGCTTCCGTAGCTGAACGTCACGCGGCCATTGTCGCCGAGGCCTTCCTGGCGGAGCCATGCTTCGAGCCGGTAGTGCCTGCCGGGTTCGAGCTGACCGTACCAGGCGGATTCCTTGCCGTGCGCCGTGCCCATGAACACTATCTGTTCCATCGAGTGTCTGCCGGCTGACGCGTCGACGCGCATGCACGTCTCGCCCGGGTCGACCATCGCGTCAGGCGCCGGTTGCGGATGCGGGACGAGCGAGAAAGACAGCTTCGACAGATCTCCCCGCCAGTACCAGTTCGGCTTGTCCTGCGGGTTGCCGATGCCGCGCACGCGGGGGTTCGCGTATTTCATCAGGAACGGCTCGAACTTCTTCTCGACGACGACGTAGTCGAACGTCCTGAACGCCGGTGCGCCCGCTTCGACATGGACACGGTTGACCTGCTTTGCCGCGGGCAGCGTCGAGCGCTTCACACGATAGGCCGTCACGTTCGACGATGCGCTCGGTTGCCAGGAAAGCATGACGCAGCCGTCGCCGGCAACGGCGTTCAGCCCCGTTGGCGCTGCCGGCTTTTCCGCTGCCGGTGTGCCTTGCGGCGGCGCCACGCGTTCCGGTTTTTCCGCTGCAGGCTTCTGGAGGCCCGCCTTTGGCGTCGCGTTCGCCTCGTTCGACGGCTCTGATTCCGTCCGGCCATCCGGCCCCATGGCAACGACGACATACCAGTACGTGCGACCGTTTTCAGGCCCGAGGGAATCGGTGCACGACCGCGTGGCGGCGGGGAGCGAGTCAAGTGCGTAGACCTGCGCATAGCGCGACGCAAGCCAGCCGCCGTCAGGGAAGTCCTTCGTTCTTTCCGGAATCACGCGGCCATCGCCAAGGTGCACCACGTGGTCCGCATTCGCCAGTTCGACATACGAGCCGCGCGCATTGGGCGGCAGCGGTTCGCCGTTCTTGTCCACGATACGGTAGAAACGAAGACGGGCGCCGCTGAGGAACCCGCTGTTCCACAGCGCATACCATGACGTGCCCGCGCCGTCGATCTCGAACCAGTTGTCGCCGCACGCCATCACGCGATGCAGGTTGCGCCAGTAGACGGGTTCGTTGCCTGCGTTGCGCACGAAGTTGTTTGCGGCCCACTCGACCGCGCCGCATCTGCCCCAGTCGTTCGCACCGAGCGGAGGCACCTTTTCCGCGGGCCGGACCACGTTCGTCGTGACGGCAAACGCGGCCGTGGCAGGGCCGTCTGCCGCCGTGGCATGGAAAGGCGGCAGAGCCGCGAGGGTGCAGACTGCAACGGCAAGTAATGCTCGCATGTCATGTCTCCTTTCGATGAATCGTGAGTGTCACGCGCGTTGCGGCGTTGTGAAACCCA
>JAAYZF010000348.1 GCA_012514975.1 bacterium
AGCGCTGCAGGGCGGTGCTGACTGGCAGACGTATGGCGCGGACGCCGGCTTCAGTTATTGCTGCACCAAGCCGACCAATGATGTTCTGCACTACATGTGCATACCCGGCGACCCGTTGTTTCAGGCGGCAGGCGCCGACTATCATCTTGCCGAGGGATCGCCGTGCATCGACGCCGGGGCCGTGCAGTCATGGATGACGGGGACGACGGACCTGGACGGCAACCCACGCACCCATGACGGCCTGGTTGACATGGGCTGCTATGAAATCATTCCGGAACCGGGGCTGCTGATAGTCCTCAATGTTGGCGTGCTGATCCTTTGGAGAAACGTGCTTGCGAGCGCGCGGCGCGGCATGTGTCTTTGAGCATTACATCAACGTTGCGCCGCATGCAGCGACCAATGCGCTGACGTCCCCGGTCGGGCGCCGTTCTCTTCGCGCCTGGACTGGTGAACATCGGCTCGGCTCCATGGCGCAGTTCTGCGGTTTTCGGCGGTCCACAGTGCCTCCTAGTTCTTCCCTGTTTTCACTGAGCAAAACACTTGCGCCGCCGTATGCGAAGGAATTTTCCCGATTTGAGTTAAACGGGCGGGAATGGTAGAATCTGTGGAATTTGGAGCGGTATGAAGCGCGAACGCCATGTATTGACGGGATTCATGATCGTGCTGGCCCTTGTGCTCGGCGTGGTCGTCTTTGGCGCGATGTGGCACGAGTACCGCATGATGCGCGGGGATTTGATCGAGCTGGCGACGTCGGAAGCGCGCGTCGTGCTCGACACGATTGTCGTGGCGATCCAGACGACCGCGGGGATCAGGATGCACCTGCAGGACGAGGGCGTCGAGACGAACGTGGTGGGCGAGGTCGTCCGCCTGTACGGCACGGGCCAGGTGTTGAAGAAGCTTGCGTTGCGCGGCGATTTCACCTCGCTGGTGTGCCAGGACCGCGAGCGGATCATCGCCGCGTTCGGTGTGACGGAAGTGACGTCGATTGACAAGGATCCGTTTCTCGACGCGGCGATGACGGAGAACCGTTTTGCGGCGCGCGTGGTGACGAAGGGGAGGACGGAATTCGAGGCCGTGCGACCGTTTGTGACGGACGAGCGGCAGTACCTGCTGCGCGTGCGGATGCGGTTCAGCTCGCTGAGCGCCCTCGAGGAACGGACGGCGGTGCGGCTCGGGCTGACGGGGGCGATCTTCGTGTTCGTCACGTTTCTGCTGGTAGTCAACCTGCTGGGGGTGCACAACGCGCGGCTGCTGGCGACGCAGCGCGACGCGATCACGCGGGAAGTCGAGCGGGTGAGCGGGCAGTTGCGGCAGCAGGAGCGGTTTGCGGCCATGGGCTCGCTCGCCGCGGGCGTTGCGCACGAAATCCGCAATCCGCTCAACGCGATCCAGATCAACACGCAGTTGCTCGAACGCGAGGTGCACTGCACCGCCGAGACGGCCGGGCTGCTGCGCGAGCGGACGCGGACGATCCGCGACGAGATCAAGCGGCTTGACGAGATCGTCGAGCAGTTTCTCGCCTTCGCGCGGACGAAGCCGCCGCGGTTCGAGCCGTGCCCGCCCGCCGCGCTCATCCAGGAAGTGCTTGCGCTCGAACAGGGCCTTGCCTCGCAGCGCGGCCTTGCCCTTCGCGCGGAATGCGCGGAGGACATCGAGCCAATGCGGGCCGACCGGCACCAGTTGAAGCAGGCGCTTGTCAACGTGGTCAAGAACGCGATCGAGGCGACGCAGAGCGGCGGCCGGATAGACATCCGCGCCGCGCGCGGCCAGGGGCAGACGCGCATCACCGTCGAGGACAACGGCGCGGGGATGGCGCCTGAGGTGTTGCAGCAGGCGTTCGACCTGTATTACACGACGAAGCCAGGAGGGATCGGCCTCGGGCTTGCCATAACGCGCAGCATCATCGAGCAGCACGGCGGCGCGATCGCCATCCGCCCGGCGGACCCGCGGGGCGTCATCGTCGAGCTCACGATCCCGGCGTGGAGGACTGATGAAGTTGCTTGTGGTTGACGACGAGCAATCGCAGCGCGATTCGCTCACGAGCTTCCTGCGGCAGATCGGCCACACGGCTGACGGGGCCGACTCGGGTGAGCAGTGCCTCAAGATGCTCGCGCGGCAGGGGTATGACGTCGTGCTCACCGATTACCGCATGCCCGGGATGACGGGCCTGGACGTGATCCGCGAGGTGCGGAAGGCGCATCCGATGGTCGACGTCATCCTTATCACTGCGTTCGGCGACATTGACACCGCGGTGCAGGCGATGAAGGAGGGCGCGCACGATTTCCTCAACAAGCCGATCGACATCAACCAGCTCGAAGTCCTCCTCCAGCATATCGCCGAGCACAGGAAGATCGTCGATGAGAACAGGCAGTTGCGCGAGACGCTGCGGAAGGCTTCGTTCACCGGGATCATCTCGGCGAGCACGGAGATGGAGAACGTGCTCAACCTTGCATCGCGCGTGGCGAACAGCGCGAGCAACGTGCTGATCCGCGGCGAGACGGGCGTGGGCAAGGAGCTGGTTGCGCGTGCGATCCACATTGCGAGCCCGCGGCGGGACAAGCCGTTTGTGGCGGTGAACTGCTCGGCGCTGAACGAGCATCTGCTCGAGAGCGAGCTGTTCGGCCATGAAAAAGGGGCGTTCACGGGCGCATTGTACTCGCGGGCCGGGCGGTTCGAGGTGGCGAACGGCGGCACGTTGTTCCTCGACGAGATCGGCGACCTGCCGCCCGGCGTCCAGGTGAAGCTCCTGCGCGCCATCCAGGAACGCACGGTCGAGCGCGTCGGCAGCAGCCAGACAGTCCCGGTCGACGTCCGGCTCATCACGGCGACGCATCGCGATCTCGAAGCGCTGATGGCTGCCGGCCAGTTCCGTGACGACCTGTACTACCGGCTGAACGTGGTGACGATCTGGGTGCCGCCGCTGCGCGAGCGCCGCCAGGACATTCCGGTGCTGGCGAATGTCTTTCTTGCCAAGTATGCCCGCGAGAACCAGCGCGTCATCAAGGGGTTCACGCCCGAGGCAATGGAGTTCATCGTCCGCTATGCCTATCCGGGCAACGTCCGCGAGCTCGAGAATGCAGTCGAACGCGCCGTCCTCCTCACCCGCACCGAATACCTCCTGCCGCACGACCTGCCCGAGACGATTCGCAGCAGCATGCCCGGCGCGGCCGAGTACGAGGGCGACAAGATCACCCTCCCGCTCGAGGCCAGCCTGCCCGATACGGTCGAGCAGCTCGAAAAGGCCATGCTGCTCAGCGCGCTCAAGAAATGCGATGGAAACCAGACACAAGCGGCCCGCATGCTCGGCATTTCCGAAAAGAGCGTGAGGGACCGGCTGAAGAAGTGGGGCGTCGCGAGCGCGCGGCAGGAGAACGGGGACGGGGAATAGGGGGGATTCGTCGACTTTTTTGACGCGAACGCCGCGGACGCCGTATAAAACGACGCGGCCGGCCCCGCTTTCGCCTTCCCTGTATGCCTTTCCAGCCGATGGCACGCGCTGTGCTACCATATATGCAGCAGGGTTGTGCCCACCATGAAACCTATGGTTCGTTTTTATGCGATACTCCTGAGCATCCTCGCCGTATCTACCGCGGTCGCGCGGCCTGCAACGGCCAATTACATCGAGACGGCCCAATGGCCGCCCCGCGATGCCATGAGCGTCCGCGACACACTGACCGCCTCATCTCCCGGCTTCCTCTTCCAGCATGGCATGGTTGACAATGCCATCCCGGCCATCCGCGTGCGCCGGCAGGATGGGCTCGTCACCACCGAATGGGAAGTGCCGTTCGACCGCGGACTCCCGCCCGGCGCGCGCATGCCAGCGATTGCCGGGTGCGGCCGCGGGGTATGCCTGCTGCTCGGCGGGCGTTTTGCCTTTTTCACCCCGGACGGCGAATACATCGACAGCGCTCAGCCGCGGCCGCCGCTGCCCGATGCGGCCCTGGTGCGCGACATGGCATGGGCTCGCGGCGCCGCGCGCCTGCATCTGCTGCTGCCGTCAGGCGAGGGGATTTCCTGGCATGAATATACGACGGGCGGTGTACGGACGGCGGTGCACGAGCTGGCTGCGCCTTCGGGCGCATCGTCGCTTTTCCTTGCCGAAGCGGGTGATGCGGTTGCGCTCGGCGCGGCCCTGTCAAACAGAATCCAGCTCTATACGAGCGGCGGCGCGCCTGTTGTGCCTGAACGCGACCCCGGGGGAACGAACTTGGCTGACGAGGCGGCGATGCAGCGCGCGCTCGATGCCGCCGCGCCGGAGCTTGCCGCGCTGATCACCGGCGGCTGCGCGGGGAATGTCACCGACGCGCTCGCCTCGGGCGGCCGGCTGTGGATTGCGGCGGAAGGCACGCTGCTGCGGTTCACTCAGGGCGGCGTCCTCGAGGCCGCCCATGCGGGCAGTGTCGCTTCGGACATACCCGCCTGGCTCTCGGGCCTTGCGGGCACGATGGCTGACGGGCGCACGTACTGGTGCGGAACGAACGGCGTCGTCATGCTGATCGACGCGTCGGCGGCGCAACCTGAACACGTCTTCCCCGGCGCGCGGATCAGCGGGTGCGCCGCCGTGCTTGCCGCGGCTCCCGATTCGTCCAACGGATGGTGGATTGCGCATGAAGCGCCCGGGGGCGAACAGCGCGACGGCAGCCTGCTGATGCTCTCGCACGTCCCCCGTGCGGGCGGCCAGGTGGTCACGATCCCGCTGCCGGGCGAGGAGCTGCAATGCGTGTTTGCCTCCGACGCGCACGGCCCGCGCGCGCTGGTGACGCGCACGTCGGTGTACGACCTTGCCCAGGCGGCGAAGGCTGCTGCGTACGCGCCTGCGTGGCCGCACGGTCTTCCCCTCCCGCCCGGAAGCGCCTTGAGTGCGGCGTACGACGGCGAGGGCGGGCTTCTTGTCTGCGCACGCCACTTGACGAACGGTATGTGGCAGAGCGCGGGCCCGCTCTGGCTTGCGCGTCACACCGGCCCGGTGGAGCGCGACACGGATCACCAGCCGCTTCTCCTCGTGCCGCGCGCCGACGGAGGCGTGATGGCGCTGTGCGTTGATCCTTTGCCGCGGCCGCGCCGGCATTTCTACCTCCAGAGCCTGTATCCTGACGGAAGGAGAGGCGCCAGCGCCCAGCTCGTCGGCCGAGAGGGGCCGGTGGCGCCGTGCGGCCTTGCCCTTCACGGCAGCGGCATGGTATTTATTGGCGACGAGGCATCGATCCTGCGGTTCTCTCCGGCCAACGCCTATGCGGATATTCTTCCGCCGCACGTCGAAGTGACTGTCAAGCCCGCGGCATCAGGCGTGTGCGTGGCGTACGACGAATCACGGCGGCTCCTCTCGATCCATGGCGGGCCGCCGGGCCAGGTGCCGCTTGCCGTGCGGAAGCGTTCGCTCGGGCGCCTCGGGCCGAAGCTGTTCACCAAGGCGCGCGCGGCGATGAAACGCGCTGGCAAGCTCCGGCGCGTGCGCCCGTCCAACGTCCGCATCCGCCTCAGGGAGACGCAGGGCCAGCCGGCGCCGGGGGTGGCGGCCGTGTTGCTTGACACGGTTCCGCGCCTGCTCTCGCTCGGCAACATGCAGGTGGCTGCCGTGCGCGCAGGCGCGGAGGGCGCGTACCTCCCGCTCTGGCGACTCAAGTGCGAGAACGCGTTCACGGGGACGATCGACTGCGCGTCGGCGCGCCGCATCGTGATGCGCGGTGCGTTCGAGGGCACGCTGCGCACATGGCTGGGCGACGCAGGGGACATCTCCGTCGGCGGCAGGTGCAACAACGCGGCCATCCTCTCGCGCGGCTCGGTTGGCGGCTTGGATGCGCGCGGCCCCATCGCCGGGACACTCGTGCGCGCGGGACGGAGCCCGGCAGGCTTCCCCGGCGAAGCAGGCAGGATCGGCTACGTGCGTTCCGGCGCCGACATTGCCGACTCGACATTCATCGCCTGCGCGGACGAAGGGCTGACGCCCGGATGGAGCGGCATGCACCGCTCGGACGGCGAATCGTTCAAAGGCTCGATCACCGAGCTGCGCGCCCGCGTGTACAAGGCGCCCGGCAGCGGCGCGCGCGGCGCCGACGGCGGCTCGTCCGCCCCCGGGCCGAGATTTGGCCCTGCCGTCAACTGCACCATAGTGACGCGCGACCCGGTGTTCAGGCTCCTCGTGCAGTTGCGCGGCTGCACGTACATCTTGAATGGCCAGGCCATGCCGCCCTCGCTCAACCAGGAGGAATGACGATGCAACCGATCCTGTTCTCACTTTCCGTGGCCGTGTTCCTGTTGACGCTCGTGGCCTATTGGGTCAATATCAGCCGGTCACGCTGACCGCGGGTTGCGTTGTCCGCGCCAAAAAGGTATACTAGTGAAAAGCGCACGTGTTCATATTCGGCGGAGGAGGTCCTGATGAAGCGCCAGATGCGTTTGGCAGCAGTGTGCTTCTTTGCATGTTCAGCCGCCATGGCTGCTCCGGCGGACGGCGCGTACGTCGAGGGCAAGACGTATTACACGCAGCCCGGCCCGCCTCAGCAGGCGATCGAGAATACCGACGTCCCCGGCGCGCGCAGCCGCGATGACATCGTCGTCGACTCGCAGGCCAGGGACCGCTCGAGGGCGGACGCCGAGGCAGGCCAGGCGGGCGGTGCGACCCGCGCGCTCGAATCGGGCCTTGTCAGATCCGCCCGCGCGAGGGAACAGAGTGCGCCGAAGCCCGCGTCATCCACCGTGGCGCCCCTCGCACCCCGCACGCTCCAGCGAAGCTCGGGGCTGCGCCGTGACAAGGTGGACTTCAAAGATAAAGACGGTGACGGGTATGACGACCGTGCTGGCGATGTTAAAGACCTATAGCTCAGCCGTTCTCTCTGCCGCCCTCTTCCTCCTCGCCGTCCGCCCGCCAGACGCGTGGGCGGACAGCGTGCCCGAGACGCATTCCCTCCTCCTCCAGCCCGTCTCGGCAAGCGCCTCGGCCGACAGCACCGTCTATGCGAACGTCAGCAACGTCCTCTGGCGGACCGCGGCAACGGAGCGCAACTGGGCCGCCACCGCGCCCATTCCCCTCAAGGCCGAGAACGAGGAAATCCGCTCGCTCCGCGCCGTGCAGAACAAGCCCCTCTCGCTCTACCTCCTCACCTCGACGCACCTGTATGCAAGCCGCGATGCCGGCGCTTCATGGACTGACCGCCGGCTTGTCTACGAGACCCGCCGCTACAACGACCTGTGGACCTATCCCGAGACCGACGGCAGGCTCCTCGTCGCCACCTCGGACGGCGCATGGATCTCCTCCGACGGAGGCTCGTCGTTCACACGGTTCTTCACCCGCGTCAACGAGGACGAAAACTACATCAATGCCGTCTGCGTCGACCGCCGGGGCGAACGCGTCTACATCGCCACGCGCGACGGCCTGTTCATCACCTCCGACAACGGCAAGACGTTCCGCAAAATGTTCGGCCTCCCACCCGATATCACGCGGCTTGCCTCGTCGCCCGTGCAGGACGGCGCGATTGCCTTCGTGAGCGGCGGCCGCATGTTCTACACCGATACCGCGTTCGAGAGCTTCCGCCTTCTGAGCTCGATCTACGACTTCTCCCAGTGCCAGGAGATCGCCGTCACGTCCAACGGGCGCGACATCGTCTGGAGCTATGCGGGCGGCGTCCTTTGGGGCAAGGACTGGCTCCCCACGCCCGCCTCGCGCGACCTAACGCTGCCTGTCGCCACCGCCGGGGCGCTCATGCAGCCTCCGCCCGGGCAGGCCGTCCCCGCGCAGCCGTCCGCGCCGGTCGTCATCACCCAGGTCGTCGCCGCGGCCCCCGCGCCCGAAACGCAGGCCGCCATGTCTGCCGAGATGCGCGCCCGGTACGCCCAGGTCATGGAACAGCTCAACGGCGAGCCCAGCGCGCGCGACGTCGTTGACGCCGCCATCCTCTATGCCGACCTCCACCCGAGCAAAGTCCGCGCATGGCTCAAAGACATGTACCGCAGCGCCTGGCTCCCGCAGCTCCGCGTGCTCGGCGGCACCGACTTCTCGGGCGGCTACCAGTACGGCCGCGACGGCGAGGCGCTCTTCATCGGCGACAGGCCCCTCGGCATCTACCAGCAGACACAGCGCTCCGACGAACAGGCCTTCCGCGCCGAGGCGGAAGTGACGTGGGACCTCAGCCGCCTGATCTTCAATCCGAACGAGATCGGCCTCAGCGAACAGCAGAACAGGCAGACGGAACTCCGCACCGATGTCGCCAACACCGTCACCATCTATTACTTCCAGCGCCGCAGCCTCGTGTTCCGCAAATTGTTCAACCCGCCCGAGGACTTCATCGAGCTCTCGCGCCTCGAATTCCAGATCGAGGAGCTTACGACCAAGATCGACACGCTCTCCGGCAACTACTTCACGCAGCATGTGAAGGAGCCCGCGCTGGTCAAACCGATGCCCAACTGACGCGCCAGGCGCGCGTCTTGGCTTCCTGTGCCCAATATCGTATAATAGTGTCATGAAATGGGCGCCATGCTGTCCGGGCCGCGCGTGCCCGCGCCGTACCTGCTAACACGCAACACCCAACACCCGACTCGCACCACTATGCCGACGATCATACCGTTCCAGATCACCCCGCGCCTGCCAGAGCGGCTGAAGAACCTCATCGAGATCGCGTACAACATCCATTGGAGCTGGGATCACGAGACCATCGCCCTGTTCCGCCGCATGGATCTTGGCCTGTGGGAGGAGACGCGCCACAACCCCGTCCTCATGCTCGGCCGCATCAGGCAGGAGCGGCTCGATGCTCTCGCGAAGGACGACAGCTTCCTCGCCCACATGGACCGCGCGACCGAGTCCATGAAGTCATATCTCTCCGTCGGAAGCTGGTTCGACAAGCGCTACGGCAAAACCGGCGCGCCTTTCATCGCCTACTTCTCCATGGAGTTCGGCCTCACCGAGTGCCTGCCCAACTATTCCGGCGGCCTCGGCGTCCTCTCGGGCGACCACCTCAAGTCAGCCAGCGACCTCGGCGTCCCCCTCGTCGCCGTCGGCCTCCTCTACCAGCAGGGCTATTTCCATCAATACCTCAATCTCGACGGCTGGCAGCAGGAATTGTATCCGGACAATGATTTCTACAACATGCCCATGACGCTCGAACGCGCGGCGGACGGCGCGCCCCGCCAGGTGCATGTCGACTTCCCCGGCAGGACGGTCCATGCGCAGATATGGCGCGTCCAGATCGGCCGCGTGCCGCTCTATCTGCTCGATGCCAACATCCCCGAGAACGCTCCCGCCGACCGCAACATCACCCTCCAGCTCTACGGCGGAGACGTTGAAATGCGCATCAAGCAGGAGCTCCTCATCGGCGTCGGCGGGTTGCGCACACTGAAGATGCTCGGCATCTCGCCCGCCGTGTGCCACATGAACGAGGGCCACAGCGCGTTCCTCGCCCTCGAACGCGTACGCCAGGATATGGATGAGCATGGCGTCTCCTTCTGGGAGGCGTTCGTCGCCGCCCGCGCCGGCAATGTCTTCACCACCCATACCCCCGTGCCCGCCGGCATAGACATGTTCGGCCGCGACATTATCGAGCGCTACTTCGCCGAGTATGCCAGGAAGGCGGGCATCAGCATTGACGACCTCATGCGCCTCGGCCATGCCGTCAACGCGCAGAAGACAGACCCGTTCAACATGGCGATCTTCGCGCTGCACGCCTCGACGCACCGCAACGCCGTCAGCAGGCTCCACGGCCGCGTCGCCCGCTCGATGTGGTCGTACGACTGGCCCCAGGTGCCGCTCGAAGAGATTCCCATCGGCTATGTCACCAACGGCGTCCATATCCATTCATGGGTCTCACGCGACATGTCCGACCTGTTCGAGCGCTACCTCGGCGCAGGCTGGCGACAGGAAGTCGCCAATCCTGAGCTCTGGCGGCATGTCGAGGAAATACCCGACGGCGAGCTCTGGCATACGCATGAACGACGCCGCGAGCGCCTCATCGCCTTCGCACGCAATGCCCTCGTCCGCCAGTACCGCCGCCGCGGCCTCCCTGATTCCTATGTCGCGCTCGCGCGCGAAGCGCTCCTGCCCGATGCGCTGACGCTCGGCTTTGCCCGCAGATTCGCCACGTACAAGCGCGCAACACTGCTGCTTCAGGACCGCGACCGCCTCCGCCGCATCCTCACCGATGAGAAACGCCCCGTCCAGATCATCTTCGCCGGTAAGGCCCATCCGCACGACACCGGCGGCAAGCAGCTCATCCGCGAGCTCACCCACTTTGCCCGAGAAGCCAAGCTCGAACACCGGCTTATTTTCATCGAAGACTATGACATGAACGTCGCACGCTACCTCGTCCAGGGCGTCGACGTGTGGGTCAATACCCCGCGCCGCCCACTCGAAGCGAGCGGCACCAGCGGCATGAAAATAGCCGCCAACGGCGGCCTCAACCTCAGCGTCCTCGACGGCTGGTGGGACGAAGGCCACCGCCGCGAAGCAGGCTGGTCAATCGGCTATGGCGAGGAATACAAAGACCCCGACCTCCAGGATAGAATCGAGTCCGAGGAATTGTACAACATACTCGAACGCGAAGTCGTCCCCCTGTTCTACAACCGCACGTCAGACGATCTTCCGCGCGGCTGGATCGCCATGATGAAAGCGTCGCTCGAACTCCTCTGCCCCGCGTTCAACACCGACCGCATGCTCCAGGAGTACACCGACCGCTATTACGTACCCGCGCTCCAGCATCACAATGCCCTGCACGACAACGACGTCGCGCGCGGTAAAGCGCTCGCCGCATGGCAGAACCGCGTCCAGGCCGAATGGCATAATGTCGCCATCCTCTCCGTCGAGGCCGATACGAGCAGGAAACTCCACGTCGGCCAGAACCTTCCCGTCACCGTCCGCGTCGCCCTCGGCGCACTGACTGCCGGTGATGTCTCGGTCCAGCTCTATTCCGGCGAGCTGAATACTGACAGGCAGATCAGCGACGGCGCCGCCGTGCCAATGCGCTGCGTCGAACAGTCAGACCCCAACAGCCTCGTCTACACGGGCGAGGTGGCGTGCAGCACCAGCGGCCTCCATGGCTTCGCCGTGCGCGTCCTCCCGCGCCATGACGACCTGTTCGACCCGCTGAGCATGCATCTTATTTGCTG
>JAAYZF010000349.1 GCA_012514975.1 bacterium
AAGCTGGTTGGTCCAGACCGTGTAGAGCTTGCCCGCGCTCGGGAGGAACACCGCCGAGCCCCCATTGTTGAAAATCCGCGCCCCGTCCACGGCGAACTTCATGATCGCCAGTTGATGCGTGGACGCCAGCTCGTCCGCAAGGCCGCGGCCACAGGTGATCTCGGGCCCGTAATTGTTGTTCTGGTAGCCGTAGATGTACCCCGTGTAGCACTGCAGGTCGATCCAGTCAAGCGTGCGCGTGAAGGCCGCCCCATCACCAGCCCCCTGGACGAAATAGTCGAGCTTCACGTCGGCCTGCGGGCTCTGGAGGCTCGCGGGCAGCGTCCCCTTGGCATGCTGGCATTTCATGTTCGACTGCCCGCCCATCAGGATCACCTTCACCGGTGTGTCGTTCGTCCCGTTGTTCGTCGCCTGGCCCGTGTCCGACGCGCCAAACACGCTCCAGCCGCTCGCGTTCCCGGCGCGCACCCAGTAGTACATCGGCTGGTTTACCGGCGCCGTCGTGTCGTAGAACTCCGTGGCCGTGATATCGCCCGAGATGTTCGCCGCCGTGCCGCTGTTGTTCACAGTATTGCGGTAGACGGCGTACTTCGTCGCGGCCGTGCTCGGGTTGAACCGCACCCATACCTTGCTGGCGAACTCGCCGTCGCTCGCCCACACGCCGCCGGGCGGCGCGGGCGTCGCCCCGCTCGAGAACGAAGTGAAGATCAACTGCCCCCGCTCGGTCTGCGACCGCCACGTCGCCGCATCGGAGAACCAGAGGAAATTGCAGTACGTCGTCGCGGGCACCAGCGCAATCCCATGATTGGCCGACGGATCGTCAAGCCACGCCTGGATAACGCTCTGCGACACCACGAAGTACGACTGCACGCCCGGCCACGCGTTCGTGCTCGGCACATCGAGCGTCTGCATCACCGGCCCGAGCACTGAACGGAACGTTGTCCCCAGCGTGTCGCCGATCCAGTTCTTCCATGTCACCGTCGCCGCGTCCCAATTACTTATCACGGGACATATCTCGAACGGGTACGTCGGATTGCTGGTGTCGCTCCACGTGTTCTTGATGGTGAACGTTGCGTCCTGCGTGCACGTCTGGCCCGCGAAACCCGAGAGGTCGAACTGCATCAGCAGCATGCCACCCACCGCCGAGCCGCCCGACGCGCTCATCTGCGGATACTGCCCGCCCGTCTGCGCCGCCCCGTTGTAGTTCGACCAGCACAGCGGGTCGCGCGTCAGGATCATGCAGCTCTGGCTGCGGTTTACCGTCGTGCCAAAAGCCGTCAAAGCGGCCGTGACTGAAAGCGTACACAGGATGCGGGAGGTCAAGGCGGGCTCCATGGTTGAGTTACACTGATGACGTTGCGCGGAGCTTCACGCACAGCATCCTACAGTATAGCACGAGACTGCATCTCATGGCAAGGACGACAGTCCTGCTACGCATTACACGAATGGGCAACGGGTGCCTCGGACTGCAGCGGATGAGGTCTGGAGGGTCACCGTCCTCGGTGACCGCGGGGGCATTCCACCACAGAGGCGCAGAGGCGCAGAGGACGGCATGTGGCTTGGGCGAACGTCAACGAACTGAACAGATCAGTCGGATCAGTCGGATCAGTCGGATGTCACGAAGGACGGCAACGACGGCTGAGGGTACACGGATCGCACGGATGGCACGGACACCAGCTTCTTACTCGTTCGGTGCCCATCGTCATAGCCAGACGCGCACACCCATCTCCACGATGCCCAAAGAGGCAAGCAGAGCAATGACGAGGCAAACCCACCGGCTCCAACGCCGGTAACGAAGGAAATACACAACCGTGCAGAACAGATGCACGCAGCCAACTGCCAGGACGGACCAGAACAATCGCCGGTAGTCGGGCGACGACGCCTGCGAAAAAAACACCGTGCTGTCAGGCGAGGGGTCAGGCCCCAAATTGTCAGTTGGTCAGCATGATCCGGATGCGGAACTGCCCGTTGTCAAGTTGCGTCCAGGCCCACGTGCGCGTAGGGGCATTTGATGACACATGGTTCGGCGACGACCGGGCGGTATTTCTTGATGGGGTCGTGCTGGCGCAAAGCATCGGCCAGCGTCTCGGGCGTGATGGTTGTTCCGGGCGGCACATCGGCCGGCGAACCCAGGTACTTGAAACCGCTGTCGCCCATGAGCGCATACCGTTTGACCCAGTCGCACCGCTTCCGGTCGATCTTGTTGAAGGAGTAGTCGCGGCCTACCTCGCATACATGCTGACGCGCGTTCGCCGGCGCGTGGGGTACGACGTGACTCCAGTCACGTCGACACGCGGGATGCGCGCGTCCGGCTGACAGGTTGACGCGGCGTGTGGCCACGACTGGAGTCGCGGCCTACCACGCGTGCATGCTGACGCGTGTCCGCCGCGATGGCGTGCTGGCTG
>JAAYZF010000350.1 GCA_012514975.1 bacterium
CCGCCTGTGGCGGCCGACGCCGCTGCATCGCGCGTACCGGCTCGAGCAGATGCTCAAGACGCCGGCGAAGATTTTCTACAAGAACGAAAGCGTCTCGCCTGCCGGCAGCCACAAGCCCAACACGTCGGTCGCGCAGGCATACTACAACAAGCAGGCGGGCATCAAGCGCCTGTCAACGGAGACCGGCGCGGGCCAGTGGGGCAGCGCGCTCGCACTCGCATGCAACTACTTCGATCTCGAGTGCTGCGTCTACATGGTGAAGTGCAGCTATCACCAGAAGCCGTACAGGCGCACGATGATGGAATGCTGGGGCGCCTCGTGCATCCCCTCGCCGAGCGACAAGACGGCGGCAGGCAGGGCGGTGCTCGAGGAGGACCCTGAGTGCCCCGGCAGCCTCGGCATCGCCATCAGCGAGGCGGTCGAGGATGCGGTCAACCGTGATGACACGAAATACGCGCTCGGCAGCGTGCTCAACCACGTCATGCTTCACCAGACGGTCATCGGGCTCGAGACGATCAAGCAGTTGAAGATCGCCGGCGTGGAGCCTGACGTGCTGATCGCCTGCTGCGGCGGCGGGAGCAATTTCGCCGGCCTGGTCTTCCCGTTCATCCCCGAGAAGGCGGCAGGCAAGGACATCCGCATCATCGCCGTCGAGCCCGCCGCGTGCCCGACGATGACCAAGGGTGTCTACGCGTACGATTACGGCGACAAGTCGGGCATGACGCCGCTGCTGAAGATGGAGACGCTCGGCCACGACTTCATCCCGCCGGGCATTCACGCCGGCGGCCTGCGCTACCACGGCATGTCCCCGCTCGTCAGCCTGCTGCACCAGGCAGGCATGATCGAGGCCGCGTCCGTCATGCAGACGAAATGTTTCGAGGCAGCCATCATGTTCGCCCGCTCGGAAGGCATGATCGTTGCGCCGGAGACATCGCATGCCGTGGCCACGGCGATCGATGAAGCGCTGAAGGCGAAGGAGGAAGGCAGGGAGAAGGTCATCGTCTTCAACCTCAGCGGCCATGGCCATCTCGATCTCGCCGCGTACGCGAAGTACTTCATGGGCGAGCTGGCTGATTATCTCTATCCTGACGAGAAGATCAAGGAAGCGCTCGCGCACCTGCCGAAGGCGGAATAGACAAAACGCCTGTTGCCTGTTGCCTGTTGCCACCTATGTTCTTTTCGAAGGAAGAAACGATGCCGCCGGAGGAGTTGCGCGCGCTGCAGTTGGACCGCCTGAAGCGCATCACGCGCTACGTCTACGACTGCGTGCCGTTCTACCGCAACGCGTTCGACCGGCTCGGCGCCGCGCCGGGCAGCATCGCCTCGCTTGACGACCTCGCGCGCCTCCCGTTCACGCGCAAACAGGACTTGCGCGACAATTACCCGTTCGGCATGTTCGCCACGCCCCTCACGGACGTCAAGGAGCTGCATGCATCGAGCGGCACGTCGGGCGACCCGACGGTCGTGGGCTACACGAGAAACGACATCAAGCTCTGGTCGACCGTCATGGCGCGCACCCTGTGCCTCGCGGGCGCCACGCCGGACGACATCGTGCAGAATGCCTACGGCTACGGCCTGTTCACCGGCGGGCTGGGCATGCACTACGGCGCGCTCGAGCTCGGCGCGCCCGTCGTCCCGATGTCAAGCGGCAACACGGCCAAGCAGCTCAAGTTGATGCAGGATTTCCATACGACGGTCATCACCTGCACGCCCAGCTACGCCCTCTTCATGGCCGAGGAGGCGCGCAAGGCGGGCATCGACCCGCGCAAGAGCTCGTGGCGCATAGGCATCTTCGGCGCCGAGCCGTGGACGCACGAGATGCGCAGGGAGATCGAGGACGCGTGGAACATCAAGGCCATGGACATCTATGGCCTGTCCGAGATCATCGGCCCGGGCGTCGCGCAGGAGTGCGGGGCGCAGGACGGGCTGCACATCTACACCGATGTGTTCTACGCCGAGATCATCAAGCCCGGCACCGGCGAGCCCGCCGGCGACGGCGAGAGCGGCGAGCTCGTCATCACCACGCTCACCAAGGAGGCCCTGCCGCTCATCCGCTATCGCACCGGCGACATCGCCAGCATGACGTCCGAGCCGTGCGCCTGCGGCCGCACACTCCCGCGCATCAGCAAGATCAGGGGCCGCACCGATGACATGCTCATCGTGCGCGGCATCAACGTCTTCCCCTCGCAGATCGAAAGCGTGCTCCTCTCGATCGATGAAGTCGCCCCGCACTACCAGCTCGTCATCCGGCGCGCGCATTCGCTCGACACGCTCGAAGTGCGCGTCGAGTTCAGCGACACGTTCGCCTTTGACGAGATCAGGGCCCTCGAGAATCTCGAACGTATGATCGAGGGAAGGATACAGGACGTCCTCTCCCTCGCCGTCAAGGTGAAGCTGGTCGAGCCGCGGTCGATCGAACGCACCATGGGCAAGGCGCGCCGCGTGGTCGACGAACGGGGCAGGACCTACGATGCATGAGATGGGGCGCCAGGCGCCGCATCCCATGCGAGATGCTTTTGAGTGCGCCGGCCGCTCCGGCGCTTTGCGGCGTGCCCCGGAATTGGCAGATATGACATCGTGGTTCCACACATCATCCCTACCCGGACGCTCTTATGAAAATCGGCATTGTTGGCATGGACCTGCCTGAAGGCAAGGTGAAGTACCACGACCATATCGTCGCGGAGCTCGAGACGAAGTTCCAGCCGAAGAAGACGTCGTTCTTCTTCGCCGAATTCGTCAAGGACAAGATCGCCGAGTGCGACGCGATCGCCGTGCTCAAACCGGCCGCGCTCGACCTCTTCATTCTAGACATGGAGAAACTCGAGCAGCGGCGCGACCGTGCGGAAACCGAGGCGGAGAAGGCTGTGATGGCCAGGGCGCTCGCGCTGCTCGAGCAGGAAACGCCGCTGTGCGATGGAGTCTTCGATGAGGCTGAAGACTCAATGATACGGGCTGTCTCCCCGTTGAGCGTGAAACCAACAGTCTTGTTCAACGAAACACCCGGCACGGACACGGTGATAAAGGCTGCGCTCGACAAGGCGGGCCTGTCGTTCTTCTATACGGCGGGCAAGCCCGAGGTGCGCTCGTGGCTGATCAGGAAGGGGGCGGACATCGTCACCTGCGCCGGCAAAATTCACACCGACCTTGCCCGCGGGTTCATCCGTGCGGACATCGTGAAGTTCAAGGACCTGATGACGGCGCACAACCTCGCTGATGCGAAGGCGAAAGGCCTCGTGAAGACCGTCGAGCGCACGTACCTCATCGAGGAAGAAGACGTCATCGAAATCAAGTTCTCCGTCTGATAAAAAAGTTGCTGCCGCAGACGGCGCGGCCGCAACTTTTTTATGATACCGGCGATTCTCCGGGGACAACGGCCTGGCGGAACGCAGACGCGGATCATCATGGGCCTGCGTGCCCGCCTGTATGCTATTGTCTGGCAACGCACACCTTCCCCCGTGCCTCCGCACGCCGGTTCCTAATACTCAATACTGAATACTGAACACTGACCGAATGTTCAGCCCCATTCACCCCGTCTCGTCGGCCCTCACGCGGCGGCCCCAAAGCTCGGCGAGGACGGCGGCGGTGATGATGCACCATGTCGCGAACAGCGCGTTGGGCAGCGCGGCCCGGGCGGAGAAATGCTTCAGCGCGAGCACCGCGCCCAGCCCGGCGTTCTGCATGCCCACCTCGAAGGCCAGCGTCAGGCACCGCTTCACGTCAAACCGGTACGCCTTCCCTGCGCCGTACCCCAGGAGCAGTCCGAGCGCGTTATGGAGCACAACGGCCACGAAGATCAGCGCGCTCACCTGTGCAAGATAGTCCCGGTTGAGCGCAACGACCAGGCCGCAGATCAGCGCGATGGCGATCGTCGACATCAGGGGAAAGACAAACGAAATCCTCTCGATGATGTCCGGGAAGAAACGACGCAACGACAGGCCGAGCAGCAGCGGCACGATGACGATCTTGATGATGCTGAGGAACATCGGCCAGAAGTGTATATCGACGTACGTCCTGCCAAACAGGTATGTCAGCGAGGGTGTCAGCAGCGGCGCGAGAAGTGTCGACATCGAGGTCAACGCGATCGAGTATGCAACATCCGCCCTGGCAAGGTAGGAGATCACGTTCGAGGCCATTGCGCCGGGCACCGCGCCGACGAGAATCACGCCAAGCGCCAGGTCCGGCGGCAATCGCAACAGTTTGGCAATGACGAAGCCAAGCGCGGGCATGATGGCGAACTGCGCGATCGTGCCCATGAGGACCAGATGGGGTTTCTTCGCCACCGGCTCGAAGTCTTTGGGCGTGAGGACCGCGCCGATGCCGAGCATGGTAAAGGCGAACAGCCACTCGATGTGGCCTTTCATGCATGTCAGCACAGGTGGATACAGATAGCCGGCGATTCCTGCCAGGACGACCCAGACGACGAGGAGGCGTGTGATGAATTCGCTGATACGTTTCATAGCCGGATAGTATACCAAATCGGACGTATAACCGGCAGTTCCGGAAAAAAAGCGGAACAAACTCCGTTCTCGTGCGTATACATTAATGAGAAGCGAAGTAGAGCCTGTTTGGACAGCAGGTTTGCGGTGGAAACACGGCGTACACGGGGAAACTGCCAAATGCCACACACTTTCCGCGGACACGGAACGAAAACAGACGGCATCAATGCGCTGCCTCATACAGCCGGGCTGATCGGGCTGGACGAACAGCGTCTATCCGCCCTTTGGCCGGATGCGACGCGCGACGAGCGTGACGGGAGGTGCATCTGGCACGGTCCCCGGGGCTCGCAACGGGCGGCCGATGAGCCGTTTCCCTGCCGCCATTCCCCCACGCGCCTCGGCGCGCGCATCAACGAGCAATCGGTGGTCAGCGAGATCGTGTACGAATGGTCTGGCGTCTCGTGGGATGCGTTGCTCGATATTCTCCACTCGTTCGCCGACAGCTACCACGCTGCGTCCTGGGACAGCGAGAGTCATTCGTACAGGTTCGTCCATGGCGAGCTCGTGGTGAAGTTCGAGAGCTCGCTTGTGGTCGAGGCCCTGTCCTACTCCGTTCGCGTCGCCTACTCTTCCGCCGCGTGAGGGCGCGGAAGGAGCGCAGCGGGCGAAGCACCCAGTCGCCGGAATCGGTCCCTCAGGCGGCATGTACACACGGGGCGCTTTTTGCTATAATACAATTGTGGACATGCGTGGAATGAAATCATGCGGGCTGATGGCTCTGGCCATTGGGGCGCTGGCGTGGACGTTGTATGCCAGCGAGCGGCCCGATACGCTGTTCCGCGACGTCCAGGTCGGAACCGGCGCCGCCGTCCATGTGTCGTGGGCAAAGGGCACAGGACGCGCCTCGACATCCCTGCCCCTCCTGCCTGACGGGCACACTGCCGTTTCGCCGGCCTGGTGCATCTCGAGCGACGGGAGCCTGGTCGTCGTATGGGAGGAAACCAGCAGGGACGGGGCTGACGCGGACATCACGGCCCAGAAAGTGCGGCCGGACGGCAAGACCGCCTGGAGCGCCGCCGGCGTTGCCGTCAACGCATTTCGCGGCCGGCAACAGCATCCGCGCGTCTCGCCGACGGACGATGGCGGCGTGTACGTTGTCTGGCAGAGCGACAGCGCGGGCCGTGACAACGTCAACATCTGGTGCCAGCGCCTGCGCGCCGATGGCTCCTGGGCCTGGACAGACACTCCCACGCCTGTCTGCACGTTCCCGAAAAACCAGGTCAGCCCTGACATTGCCACCGACCTTGACGGCGCAGCCCTCATCGTCTGGGTGGACTACCGCAACGGCAATGCCGATATCTACGGCCAGCGGCTCGAACGCGACGCGACCCCGTTCGCGGCTGAGGACGGCATCGCCATCGAGGTCGCCCCGGGCGATCAGACGAACGTGCGGTTCGAGTATGACAGGAAGGGCAATGCGACCAGCGTTGCCTGGGATGAGACACGCGCAGGTTTCTCGCAGCCCGTCAAGGTGAAGACGGACATCTCCCGCCTGCCCATTCCCGAGCCGGGCAGCCTGGCCGTTGCCGCCATCGCCGCGTTCCTCATGCGCCGCCTGCGCGTCCCACGCGCATAGTTGCTTAACCACAAAGGAGGCCAGTATGAAAGGAAGCGAGAAAGTCATCGAACAGTTGAACGCCCGCCTCGCGGACGAGCTCACCGCGATCAACCAGTATATGGTCCATGCCGAAATGTGCGACAGTTGGAACTACAAGCGGCTGGATGACATGATCGAGAAACGTGCCATCGCGGAGATGAAGCACGCCGAGAAGCTGATCCAGCGCATCCTCTTCCTCGAGGGCCGGCCGATTGTCAGCACGCTCAACAAGATCAACATCGGCGGGGAAGTGCCGAAGATGCATGAGTTCGACCGCGCTGCCGAAGAGATGGCCATCCGCGGCTACAATGGCAGCATCCGCATCGCGGCCGAGGAGAGCGACAACGGC
>JAAYZF010000351.1 GCA_012514975.1 bacterium
CAACAGATTTGGACTGGAGTCGCGGCCTACCGCCTGACGCGCGCCGTTATGCCGACACCATCATGCATTGGCGGCGCTGCACCAGCGCCCGCGTCTCGCGGGTTTTCTGCCGCCTGAAATCGGTGCGCACGGACATTCGTCTGATTAATCTATATATCTGTCTGTTTTATACATTTGCCAAGGCCTGCGAAAAAGCATATAATAAAGTTTTGGGTGAAGGTGCGTGGGATGCCGTTGGGAGTGAGGTCCCGCACCCGCTTTTGCGCGCAACCGCGCGTTTCACCATCCGGGGCACGGTACTTGCTCGACCCGCTGTGAGGAGTAGAGCACTCATCCGGTCTCTTGGACGAAGCAAGGTGAATTGCGTGAACACGATAACAGTATCTGAGCCATGGCCGTTCTTGCTGTCATGCCGCCCTGTTGCGCAGGCGACGGAGACGATGACAAGCATTGGCGTACGCACCATTCTCGGAGATGGAACCGTCGTTTCCTCCGAAACGTTCGAGGCACGTTCGGGCGTTCCGTCGCTTCTGCTCAGTGCGGAGGCGGTTGAATCGTTCACCACCGGCGTCGTACATTGCGCAGCCGCTCACACCTGCTCATTCCGCACCTGGCAGATTCCAAAGGAGACCACATGATGTCCCGTGCAGGAGGAACAACGCTACTGGCCGTGGGGCTCTATGCCGCACTGTGCGCATTGCCGGCACGGCCGGTGACCGTGATCACGGTTACGAACGCCGTCCGGGCGACGAAGCTGAACCGGATAGGGCTTGGCATGGGAGGGTTCCTCGAGTCCTCGCCGGTGCTGAAGAATCTTGTGCCTGCGCCGGGATTCGAGCCGGGGCATTATGCATCGATCGTCATTGCGACGAACGGAACAACGGGCGCGAAGTTCAAGCAGAAATACACCGGCGGGCTGGCAACGCAGCCGGCGGGTTTCTGGGACGGCGCGCGGTACGAGGTTGTCGAGGGCGTCGCACAGGGACGGAACGGCACTGTCGCCTCGTTCACGCACGAAAACGAATACACCTTCAATTTCGATTCGGACGGCGTTGCGCCCGAGCCTGACGATGTGATGGTGGTGGACATGGATGTCCCGGGGTTCAAGGGCGAAACGAATCTCGTGGTCGCCGAGACGCGGCCCGGAAGCACGGGCGTCCAGTCGTACAAGCTCGCCTCGGGCGCGAACCTGTACTGCTCGGTGGACACGATGAGCAAGGTGCTGAAGCCCAGCGCGGGCAAGATGTTCCTCGTGAAGGGCAACTGGCGGATCGAGTTCTGGGCCAGGGCGAGCCGGGCAGGCACGGCGATGACCGTGCAGTTCTTCCGCGGCAGCACGATGTTCCTGAACACGCAGGTGGCGCTGGACACCTACTGGCGCAAGTACGCCGTTGACACCTATGTCGCGCCCGGAGCCGACCCGTACGCAACGGGATCGAACCCGAGCGTGGACGTGATGGTGCGGTACGACGGCCCGGTGAACACGCATGCGCTCATCGACGAGCTTGCCGCGTGGTGCGTCGACAACAAGAACCCGACGGCGTTCTCAGACACGTATGTCTCGAAGCTTCTCGAGCTGCAGCCCGGCATCATGCGCTTCTGGGGCGGGCAGTTCGGCAGCGACCTGGACAGCATGATCGGCGACCAGTTCGCCCGCAAGACCGTCGGATACCAGCCCAAGGCGCGCGTCCCCTCGACGTATACCTTCGGCTTCCACGACCTGCTCGAACTCTCGAAACTCGTCGGCGCCGAGCCGTGGTGGGTCGTGCCGACAATGTTCACCTCGCAGGACTTCTGCCGGCTGGTCGAGTATCTCGCCGCGCCGGCCGATGGCGCCCATCCGTACGCCGACACGCGCGCCCGGATGGGCCAGGTGGCGCCGTGGACGGAGGTGTTCGGCCGGATTCACCTCGAATTCGGCAACGAAATCTGGGGCGGAGGCGGCCTGGGCGACCCGTTCACCGGCTCGAGCGTCGGCGGCGGGAGAAACGAGGGAGCGATCTCGCATTATCGTTTCGGCATCATGAAAAGCTGCCCCTATTTCGACTCGAACACATTCGACCTTGTCGTCGGCGGGCAGCAAGCCTATCCGGGCCAGAACAACTACATCGAACGCATGGGAAGCAAACACACGTCCATGGCGATCTCGACGTATTTCTGGAGCTGCAACACGGTGGCCTCGGACAACGACCTCTGGCCGTCGCTCTACGCATGGCCTTTCTACACAACCCGCGCCGGCGTACACAGCCAGACTTGGGCGATCATCAAATCGAGGAACTACGGCACGGAGTGGTCGACCTATGAGATGGATTTCAGCAGCGGCGGCTCGCAGAGCGGCGCGATCAAAAACCAGGTGCTCGCCGGCGCAGGCGGCGGCATTGCCATGCCGCTCCACGCCATCATGAACCAGTACGAGTTCAACGCGCGCGCCCAGTGCGCCTTCAGCGAATTCGGATTCGAATACCCTGACGGCTCGCGCCTGCACGGGGTGTACCGCGATTTCGAGGGCACAGGCAGAATGCGGCCAAAGGGCTACGCCTGCGCCGCCGCAAACAAGGCGATCATGCCCACCATGGTCGACACGGTGCAGAGCGGCGACAACCCGGGGTGGACACAGAGCGCGATCAACGGCGTCGGCGCGCCGACCCCGATGAAGTACGTGAGCTCGTTCGCCTACCGGGACAGCAATGCCTGGTCGCTCATCCTGTTCAACTTCCACATGACGACGTCGCTTCCCGTGCGGCTGAGCCTGCCGGTCGATCCGGACACCCAAGCGGAGCTGACCGTGCTGACCTCCGACGACATCCGCGCGAACAACGAGGATGCGCTGAACGTGACGAATGTGACGACGCTGATCACTGACTTCGCGAACGACTACGAGCTTGTGCTCAGGCCCTTCTCGCAGTACGTGCTCCGCTGGCGCGACACCGGCACGCCGCGCGCGCCGTCGAATCTCGTCGCGACCGCCGCGGCGGGCGGCGCTGATCTCTCGTGGGATGATGCCAGCAGCGGCGAATCAGGGTTCATCATCGAGCGCGCGGATGACTGGGGCGGCTATCCCCTGCCCCACACATGGAAGCAGGCCGGCACAGCCGCGTCAAACGCCACGAGCTACACCGACGCCACCGCCGGCGCAGGCGTCCCGCGCTGGTACCGTGTGCGCTCGTTCAGCAGCGCCGGCCCGTCCGACGCATGCGACGCGCGGCGCGTCATCACCGGCGGCGGCGCCGTGCCCTCCGTGCCCGCGCCAGTCAGCGCCGCGGTCGATACACCCACGTCCGCGCTCATCACATGGATCGACGCAAGCGCGAACGAGGACGGCTTCGTCGTCGAGCTCGCGCCGGACACAAGCGGGGTGTCGAACCGCTGGGATGCCGTGGCCAGCACGCGCGCCGGCGCGACATCGTTCCACATCGAGCATCTCGTGCCCGACACGCGCTATGCGGCGCGCGTCAGGGCGTTCAACACGACGGGTACCTCGGGGTACAGCGTGGTGAAATTCATCTCCCGCCCGGGATTCGCGCCGACCAACACGCCCGCCAATATCGCGCCGCCGGACGGCGCAACGGGCGAGCCGCTGACGCCGTCTCTTGTCGCGACAGACTGCGCGGGCCCGGGCCAGGTGGCCGCGCAATGGCAGGTCAGCCTCTTCTCGAATTTCCCAAGCACAGTGTGGGACAGCGGCGAGGACGCGACGCAGACTTCCGCCGCCTCGGTGCCGCCCGGCGCGCTGCTGAACGGCATTCGCTACTACTGGCGCGTGCGGTACAAACTCGGCGCGGACACGTGGACGCCCTGGTCCGCTCCCACGTCCTTCAAAACTGAGCGCCAGACCAGGCTCGTCACGCTGACTGCGACGCGGAACGCGCTGATCCGCTCGAACTACCTGACGAACAACTACAGCAGCTCCCGCCTCGGCAGCTTCTCCGGCCTGACGCCCGGCGGCGTGATGGCAGGGCTCGTGCTCGTCATGTTTGACACGTCGGCGTACGAGGGCGAACGCGTTGCCGGCAATGGTGATTTTGCCAACGGCCTGAACTGGGCGGAGCATCCGTACGACATCACGCTCTACGACCTGCGGAAAGGCTGGAACGAAGACACGGTGACGTGGCAGAACTACGTTGACGGCACGGCGGGCGGCGCGGGATACACGAACGTCGTCGGCGGGCCGTTGAGCGCCGCGGCGGTCGGCAACACCGCCGGCCCGTATCACTGGCCCGTGCCGCGCGCCGTGATCCAGGCCTGGCTGGACGACCCGGCAACGAACTTCGGCATCGGCCTCGGCTCGAGTTACGCGAACACGCTGTTCGCCTCGCGCACGTATCATAACGCCCCGCTGAGGCCGAGGCTGGACATCGCGCTCGAAACAGGCTCGACCATAGGCACGCCGACGAACGCTCTGCCCGCGCAAGCCGCCGCCGGCGTTCCGCTCGCGCCCATGCTTGTTGCATCGCCGTTCTGCCATCCCAACAACGGGCACGCGGCCAGCAGGTGGCAGCTTGCGACGAGCGCGGATTTCACCGTGCCTCTCTGGGACAGCGGCATCGATGCAGCGAGTCTCACGAACGCCGCTGTCGCGCCCGGCCTGCTCGACCCGGCCACGCGGTATTTCTGGCGCGTGTGCTATGCGGACAACGACCCTGAGTCGCTGGAATGGAGCCTGTGGTCGTCCCCAACATATTTCGACACCGAAGTGCCCGAGCCAATCGCGGCGGCATTCGTCCTGCTGCTCGCGGCGGGAACGTTCCGCGGACGCATCGGCGGCCGCCGCGCCGGCTCATCCGGTTCACGCCGGTCTGTCTGTAACGCGACTTCAAAGTGGTAAGTGATGCGGTTGCCTGTTCTTGCACTTTTGCTGTCCGTCCCGGTTCTGTACCTCCAGAATCCCGCATCGGGAAGCATTCTGGTAAACGAGTTCATGGCGCGGAACAAGGTGACTCTTGCCGACGAGGATGGCGCGTTCTCCGACTGGATCGAGCTCCACAATGACGGGTTCGAACCGGTTGACCTCTCCGGCTGGCATCTGACGGACGATGCGACCGACCTGGCGAAATGGACGTTCCCCGGCACGAACATCGCGCCTGGCGGTTACCTGCTCGTATTTGCATCCGGCAAGGACCGCGCGACGCCCGGCGAGGAGCTTCACTCGAACTTCAAGCTGAGCGGCGACGGCGAGTACCTCGCACTCGTACAGCCTGACGGCGCGACGGTCGCGCACGGATACTCGCCCCAGTATCCCCTTCAGGCGGACGACGTGTCGTACGGCATCCCGCTGCTCTCGTCCCCCTGGACGAACGTGCTTGTCGAGACGGGCGCGTTCTGCCGCGCAATCGTGCCGACGAACAGCGCGATGGGCGTGAAGTGGAGGGGCGCCGCGTCGTTCAACGACACGAACTGGCCCGCCGGCACCACGGGCGCCGGGTACGACATCAACGCCACCGAGCCGAACTACCGGCGCCTGATCGGCACCGACATGCAGGCGCTGATGTACACCAGCAACGTCGGCTGCTACCTCCGCATCCCCTTCGCCCTCGAGAACAAGGCCGCTGTGCGCGCGCTCGTGCTCGACATGTGGTATGACGACGGCTTTGCGGCCTATGTGAACGCGATGAAAATCGCCGCGGCAAACAACGTGGACGCGCCGCAATGGAACTCGCCGGCAACAGGCTACCACGACGGCGATGCGCCCGAACGGTTCATCAGCAGCAACACCGGCATGCTCGTCACGGGGACGAACATCCTTGCCATCCACATCATGAACCGCGACGCAGGCAGCTCCGATGCCCTCGGCCTGCCGCGGCTGTCAGCCGTGTGCGCGGTGCCGACAGGCACTGGAGACCCGGGCGCGCTTTCCGAGCCTACGCCGGGCGGGCCGAACAGCGGGCCGCCGACGCCCGTTGCCGCCCCGGTCACGTTCAGTCTCGAACACGGATACTACATGTGGCCGATCGACATCGAGCTCTCGTGCGCAACGACCGGCGCGGCCATCCGCTACACCACTGACTTCACCGAGCCGGGCGAATCCTCGGGCATCCTGTACACGTCTCCCGTGCACATCGCGCGGACGACCTGCATCCGCGCCGCCGCTTTCCTCACCAACGGCATCAGGTCCGAGGCAACCACCCGCACGTATTTCCTCATCGAGGACGTGGTGAATCAGCCGTCGGACCAGAGCGCCAACGGCTTCCCGTCCAACTGGACAACCATGGCCGGCTACACCCGCACGGCTGATTATGAGATGGACCAGCGGATCGTCACGAACGCTCTCTATTCGCCGACGATCCGCGCCCACTTCGGCGATATCCCCACGCTCTCGCTCGTGATGGACATGAAGGACGTGTTCGACACTGATACGGGCATCTACTCGAACCCGCAGGAGCGCGGAGACAACTGGGAGCGCGCCGCGTCAATCGAAATCTTCAGCCCGCGGAGCGACCGCACGGGCGTGGTCATCAACTGCGCCGTGAGCATCCAGGGCGAGCTCAACCGCTCGCCCTCGGTGAACAAGAAGCACTCGTTCCGTTTCATCTTCAAAGCCCCGTACGGCCCCGGCAAGCTCGTGTATCCCCTCTTCCCCGGCTCGAAGGCCACGCGGTTCGACACGTTCATCCTGCGGGGCATGTACGGCGACAGTTGGGTGGGCACGGGCCGCGCGTCGTATCTGCGCGACACCTATGCGCACGACGCGCAGGCCGCCATGGGGCACACGAGCCCCGCGGCGCGCTTCCTCCACCTGTTCATCAACGGCCTCTACTGGGGAGTCTACAGCGCCACCGAGCGCCCTGATGCCTCGTTCCACAGCGAAACGGTCGCCGGCTCGCGCGATGACTGGGACATCATCCAGGGAAACATCGCCATCGAGGCCGAATTGAAGGAAGGCACGGAAGACGCGTATGAGGCCATGATGGCCCTCGTGCCGAAATCAGGCTCGAACACCATCTCCGATGCCGATTATGCTCTTCTCGCGCAGTACCTCGATCTCGAGCAGTTCGCCGACTACATGATCCTCAACATCTACGGCCAGAACTACGACTGGCCACGCAAGAACTGGTACTGCGCCGCTATGCGCGGCACGAACGCCGCCGGGCCGCCCGCGCATCGTTTCCATTTCTACGCGTGGGACTTCGAGTCGACGCTCGGGTCGTATTTCCAGGACCGTACGCTCATCGGCGACAACTACAGCGAGCGTGTCGGCCCCGCGCAGATTTACTACAAGCTCCGCCGCCACCCTGAATTCCAGCGCCTCTTCGGCGACCGCCTGCACAGGAATTTCTTCAACAACGGCGCGCTGACTCCCGCGGCGAACATCGCGCGCTGGTATGCCCGCATGCGCGAGATCGAGGGGCCGATGGTCTGCGAGTCAGCCCGCTGGGGCGATTACCGCACTCCCGGCGCGCCGTATACGCGCAACGTGAGCTGGTACAGCGAAATGTACCAGGAGACCAACGGCTGGTTCCCGAACAGGACGGCTGTCGTCCTCTCCCAGTTCAAGAGCATCGGGCTCTATCCGAACGTGACCGCGCCCGTATTCAGCCATCCGGGCGGTGCCGTGACCTCCGGCTGGCGGCTGGCGATGTTCGCGCCGCAGGGAACGGTCTATTACACCGTTGACGGCAGCGACCCGTGGCTCTGGGGCAGCGGCGTCGCGTCCACAGCCATCCCCTACTCGAACGACGTCATCATCACCGGCAACGTGCGCATCAAGGCCCGCGCGCTCGACGGCGGCGAATGGAGCGCGCTGAACGAAGCCGTCTTCACCGTCGGCCGCCCGCCGTTCCGCGTGACTGAGCTGATGTACCACCCGCCGGTGCTGGAAGACGACACGAACGACGCGAACGACTACGAATTCATCGAGTTGTGCAACATCTCGAACGCACCGGCAACACTGTCGGGCCTGTCATTCAGCGAGGGCATCTCGTTCGCCTTCGGCGCCCCGGTAATCGAGGTGCCGCCTGACGGTGTTGTGGTGCTGGTGCGCAACCTCGCCGCCTTCGCCTCCCGGTACGACACGAACGGGATGACGATCGGCGGCGAATACAGCGGCTCGCTCGCCAACGAAGGCGAGCGTCTGGCGCTCGTCGACGCTGTGTACGGCGATGTCCTTCGCTTCACCTACGCGGACACGTGGTATCCCGAGGCGGACGGCCAGGGCTCGTCGCTTGAGATCATCGACCCGAGCGGGCCGCTGGCCGGATGGAGCAAGAGGGACGGCTGGCAGCCCAGCGGGGCTGAATACGGCACGCCCGGATGGGCCGTGCCTGAGCCTGCCGCGGCGGCGCTTGCGCTTGCCGTGCTTCCCCTCTTCACAAGGCGGTATGCTGTGCCGCGCATCGCGGCACGTTCACGGTATAAACAGGGCTCGAAAGCCCACCATGGAGAAGAACAGTGCATATGATCCAGGAATCCATTCTGCGTTTCGCCCGACGTGCGTCCTTGACGCTGGCTGCCGTGTTGTTGTTCCACGTCATCTCTCACGACTCCGCGTGTGCCGGAGTCATGATAAGCGAATTCATGGCGGCCAACTCGAAGACGCTGTCCGACGAGGATGGCGACAGCTCCGACTGGCTCGAACTCTACAACGACGGGCCCGGCGCGGTCAACCTCTCCGGCTGGTTCCTCACCGACTCGCCCGGGGAGCTTGCGAGGTGGACACTTCCGGCGACGAACATTCCGGGCGGCGGGTATCTCCTGGTATTCGCCTCAGGCAAGGACAGGAGCGTGCCTGGCAAGGAGCTTCACGCGAATTTCAAACTGGGCGCCGCCGGCGAATACCTGGCGCTGGTGCTTACTGACGGCGTGACCGTCGTGTCCTCCTACGGGCCCGGCTACCCGCCGCAGAGGCAGGACATCTCGTACGGGCTGCCGATGGAAACGGTCATGGCGACGAACGCGATCATCCCGACAGGCGTCTTCTGCCGGGCGATCGTGCCGACGAGCGGGACGCTTGGCCTCACGTGGACTGCGCGCACGTTCAACGATGCGTCATGGCGCACGGGCACGACCAGCGCGGGCTATGACGCCAAGTCGGCCGAGCCGAATCTCAAGGCGTTCATCGGCGTAGATTTCCGGACCAGCATGTACAACATCGCGCCGACGTGCTACATGCGTGTGCCGTTCACCGCGCCCGACCTCTCCGAGGCGCAGTCGGTCGTGCTGAAAATGTGGTATGACGACGGCTTCGTCGCGTATCTCAACGGCAC
>JAAYZF010000352.1 GCA_012514975.1 bacterium
CACTGGAGTGCGATAGGCATCTGGTGGTTCACGCGCCTGCCATTAACCTCTCCTCCCGCGCCAATGATATTAATTTCAAGATATTTTCAAGATATCTTATCCAGTCTTGACAAATCATGAACTATTTGGTATGATGTATCGAAAACGGAGGCTGCTATATGAGTTTCTGTGACATTCTCAAACCGCGTAAGGACGTGCTCACCACTGTTGGTGTTTCCAGCATTGTTGACATCGAGAATCTCCGCGACAAAGGGAAGAGAAGACTCGAGGCCAAGCCCCAGGAATTCCTCGAACTGACCTTTGCTGGCAGCGATGTCCAGCATGTTCTGAAGCATCTGCACGAGCGCTTCACGTGCGGCCATCCAACGGCAGGCCTCTTTCTCTTTGAGGGACATAAGGGCAGCGGCAAATCGCATTTGCTCCTCCTCGTCCATCATCTTGCAACAAATCGCGATGCGGCTCGGGCTTGGCTCTCAGCCCACAAGCTCGAATGCGACCTGCCATCTGATGTGGTGGTGATTACTCACAAGTACACGGATTTTCCGCTCGATGCGCTCTGGACCCTGGTGTGGCAGGAATGTGGCGCGCCACCACACCCAAACGACGCGCCGCCCAATCTGGACGAGTTCCGCGGCGTGGTCGCCGGCAAACATGTATTCCTTATTCTGGACGAACTCGAGCGCGGTATTCAGGGCATAGCCGATCAGGCCCGCCGGACGCAGAACCTGAACTTCCTCCAGATGATTACCGAAGAGGCCAGCCGCTGCGACAATGCCACCGTCACCGTCTTCGCCAGTGTCTATGATGCGCTCACCGAGCCAGGTGCCACGCTCAAACGTGTTCCCCGCATTGATGTTCGCTTTTCTGACCCGGCAGACCGCATGCAGATCGTTCGCCACCGCCTCTTTGAAAATGCCGCGACCTGCGACCAGCGCTCCATCGAGCGCGTCGTTGCCAGCTTCCAGAATTACTGGCGAGCAAAAGGCCTTTCCACGTCCGATGAATACGGCCGCCAGGTCGCTGCCGCCTATCCGTTCACGCCTGAGCTCATCGACCACATACAGGAACACGCCAGAAATCAGTTTCAAGGCACGCGCGGAGCCCTGGGCTTTCTTGGCGCGCTGGTCAGGTATTGCGCCAAGTCGCGCGTACTCATGACAACGGCCGATGCCGCCCTTTCACAGCGCGACATAGTGAGCATGCTTTCCGACCTAGACCCCGGGCAGCGCCTTACCGCATGCGCCATCAGCGATCTCGATGGTCTGCGCGATCAGCCCTTTGCCGAACGCATCGTCGCATCCATCCTCCTCGCCACACTTGCCGCCGCAGGCAAAACCCGTGGCCAGAACAAAGATACGCTTGCACGCCAGGTCCTGCAGCCCGGCGATGACATCAATGAGTTCGACGCCGCCTTGCACGCCTTTCACAGACTCGGCGCATATTTCCATGAGCAGGAAGGTGTCTACTACTTCGACCCCGAGGAAAAACCCTACGCGAAAGTCGAATACAAATCGCTGGGCGTTTCAGCGTCGGCTGCACTCGATAAAGCGTTCGAGCTATGGTCTGCAGAAGTTTTTGGGGACCGCGATGCTGTCATCTTCCGCGATGGCGACCAGGCGAAAGCGGCTGTGAAACTGCTCGACGCACGCCGTGTGCGCTTTGTCCTCGCCCCGCGCCGTCTGCGCCCCGAGGAGCGCCGCGAGCTCTATCATGGCCTGTCCAACCGGAATCTGGTTGTCCTGCTCGAACCAAACGCGAAAGACTTCGATGCCTGCGCCAACCGCGACATCCTGAAGTGGGCACAGAATCTCATTGCTGCACTTGAACTCCAAACCACTACAAACTCACCCGACCGCAAGCGCCAGTTCGCGCGCATTGCCTTGGAGAATAAGGATTCCATAACGGGCACGTTCAAGAAAGCCGGCTTGGTCTTTGCCGCCATTCACCGCTTCGGCCAGTCGCCTGCTGACGATGAGGTGGAGCTCGAACCGCTCGGCGGCGTGTCATCCCACCGCGAGGCCCGTGAGAAAATCCAACAGCAGTTCTATCCCGTCCAGCTCTTCGAGGAACACCTGCGCGAACGGCTTCCCGCACTGCGTGGCCGCCGCGTCAAATCGATCGAGCAGGAATACCGTGAAACACTTGGTTTCCCCGTGCCTCTGTTTGACACCGCGCTGCGCGATGCATTGTTCAACCTCTGCCGCCAGAAAACCATTGGCATCCGTCACGAGCGAGATGAAGCCTGCGGTCGCAAGCCCTCGTTGAGCGACGCGGAGCTGTCTGAGGCAACGATTGACGATCCGTTTCAGGATCCCAAGCTGGCTCAGGCCCCCGACCTGCCCTTGCCACCAGCCGGGCCCACGGTGCCCGAAGCACCCGATGGCAACGACGATGACGAACCAGGCAGCGCCACGCCGCTACCGCCTGGCCTTCAGCATCTCACCACGCCCTCCGCTCGAAGCGTGGGCGAGCTGCGCCAGCACGTCGCCGTGAAACTCGCAGGCGCCGGCAATCCGCGCATCCCGAAGGTCACATTCTGCATCGTGTGGGAACGATCCAATGCCGACTTGGGCTCGCTTCCACAGGGATTGCGCGGCACGCTCTCATCGCTCGGCGACATAACCGTTGATCTGGTGATAACCAAGCGCGGCGAGTTCTCCAAGGCGGATGTCGAGCGCCTGGCCGAATCGCTCCCGTCCTATCCCGATGCCGACTACCGCGCCGAAATGGATGTTCGTGATGAAAACGCTCACTCCTGAAACGCTTGACGCACTGGTTAAACCGGCACCGCGGCTGCCATTGCTCGCGGGCTGGTTGCTGTCAGATGTCTGGTCCTCGGACCGCTTCAGCCGGCTGGCGCCCGCCGACTATCTCAAAGAAGGCGAATCGCTTGTCCATCACATGGAAGAATTGCTCGCAACGGCCGCTTGGCGCGTCTATGATGAACTCGCCTCGGCTGCCGCCGCAACCGGTCTGCTCACGCCGCGCCTGGACGCGTCTACCGTCATGGTCGTCTTCGACGGCCTCTCGCTGCGCGAAGTGCCGCTCCTTCTGAGTCTCGCTGCCGAGTCACACTGCCGTGTGGCTGCGCCGGTGCGAACAAGCTATGCCGCTTTGCCTAGCGACACGCTTTCATTCGTCGAACAACGCCTCATCGGCAAACCTGTCACACCGAAACTTTTGCCGCAGCGCGCCGAGTTGAAGGACAAGAGCATTACGGCGTTCTACCTGAACGACGTCAGTTCTTCCCAACACATTGGCGCGTGTGACCACAATGGGCTCTTGATCTGGTCCGCCTTTCCCGATGTGACCTACCGTGACAGCTCAGCCCGCTTTGACCGGCACTTTGAGACCATGTGCAGTCTCCTCGGCATCGCATGGAAGAACACCGTCATGCAGGCGCCGCGCGGACGCCGCATTATCATCACCAGCGACCACGGGTACGCCTATCTCGGCGCAGGCCTCGCCGCTACACGCGCAACCGCGATGTGCGATGCGCTCGGCCAGGACCGCTTCAAAGTCTTTGCCGCCAACGAGCCGCTGCCCGATCCAGGCATCGAGCGCGACGTCCAGCTCATAGCCGACCGCCGGCTCGTGATGCTGCGCGGCCGGCTTAAGAACAGGCCGCAAGGCCATTCCGCGAATCTCCTCTACCGCCACGGCGGCATGTCCCTGATGGAAATGCTCGTCCCATGGATCGAGCTTGAACAGCAATAACTACAGCGTCTGACAGCAATGAAACGCAAAATAGGCACCATCGTTGATGAAAACCTGTTCGCCTCGGTCAAGGAACGCGCGGCGCGTGAGCACCGCCCTCTTGCCGATATCGTCCAGGATGCACTGCAAACCTATCTCGAACGCGGCGGCCGCACCGACACCCTGCGGGCCTGCGAGCTCTTCTGCAGCCATCGCAGCGGCCTCGCCCTTGCTGAGATCGATGCGATTCTCCAGGAGGATATGAACGCGCTATGAACCTGCACGACATCCGCACGGGGGACGTCGCCATCCTTGACGCCAATATCCTCGTCTACGCCAATCAGCAGATTTCGCCGCAGTGCGCCGCTCTGCTTGCCCGCTGCGCGCGCGGCGACGTCACCGGCATCGTGCCCATGCCTATGGCCGCTGAACTCATGCATGCCCTGATGCTGATCGAAGCGCGCCAGACCGGCGAAGTTGACCGGCCGATGCCGGCTCAAGTCCTCGCAGAGAAACCCGATGCTGTCAAGCGGCTCCTCAACTATCAGCGCCAGATGCACGAGTTCCTCGCCATGGGCCTGCGTATCGAGCCGGCCATTCCCACCGATTTGATCGAAGCCATGGCCGTTCAGCGCGAGTTCGGCCTCCTCACGAACGACGCGCTGCTCGTCGCCATTGCCCGCCGGTTTAATTGCGATGCCATCGCCTCCGCCGACAAGGCCTTCCAGCGCCTGCGCGGATTCATTGTGTGTGCTCCCGACGACCTTCAATCATGAAACGCGCCATCGAAGACAGTTTCCCCATCGTCGAGATCAACCGGCTGGCCGCGCCGGAACGCAATGCGTTCAAACCGATCTACCAGATGCACAAGTGGTTCGCGCGCCGTGCCTCGTGCGTCTTCCGCGCGATTCTGCTCGGCGCGCTCAAGCCCCTGCCCCTCAACGCCGACGGCACGCCCGCCACATCCGGCGCGCAGCTCATCATGGACGAGTTCTACAAAGATCACACCAGCGACACGGATACCAATGGCAAAGTGATCCTCGATCCGTTCATGGGCGGCGGCACCACGGTCGTCGAAGCGCTCCGGCTCGGGTGCACGGTCGTGGGCATTGATCTCAATCCCGTCGCCTGGTTCATCGTCAAGACGGAGACTGAACCAGTGGACATCCCGGCGCTCGAA
>JAAYZF010000353.1 GCA_012514975.1 bacterium
GGGATAGCCGGTCACGATCCAGCCGACAGGCGCTTCGTCGCGCAGCGGGTCGAGGTACTCGGGCTCGCCGCCGAGCACGCTCAGCACGACCCGATCCTTGAAGAGACCGCGCGTCGTACCCTCGCGCACGAACTTCTGAAGGTCACCGCCGAACGTGACGTTGAAGATCGCGTCGGGTTTCGCGTCGGCCACCGCCTGCGCAACGCTACCAGCGTCGATGCGATTGAGTGGTGGCGCCTGCTCGACGACGAACTCGACACCCGGCTGACGCGCCGTCATGAGCTCTTTGAACGAAGCGACAGCCGACTGGCCGTACTCGTAGTTGGGATAGACGAGCGCCCAGCGCTTCTTGTTGAGCTTCACCGCCTCCTCGACCAGCATCGACGTCTGCATGTACGTCGATGCACGCAGGCGGAAGGTGTACGCATTGCCGTTTCCCCAGACGATCTTGTCCGTGAGCGGCTCGGATGCGAGGAATGGCATCTTGCGCTGCTTGGCAAAGTCGGCGACGGCGAGCCCTACGTGCGAGAGGAAGCCGCCCGTCAGCATCACGACGCCCTCGCGGCTTACGAGCTCCTCGGCCGCACGCACGGCGTCACCCGGCGCGCCGTTGTCGTCACGCGAGATGATTTCGAGTGGACGGCCGTTGATGCCACCGCTCTTGTTGATTTGCTCGACGGCCAGCTCCCAACCCTTGCGGTAGGGCTCGAGAAAGGCCGGGATCACCTTGTAACTATTGATCTCGCCGACTTTTATCGGGTTCTGCGCCAGCGCGGGGACGGCCATTGCCGCCATCAGCACGAGGCCTGTTGCCAGTCTGCCCAGTCCCATCTTCACCCAGCTCCCTAATGCCACGGCAGGGCGAGGCGCCATCGTGTAGAGCGCGTGCACCATCCAACCTGCCTTTCGTCAACGACCGCACTGGCCGCCGTCCATCGCAAATATTATGGCCTGTTGCCGCCGATGTCTGGTATTTCAGCAGCCTGCCTGAGATTCCGGGCATGAGCGGCGAGCATACGGGGTCGCCGGCCGGCTTGCTGGCCGGGCAAGATGGCGGAATGGGGATGACCAGCGATCGAGCGCACTTGTCTGCCGCCGCGTCACGCGACGACGACCGCCGCCCATGCGCATCCTAGGCATTGCGAGCGAAACCCATGACAGCGGCATTGCGATCGTCGAGGACGGCAAGCCGGTCCTTGTCATCGAGGAAGAGCGGCTGAGCCGCATCAAGCACACACAGCGCTTTCCGGCGGCCGCGCTCGCTGCGGCAATCGAGGGCGGCTGGCTCAAGCCCGACGGCATCGACGTCATCGTGACGCCGTGGCACGCGACGGTGCTGCGCCAGACGTTCATGAAGGCCATCCTGCGCAATCTGCCCTCGAGCCTCAATCTGCTGCGGCCCAGTGCCAACACGGCCCAGCGCTCGAGCATCATCGCGCTCAATCAGTCGCTGAAGTACAAACTCACCCGAGCGCTTGGAGTCCAGCGGCTGCCGCCGTTTCATCCCGTACGCCATCATCATGCCCACGCTGCCATCTTCTTCGTCTCGCCCTTCGAGGAGGCCAACATCCTCGTCATGGACGGCTATGGCGACGACGCTGCGACATCGACCTATGTCGGGCACGGCAACCAGATCAAACGTCTCTGGCAGAGCGACGTCTTCAATTCGCTCGGCATGATCTACACGTTCGTCACCGGTCATCTCGGCTTCCGGGATTTCGAGGAGGGTACGGTCATGGCGCTCGCCGCACACGGCGACGACCGCTATGTGCAGAAATTCCGCGACACCATCCGCCTCGTCGAAAACGGCCGCTACGA
>JAAYZF010000354.1 GCA_012514975.1 bacterium
AGGGACCAAAGGGACGGAACGGACGGGAAGGACGCGGCTGGGAGAGGCAAATGACAAATGCCCAATGACAAATGCCCAACGACCAATGGGAATTGACCAGCTCTCTTGACTTTTAACCCGCTGACTGCTACCATACGCGGATTGTTCACCTGATTGCCGAAGGACAGCATGGCACACATACACCCAACTGCCGTTGTCGACCCGAAGGCTGAGATCGCCGGCGATGCGTTCATCGGCCCGCTCTGCGTTGTCGGCCCGCACGTTTCGATCGGCGGGGGCACACGTCTCCTGTCGCAGTGCACCGTCATGGGCCACACGACAATGGGCAGGAACAACATCGTCTATCCCGGCGCCTGCCTTGGCGGCGAGCCGCAGGACTACGGGTTCAAGGGCGACGTGTCGTTCCTGCGTATCGGCGACGGGAATCTCATCCGCGAGTGCGTCACCGTCCACGTCGGCACAAAGCCCGGTTCCGAGACGCGCATCGGCGACGGGTGCATGCTCATGGTCAGCTCGCATCTCGGCCACAACTGCGTGCTCGGCAACAAGGTCATCCTCGCCAACTGCGCATTGCTCGCCGGATACGTGAGCGTGGGGGACAACTGCTTCATTTCCGGCCTGACGGCCGCGCGGCAGTTCTGCCGCATCGGCCGCTTTGCGATGATGTGGGGCCTCTCGGCGATATCGAAGGACCTGCCGCCGTTCATGATCGTCAACGGGCGCAACGGCGCCGTTCCCGGCATCAACGTCATCGGCCTGCGCCGTGCGGGATTCACGGTGCCCACCATCGCCGCGCTCAGACAAGTCCACAAGATTTTTTACCGTGAGGGGCTTGGCGTCAAGAATGCGCTCGAACGCATCAAGTCTGACGTGCCGCCCCTGCCGGAAGTGCTCGAATTCATCCAGTTCGTCGAGTCGAGCGAGCGCGGCGTCCTTCTCGGCCGCGATACGCGCGGGAAACACAACGCCGCCGTCGAGGAAGAGGACGACGCGATCGAGTAAGTAAGAGTGGCCGAGGCTCGGCCTTGGAAAGTCAAAGTAGCCGTTCCTTCCTCTCGAGATCACCACGATTGCGCAGCACCAAAGCGCCGGCATGGCCTGCGCACACCAGAATGAACGGACACGACTTCATCAAGCACTCAGGCCAGTCAGGCCTGCCCACGGGCAAACAGCAGGGCGCGCCACAGCCGCCCGTCGAAATGCCATGGGACGAATCCGCGCGCGTGATCGCGCTGCCCGACGCTGCGTCGCTTCCGCCTGCGCCAGTTGACATGCTGAAGACAGTGAACACGCGGCGCAGCATTCGGACGTTCAGCCCCGAGCCGCTCCTGCTGCGCGATCTCTCGTTCCTTCTCTGGTGCACACAGGGCGTGCAGAAATGCGTCGCGAACGAGAAGACCGTCCGCACCGTTCCATCAGCCGGTGGCGCCCACGCGTTCGAGACGCTTGTGCTTGCGAACAACGTTGACGGCGTCACGCCCGGCCTGTACCGCTTCATCGCCTCGAAACACCAGTTGGCCGCTGTCACCACTGACACCGCGCGCATCGATGCAATTGTCGAGGCATTCAGGAACATCCACCTGATCGAGAACAGCGCGGCGGTGTTCATCTGGCTTGCCGTGACCGAGCGGATGACCTGGCGCTTCGGCGCTCGCGGCTGGCGGTACCTTTTCCTCGATGCAGGCCACATCTGCCAGAATCTCTACCTCGCCGCCGAGTCGATCTGTTGTGGCGCATGCGCCATCGGCTCGTTCGACGATGCAGCGCTCAACGCGGCGCTCGGGCTCGATGGGGAACACGAAATCGCCCTCTACGCCGGCGCCGTCGGCAGAAAGGCGGGATAGGGAACACACGGCATCCATACTTTAATTAAAAGGAGTTTTCAATGATATCCAGAACCCGGAACCTGTCCCCCTTGACGCTCTGCGCCCTCTGCGCGACACTCTTCTCGTCTGCCGCTCATGCAGGCGTCTTTCCCGCCGGCGTTACGCCGCAGAAACTCGCGTCGGGCATCGCCTCGCCCGAGGGGCCCGCGCGCGATGCAAACGACAATGTGTATTTCTCGGATCGCAACGTCTCGACGATCCGCATCTGGACAAGCGGCGGCACGCTGGTCACCTGGACGAACCAGACGGGAGGGGCCAACGGCCTCTGGTTCCATACAAACGGAATGCTCTACGCCGCCGAGCAGACGGTCCACCGCGTCGCAACCTATGCGCCGAACACGGTGATGACGCCCCTCGTGACGAGTTACAACGGCGCATCGTTCAACACGCCCAATGACATCTGGGTCGCGCCGGATGGCGGCGTGTATTTCAGCGACCCGAACTGGCCGTGGAATGGCGGGCCGCAGGCCGGCAGCCACGTCTACTATCTCGCCCCGGGCACCAACCAGGCCACGCGGCTCAACAGCGGCGCCATGCAGCCCAACGGCGTCATAGGCACCCCTGACGGCAAGCGCCTCTATGTCGGCGACGACCAGGGGAGAAGCACCCTCTTCTACCGCATCCAGATGGACGGCACTATCACCGACCGCAAGCTCCTCCATCGCATCAGGTGCGATGGCATGTCGCTTGACGACGCAGGCAATGTCTTCATATGCAACTGGGAAGGCAGACGGATCTGCGTGTTCAACGAGGACGGTGTCAGCAATGATGCCGTTGCCATCCCCGAGCAGTGCTGGAACGCCACCCGCTTCGGCGCGAATCTCGAGAAGCTGTTCGTCACTGCCGGCACGTCGATCTACTCGGTCGCGCTCGTGCCGCGGAAAGTCTACCGCGAGAACATCCTCGGGTACGAACAGCCCGGCGCGATGATCGCCTCGGCCCTTCCGAGCAACAACTTCGGCGCGGCAGATCTGCTGCACGTCGGCTCGTCGGCGTTGTCAGGCGGCACATGTCGCGCGGTGTATTCCTTCCTCATCACGAACCTGCCGCCGGGCGCGATTGTCACGAACGCCGTCCTCAAACTCCGCGCCGTGGCAAAAGCGGGCTCGGTGGCTAGCGTGCAGGTGCACCTGCTCGACACGGATTTCGTGGAAGGAATCGGGAGCTGGAGCGTGCCGTCATCGAGCGGGGTGACGTGGCTGCAGAGCGCCGATGGCACGCCGTGGACTGCCGGCGGCGCGTACGACGGGACGCCTCTTGTCACGCTCTCGATCACGGGCACGGTGAACGAGACGCCCCTCTATGCGGGCCAGGCAGGCATCGCGTCGGCGGTGCAGACCGCTGTTGACGCGGGCGAGCCGTTCAGCTTCATCCTGCGCAGCACTGACGCCGAAACCGCCGGCGGTGAAAACTACATCCTCTTCGGCGCTGACAACCAGGACTACCAGACACGCCGCCCGATGCTCGTGCTCGATGTCGTGCCCGAGCCCGCGGCAGCGGCGGTTGTCGCGTTGTCGGCGCTCTTCTTCGCGGCCAGAAAACGCTGAGCTGGAATCGGGCGGATGTTCACGGATCGGCGGCGCCACACAGGCGAATGTGGCTGGCCTCTTCGAGGCCGGATTCGCCGGCGGACGCGTGTATCCCGCACGCCGACCTGCATGCGACCGCGGCGGATACGCGTCAGCATGCTCGCGTGGTAGGCCGCGACTCCAGTC